>CACNWV010000006.1 GCA_902624195.1 uncultured Pelagibacteraceae bacterium
TAAACTTAATACCTTGTGTTTAAACCATTTATCTAGACGTGAGTTGCTATAATCATCGTCTACAATAAAGGACTTGGACATGAAAGCTTAAATTATTTTCTTGCTACTTTTTGCTCTTCTTGAGCTTCTTTTTTTTTATCTTTAATTTCTGTTTTCTTGGGTTTATCAATTTTTTTAGCTTCTGGGTTTCTATCTACTAATTCTATTACAGCCATGGGAGCATCATCCCCTGTTCTAAATCCTGCCTTCAGAACTCTTGTATAGCCACCCTTTCTAGCACTGTATCTTTTTGATAGTTCTCCAAACACTTTTGTCACTGATTTTTTATCTTGTAATTTAGAAAACAATCTTTTCTTATTGCTTAAGTCATTTTTTTTTCCGATTGTAATTACTTTATCTATTTGCGGTTTTAACTCTTTAGCTTTTGGTAAAGTCGTTATAATTTGCTCGTATTTAATTAGAGAATTAAGCATATTTTTAAACAAAGCTTTTCTATGTTCACTGGTCTTATTTAGTTTTCTGTAACCAATACCGTGTCTCATTAATAGTTATTTTCCTCAAGTTTTTTGGAAAGTTCAGCAATGTTATCTGGTGGCCAATTTGGTATTTCCATGCCTAAATATAAGGACATTGTGTTAAGAACTTCTTTAATCTCATTCAGAGACTTTCTTCCAAAATTTGGTGTCCTAAGCATTTCTGGCTCAGTTTTTTGAACTAAATCTCCAATATAGATAATATTGTCATTTTTTAAACAATTCATTGATCTTACTGATAGTTCCAGTTCTTCTACTCTCTTCAATAAATTTCTATTAAACTCAGGTTCAGAAGTCTTAACTTCTTTAACTACTTCTTGAGGATCCTCAAAGTTTACAAACATAGAAAGTTGATCTTGAAAAATTCTTGCAGAGTATGCTATTGCGTCTTCGGCATCCACAGTTCCGTTAGTTTCTACTGTCATAACTAACTTATCATAATCTAATGCACTACCTGCTCTGGTATTTTCAACTGAAAAAGAGACCTTTTTTACTGGACTAAAAAGAGAGTCAATTGATATAAGCCCTAATGGACTATCCTCAGATTTATTTTTTGGTGCCTGAACATAACCTTTTCCAGTGCTAACCATTAATTCCATATGGAAATTTGTTTTCTCGTCTAGATTACAAATTGTTTGATCTGGATTAAGAATTTCTACTTCTGGGACTAATGTAATGTCTTTGGCTTTAACTTCTTTGGGGCCTTTAATATCTAAAATAATTTTTTTTGTACTTGAAGATGAAGATTTTATCGCGAGGTTTTTTACATTTAAGACTATGTCGGTAACATCCTCTCTTACACCTTTTATTGATGAAAACTCGTGAAGCACTCCATCTATTTGAATTGCTGTGACAGCGGCTCCTTGAATTGATGAGAGGAGTATTCTTCTTAAAGAATTTCCTATTGTTTGACCAAAACCTTTTTCTAATGGTTCGGCTATTACTTTTGCTATTGTTTTATCTTCATTGCTTGTAATTTCTAATTTGTTTGGCTTGATTAAAGCTTTCCAATTTTTATCAATTATATTTGTTGTAGCTTGCATTTATACTCTCCTTCTTTTCGGTGGTCTTGCTCCATTATGTGGCATTGGTGTTGTGTCTCTTATTGATGTGATCTTAAAACCTCTTGATTGAAGGGATCGTAAGGCTGTTTCACGACCAGATCCCGGACCCTTAACTTGAACTGTTAAAGTTCTTAGCCCTTGCTCATAAGCTTTTGATCCTGCATCATCAGCTGCTATTTGCGCAGCATATGGCGTAGATTTTCTTGATCCTTTAAAACCTTTAGCTCCAGCAGATGACCAAGATACAACATTACCATTCTCGTCTGCTATAGAAATTATAGTATTATTAAAAGTTGAGTAAACATAAGCAATTCCAGAGGTAATGTTCTTTTTTATTTTTTTCTTTTTTTTAAATGAACTTACTTTTTTAGTTTCTGTGTTTTTATTTTCAATTTTTTTTTCAACTTTTTCATTTTTTTTATTCATATAATTTTACTTTTTAAGTGGTGTTAATTTTTTTCCAGCTATAGCTATAGCTTTGCCTTTACGTGTTCTAGCATTACATTGAGTTCTTTGGCCTCTAACGGGTAATTTTTTTTTATGTCTAGTGCCACGATAACACGCCAGATCTACTAATCTCTTAATGTTAACAGATACCTCTCTTCTTAAATCTCCCTCGACCTTATGATTACCGTCAATAAATTCTCTTATTTTCAAAACCTCTTCCTCACTTAATTGATTCACTCTTTTTGAGGAGGGAATATTAAGTTTTTGGCAAATCAATTTTGAAGAATGTAAACCTATCCCGTGTATATAAGTTAATGCAATGCTAACAATTTTGTTTTGTGGAATGTTTATTCCTGCTATACGAGCCATATTTTAATGAATTAAGTTTACTGCGTATTTATATTGTGAAATCATTTAAAGTCAACCCTTGATACTGTCAATTAAGCCGCTAATTTCAAGATTAATATCCGATATTCCTGCCTCACCATTTACAAGTTTGAGTAAATTTAACTTCTTATAATAAGTTAAAACCGGCTCAGAGGAAATTTCATAGTTTTTATATCTTTTAACAGCTACTTCTTCACTATCGTCTTCTCGTTTTTCAAGAGCTTGTCTTTCTGCAATTCTTTTTTTAACCGTTTCCAAGCTAACAGATAATTTAAGAACTAAGTCTATTTTTTGGTCATATTTGCTTAACAGAGTATCTAAATTTTTTGCTTGTATAATATTTCTTGGATATCCATCAAAAATAATTTTATTCTTGTAAGACTTGTTCGAGACAAATTTTTCTATAAGATTACTTACAATTAAGTCAGAAACTAATTCTCCAGAATTCATAATGGATGAAATTTTTAAACCTAATTGAGTTTTATTTTTTATTTCGTTTCTTAAGAGTTCACCTGTAGAGAGCTGATATAAATTAAATTTTTTGACAATAAATTTTGACTGCGTGCCCTTACCAGCGCCAGGTGGCCCAAATATAACAATATTCATTCGTAATTATTTACCAAACTTAGTTTTTTTAATTAATGACTCATACTGAGAGCTCATTAATCTTGTTTGAACTTGAGTAACTGTATCCATTGCTACAACTACTACAATTAATATAGAAGTTCCTCCTAAATAAAACGGTATCGGATATTTTGCGATTAAAAACTCAGGCATTAAACAAACAAAAGTTAAGTATAGAGAGCCAACTGTTGTCAAACGGATTAATATTGTATCAATATACTCTGCAGTTCTCTCGCCAGGCCTTATTCCAGGTATATATCCTCCGTATTTTCTTAAGTTTTCGGCAGTTTCTTTTGGGTTAAAAACTATAGAAGTGTAAAAAAAAGCAAAAAATATAATTCCTGAAGCGTATAAAAGCATATAGAGAGGCTGGCCTTGAGTAAACATTGAGGAAATTTTTAAGAAAGTATCTGACTCAGCAAACCCAAAATTAGAAATTGTGATAGGCAACAATAATAAAGCTGAGGCAAATATAGCAGGAATAACCCCTGCTGTATTTATTTTAAGAGGTAAATGTGATGACTCTCCGCCATACATCTTATTTCCTACCTGTCTTTTAGGATAATTTATAAGAATTTTTCTCATTGCCCTCTCAAAAAAAACTATAAATAAAACTGTTAATATCACTAAAATAAAAATCCCGACAATCATTAGTGCTGAAAGAGCGCCTGTTCTCCCAAGTTCAAACGTTGATGCTAATGCCCTTGGTATTTCTGCAACAATTCCGGAAAAAATTATAAGTGAAATTCCGTTTCCAACTCCTCTTAAAGTTATTTGTTCTCCCAACCACATTAAAAAAGTAGTTCCAGCAACTAAAGAAATTGTCGTAATTATTCTAAACGACATTCCGGGTTCTATAACTAAGTTTCCCGCATTTTCTAATCCTACAGATACGCCATATCCTTGAAGAAATGCAATTAGAACTGTTCCATATCTAGTAATTTGAGTAATCTTTTTTCTACCTATTTCACCTTGTTCTTTTAAGTTCTTAAAATAATCTGAAACACCAGTTAATAACTGCACAATAATTGCAGACGATATATAAGGCATTATTCCTAGTGCAAAGATTGCCATTCTTGTAACAGCACCACCGGAAAACATGTTAAACATTCCAAGTAGTCCTTTTTGGCTTGTTGACATTATTTCTTTCAAAGCAGCAGGGTCAATACCAGATAATGGTACATAAGTGCCTAAGCGATAAATTATGAGCACCATTACTGTAAAAAATATTCTATTTTTTAAATCTTTAGCCTGACTAAATGCACCAGCTGTATTTAATGTTTCACTAGACATAAATTATTATTTTTTCAGTATATTTAATTTTCCACCTGCTTTTTCAATTTTAACTAAAGCTTGTTTAGAAACAAAGTGGGCAGAAATTTCTAGATTTTTTTTGATTTCACCAGTTCCCAAAATTTTAAGCTTTGAAATTTTTTTTCCTATTAAGTTTTTCTCTTTCAAAATGGTTAAATCTAAATTATTAGAAATATTATTTTTTTCTAAAATTTTTTGAATTTTTGATAAATTCAAAATTGCAGTATTTTTTTTGTTGAAAGATTTAAAACCTCTTTTTGGCAATCTTCTATACAAAGGCATCTGACCACCTTCAAAACTTTTGATCGCAACGCCTGATCTAGATTTTTGACCTTTGTGACCTCTAGCTGAAGTTTTTCCTTTACCAGAGCCGATTCCTCTACCAACTCTAATTTTTTTTTTATTATTCTTTATTAACTTGTTTAAAGACATTATTTGCCCTCTCTTTTTAAAACAATTTCAGAAATTTTTTTACCTCTGATTGTTGATAAAATTTTTGGTGAATTTTGCGATTTAAGACCATTTACACAGGCTTTTAAAACATTATGAGGATTAGCTGATCCTAGTGATTTTGCAACAACATCTTGTATACCCAAAACTTCACAAACAGATCTTATAGCACCCCCAGCGATTATACCAGTACCAGCAGGTGCAGATCTTAAAAAAACTTTTCCCGATCCGTTCTTTCCTTTTACATCATGATGAAGAGTCCTACCGTCTTTAAGTGGAATTTTGATAAGATTTCTTTTAGCGTTTTCCGTTGCTTTTTTTATAGCGTCAGGAACTTGTTTTGACTTTCCTTGACCAATTCCTATCGAACCTTTTTGATTTCCAACAACAACTAAAGCTGCAAAACCAAATCTTCTCCCTCCTTTAACAACTTTAGTAATTCTATTTATTGCTACAAGTTTTTCTTTAATATCACTTTCAATTTTTTTGTTTTCTACCATATCAAAATTTTAATCCATTTTTTCTTAACGTTTCAGCAAAAACTTTAAGTCTTCCATGATATTTATTTTCTCCACGGTCAAAATAAACTTCATTAATATTTTTATCCTTAGCTCTTTTTGCCAAAGTTTCGCCTACTAAAGTCGACTTATCAATTTTTTTTACTTTTTTAGCTTTCATATCTTTTTCAATTGATGAAGCTGATACTATAGTTTTCCCTTGTTTATCATCAATAATTTGTGCTGATAGATTATTTAATGATTTAGAAACTGAGATTCTCAATCTGTTAACATTAACCTGTTTTAATTTTTTTCTGTTTCTTAATTTTCTTTTAGTTTTATTAAGAATTTTTTTCATTATTTTTTCTTCCCTTCTTTTCTCAATATAAATTGTCCCTTTTCTCTTATTCCCTTAGCTTTGTAGGGTTCAACAGGTTTTAAACTTTTAATATCTGCAGCAATTTTAGAAACTAGTTCTTTATCAACACCATTTATTTTTATTGTAGTTTGCTTTTCTACTGTAATTTTAATTTCCTTGGGTATTTTGAAGTTAACATCATGGCTAAATCCAATCTGCAGATTCAAAATATCTCCTTTTAAATTAGCTCTGAAACCTACTCCATTTAACTCTAATATTTTTTCATGTCCCTGTGATACACCTGTAACAGCATTATTTACAAGACTTCTAAAAGTGCCCCATAAAATCGATATCTTTTTATCAATTTTTTTCTCTTTTGGTTCAATCATAAACTGACTTTCATTTAACTTTGACGAAAAAATTTTTTCATTAATCGTTAGTTTTTTCGTTCCTTTAGGTCCTGTAATGGTTAAATTTGCACCCTCAATTTTAATTGAAGAATCTTTTGGTATAGTAATATTTTTTTTTCCGATTTTTGACATTAGAACACCCTACAAATTATTTCTCCACCGATATTATTTTTCTTTGCCTCAGCATCACTCATGACACCTTTCGGGGTAGACAATATAGATAAACCCAGACCATTCATGACTTTTGGTATACTGGCTGCTCTAGAATATACTCTTCGACCAGGCTTTGAAATTCTTTTAATTTCTTTAATGACAGGTTGACCTTCATAATATTTAAGTGAAACTTTTAAAGTAATTTTATTATTTTCACTTTTTTCAATAAAATAATCTTTTATATAACCTTCATTTTTTAAAATTTCTAAAATATTTTTTCTAAAGTTTGATGATGGTATTATTATTGAATTTAAAAAACGTAATTGTCCATTTCTTATTCTTGAAAACATATCTCCTATTGGGTCAGTAAATGTCATAATTCTCCTACCAGCTCGATTTAGTTATTCCGGGAATCTTTCCTGCAGATGCCATATCTCTCAATGCAATTCTCGAAATTCTTAATTTACGATATACTCCGTGAGGTCTTCCAGAAACTTCACATCGATTTCTAATTCTAATTTTTGAAGAGTTTTTTGGTAACTTGTTTAATTTTAGTTGCGCTGCAAACCTTTCAGATAATTCAAGTTTTTTATTATTTATTATTTTTTTAAGTTCAGCTCTTTTTTTTGCATATTTCTTTACAAGCTTAATTCTTTTCAAATTTTTTTGTATTGAACTAGTTTTTGCCATTATCTCCTCAATTTTTGTTTTTGGTTAATGGGAAATTGAATTCTTTTAATAATTCCAATGTCCCTGATTTACTTTTACTCGAAGTAACTATTGTGATGTCCATTCCTCTTATTTTTTCAACTTTATCAAAATTGACTTCTGGAAAAATAATGTGCTCTTTAATACCGAAAGAAAAATTGTTAGAATTGTCGATACCTTTAGAAGAAAGACCTCTAAAATCTTTTATCCTAGGTAAAGCAATATTTACTAATCTGTCAATAAATTCATACATTTTAAAAGATCTTAATGTGACTTTAATCCCTGCATTTGATCCTTTTCTTGTTTTAAAGTTTGAAATTGATTTTTTAAATTTTGTTATAACTGGTTTTTGGCCAGCTATTAGAGCCATGTCATCTGCGCAAGCTTTAAGTTTTTTTCCATCAGCTCCGTCTTCACCTAAACCCATATTAAGAATTATCTTCTCTATTTTAGGAACTTCATGCTTATTTTTTAATGAAAGTTTGCTCATTAATTTTGAAGTTATTTCTTTCTCGTATGTTTTTTTTAATCTTGGTATCATAATCATTTATTTACTATTTTTTTCTCTTTTTTTTTTACATCGATATTTTTTACGTTTGATTGATGTATAAAACCTTCTTTTGAAATTATACCACCTTTATTTTCCTTTGTTGGTTTTAAGTGTTTTTTATTCATACATATAGATTTTATTTTTACCTTATTTAATTTTCTATTAATCTCTAAAATTTCTCCAGTTTTACCTTTGTCTTTACCTGAGATAACTTTTACTTGAGTTCCTTTTTTTAAAATCATCTTAAAGTACCTCCGGTGCTAGTGAAATTATTTTAGTATGACCTTTTGATCTTAATTCTCTAGTTACAGGCCCAAAAATCCTAGTTCCAATAGGTTCACCTTTTTCATCAGTTAATACAACTGCATTAGTATCAAATTGAACTTTAGAACCATCATCTCTGTAAATTTCTTTTTTAGTTCTAACCACAACTGCTTTATGCACTGCACCTTTCTTTACTTTACCCTTTGGAATGGCATCTTTGACACTAATTACAATAATGTCTCCTACTGAAGCATATCTTCGCTTTGATCCACCTAAAACTTTAATACACTCCACTCTTTTGGCTCCTGTATTGTCAGCAACTAATAATTCTGTTTGAATTTGGATCATTATTCTAGTACCTGCCATGTTTTCTTTTTTGAAATAGGTTTACACTCAATAATTGAAACGTTTTGTCCTTCTTTAAATTTGTTATTTTCATCATGGGCATGATATTTTTTTGACCTTTTAATAACTTTTTCATAAAAAGGATGTTTAAATTTTCTAGTTACTTCAACTACAATTGTTTTGTTGCTTTTTGCGCTTTTAACTACTCCTTTTAATATTTTTTTTGTCATTTTGAATTTTTTATTGTTGTATATAATCTAGCTATACTTTTTTTAATTTGGCTGTATTGCGCTGGATTATTTATTTGGTTGTTAATTTTTTTAAAACGAATGTTAAAAAGATCCTTTTTTAAAGCTAAAATTTTCTTTTCAGCTTGATCTTTAGTCATTTTTTTTTCTTCTCTTTTTTTACTCATTATCTTTTTATAAATTTTGTTTTAATTGGTAATTTTGCTGAAGCTTTATAAAGAGCCTCTCTGGCAACGTCTTCTGAAACACCATCAATTTCAAAAATAATTCTTCCAGGTTTCACTCTGCACGCGTAATACTCTGGGGATCCTTTACCTTTTCCCATTCTAACTTCTGTTGGTTTTTTTGAAACTGGAATATTTGGAAAAATTCTTGTCCAGACTTTACCAGTTCTTTTCATATATCTTGTTAACGCGACTCTCGCTGCTTCTATTTGTTTTCCAATTATTCTTTCGGGTTCAACAGCTTTTAAGCCAAATTGTCCATAGTTCAATTTTATAGCCCTAGTAGCTTTTCCGTGAATTCTACCTTTAAATGCTTTTCTAAACTTAGTTCTTACTGGTTGTAGCATTTTTAACCCTTTCCTTCTTTTCTTTTTCGACGTCTTTTGCCATTAATTCACCTTTATAAATCCAAACTTTAACACCTATAATTCCATAAGTTGTTAAAGCCTCCGCAAAACCATAATCAATATCTGCTCGAAGTGTATGAGAAGGGATACTCCCTTCTCTCAACCATTCTGTTCTTGCTATTTCATTTCCAGCTAACCTACCGCTTAACATTACCTTAATCCCTTTTGCATTTAATCTCATTGCCGATTGCATTGCTCTCTTCATAGCTCTTCTGTAAGCTACTCTTTTTACTAATTGCTGAGCAATATTTTCTGCGACTAGATTTGAGTTTAGTTCTGGTTTCTTTATTTCTTTAATATTTACGTTCACATCACTATCAGTAATTTTCATTATATTTTTCTTTATTTTTTCTATATCTGCACCCTTTTTACCAATTACAAAGCCCGGCCTTGAAGTGTTTATTGAAACAGTACATTTCTTAGAAGATCTCTCTATAATAATTTCTGATACTCCTGAATTCACGATATTTTTTTTTATATAGTTTCTAATTTTAAAATCCTCAATCAAAAACTTTCCAAAATCTCTTTTTTTAGCAAACCACGTCGAGTCCCAACCTCTATTAATGCCAAGTCTTAAACCTATTGGATTTATTTTTTGTCCCATTATTTTTTACCTTTTTTTTCCTCTAAAATTATAGTCAATCGACTGTATGGTTTTTTTATAGGGCTAGCTCTACCTTTTGCTCTAGGTCTATATCTTTTCATAACAATCGACTTACCTACAAATGCTTCTTTTACAAACAAGTTGTCTATATCAAATTGATAATTATTTTCTGCATTAGAGATTGCTGATTTGACTGTTTTACTGACATCTTTAGCAACTTTTTTTCTAGTAAACTCAAGATCTTTCAAAGCGATATCAGCTTTCTTTCCTTTTATAAAACTACAAACTAACGATAGTTTTCTAGGACTTGTTCTAACATTCTTATTAATTGCTCTAACTGTTGTGATATTTTTTTCCATTATTTCTTATCTCCAGCTGCTGGTTTTGTTTCTGAAGTAGCCGATGTTGCAGCAGCCTTTTTATCCGCTGGTGTGTGTCCCTTAAAGGTTCTTGTTGGAGCAAACTCACCTAGTTTATGTCCAACCATTTCTTCTGATATGGTAATAGGGATAAATGATTTACCATTATGTATCATAAAGCTGTGTCCAACAAAGTCTGGAATAATTGTTGAATTTCTTGACCATGTTTTTATAGGTTT
Source organism: uncultured Pelagibacteraceae bacterium (assembly GCA_902624195.1). GTDB lineage: Bacteria > Pseudomonadota > Alphaproteobacteria > Pelagibacterales > Pelagibacteraceae > Pelagilacustribacter. Next base: position 10,186 of record CACNWV010000006.1, read on the forward strand.
TTTACTAGACCCATCTTTTAATTTATCAATCTTTTTTAATAAACTTGGATGTACAAATGGTCCTTTCCAAACAGATCTAGTCATTATTTGTTCCTTTTCTTTCTTCTAGTGATTATTAATTTATCACTTCTTTTCGGTCTTCTTGTTTTTAAGCCTTTTGCTGACTGACCCCAAGGAGAAACTGGACTTCTACCTCCAGAAGTTTTTCCTTCTCCACCACCGTGCGGGTGATCTACAGGATTCATGGCAACTCCCCTTGTTTGTGGTCTTTTACCTCTCCATCTATTTCTACCGGCTTTTCCAATTTTTATATTTTTTTGGTCTGGGTTAGAAACAATACCTATGGTACCTACACAGGCACTACTGACTTTTCTCGTTTCGCCAGACGCTAATTTCAAGATCGCATAATCACCGTCGTAACCCGAAAGTGTTACAGAAGATCCTGCTGACCTAGCTAACTTAGCGCCATTACCTGGAATTAATTCAACATTGTGTAAAGATGTTCCTGGAGGAATATCTCTCAATTCTAATGTATTTCCTATTTTAATCTCAGCATTTTTTCCAGATTCGATTACATCACCTTGTTTCAGTCCTTGAGGGCAAATTATATAAGATTTTTCATTATCTTTATAATTTATTAAAGCAATGTAAGCTGTTCTATTTGGATCGTATTCTATTCTAACTACAGTAGCAGGCATATTTTTTTTCTTTCTATAGAAATCAACAATTCTATATTTGTGTTTTGACCCACCACCAATATGCCTTGAGGTAATCCGCCCATTATTATTTCTTCCACCAGTAAAATTTTGACCTCTTGTAAGAGGTTTATAAGGTGCACCTTTCCATAAACTACTCTTGTCAATAACGACCGTTCCTCTCGTAGATTTTGTGTAGGGTTTAAAAGTTTTTAATGCCATAAATTATATTCCTGTAGTCAGGTCAATGCTTTGACCTTTTTTTAAGGTAATGATTGCTTTTTTATAACCTGTTTTGAAAGATTTTTTACCTTGTCTTAATTTCATTTTCGATTTTTTATTAATGATGTTGACTTTAACTACATTTACTTTGAATAATTTTTCAATATTCTTTTTAATTGTAAATTTATTAGCTTTTTCATGAACTTTGAAAACTGTTTTATTCTGCTCAGACAAAATTGTAGCTTTCTCTGTAATTATTGGATTTCTAATGGAGTCTATATAGTTAATTTTTTTCATTTAAAATTCTTTCTTGTATTTTCTTCGCAGAAGATGAGGTAATGACAATATTTTTGTATTTAAAAAGATCATAAACGTTTGTTCCCTCATCATTTATCAATTTAATATTCTTAATGTTTCTTGCTGATTTGTTTATATTTTTTAAAGAGTCTTTATCTGAAATTATCAATACATTCATTAAATTATTTTTAATTAAAAATTTATTGAATTCTTTAGTCTTTTTAATTTCTTTTTTAACATCTGCCAAAATATGCAAACTTTTATCTAAATGTTTTTTTGATAAAGACTGAGCTAATGCTAATTTCCTAACTTTTTTATTTATTTTTTTTATTTTGTAAACGGCACCTTTCGGACCATGGGCTACACCTCCACCAACAAACAATGGTGCTTTTTTACTAGCATGTCTTGCGCCACCGCTACCTTTTTGAGCTACAATTTTTCTAGTGGACCCCTTAACTTGATTTCTTTGTTTTGTTTTAGCAACTCTTGGTTTCGAATGATTTAGCTGCCAATCAATAACATATTTAATTAATTTATGGTTAACCTTAAGATTAACTAATTTGTCAGAAATCTCGATAGTATTTGTCTTAGATCCATCAATATTAAGAAGAGGAAGTTTCATCTATTTTTTTCCTTTCTTAGCTGCTGCAGCTTTTACTTTTGCTTCATGTTTTTCTTTAAAAGTTTTTCTTGAGACGTTTTTAACTGACTCTCTTAACAAAACTGTAGAGTTTTTTGCACCTGGTATCGAACCTTTTAAATAGAGAAGATTGTTTTCGAGATCAGATTTAATTATTTCTAGGTTTAACATAGTTCTTAATTTATCACCCATATGACCTGCCATCTTTTTTCCTTTGAAAACTTTACCAGGGTCCTGTCTCTGCCCAGTAGAACCATGTGATCTATGTGACACCGAAACACCATGAGATGCTCTCAATCCTCCGAAATTCCACCTTTTCATAACACCGGCAAAACCTTTTCCAATAGTTTTGGACCTTACATCAATAAATTTTTTATCTTTAAAAATCTCTAATCCAAGCTCATTACCCTCTTTATACTGCTCATTATTTTCTAATCTAAATTCTTTTAGTACTCTTTTTGGCTCAGTATTTTTTTTTGAGAAATATCCTTTCATTTGTTTAGTAAGTTTAGAATTTTTCAATTTGAAAAAACCTAATTTAATTGCATTATACCCTCTTTTCTCTTTTGAAATCACATCTAACACTCTTCCTTTTTCAACTTTAATAACAGTAACAGGCACAGATTGACCTGTATCCATAAATTCCCTAGTCATTCCAATTTTTTTACCTATTAACCCTATACTCATAATTTTATATCTTTATTTCAATATCCACACCCGATGCTAAATCAAGTTTCATTAAAGCTTCAACAGTTTGTGGCGTTGGTTCTATAATATCAATTAGTCTCTTGTGCGTTCTTGACTCGAATTGCTCTCTACTTTTTTTATCTATATGAGGCGATCTAAGTACAGTATACCTCTCAATTCTTGTCGGTAGTGGAATTGGCCCTTTTACTTGTGCACCAGTCCTTTTAGCAGTATTAACTATCTCCTCTGTAGACAAGTCTAAGATTTTATTATCATAAGCTTTAAGATGTATTCTAATATTTTGATTTTCCATAATAATTACGCTAGTTTCTTTGTTACTTCATCTTGGACATTTTGAGGAACTTTATCATAATGACTAAATTGCATTGTATATTGTGCTCTCCCTTGTGTAGAAGATCTTAAATTATTTATATAACCAAACATGTTTGCTAAAGGAACAACAGCATTGATTGCTGTTGCGTTTCCTCTAGGCTCTGTAGATCCTACCTGTCCTCTTCTACTATTTAAGTCTCCGATCACATCTCCCATAAACTCTTCTGGGGTAACTACTTCTACTTTCATCATTGGTTCTAATAATTTTAAAGTTGCTTTCTGGCAAGCTTCCCTGAAGCAAGTTCTGCTTGCAATTTCAAAAGCTAAAACACTCGAGTCCACATCGTGATGTAGTCCATCTAAAATTTTTACTTTGTAGTCTATAATTGGAAAACCAGCTAAAATACCACTGTCAGCAACACCCTCGACTCCTTTTTCAACACCAGGAATATATTCTTTAGGTATCGCTCCACCTTTAATTAAATTTTCTATTTCTCTACCTTTGCCTGCCTCTAACGGTTCAACGCTTAATCTAACTTTAGCAAACTGTCCTGCTCCGCCACTCTGTTTTTTATGAATATATTCCATTTCAGCATTACCTAAAATAGTTTCTCTATATGCTACTTGCGGGGCACCTATGTTTGCCTCAACTTTAAATTCTCTTTTCATTCTATCAACGATAATATCTAAATGTAATTCCCCCATACCTTTAATAATTGTTTGACCTGATTCCTCATCTGAAGAGACTCTGAAAGATGGATCTTCCTTGGCCAATCTACCAAGAGCTTCTCCCATTTTCTCTTGGTCACCTTTTGTTTTAGGTTCTACAGCGATTTCAATTACTGGTTCCGGAAACTCCATTGGCTCTAACAAGATAGGATTTTTTGAGTCACACAATGTGTGTCCTGTTATAGTATGTTTTAATCCAGCTAATGCGACTATATCCCCAGCGGTAGCGGATTTAATATCTTCTCTGCTATTTGCATGCATTAGAAGCATCCTTCCTATACGTTCATCTTTATCTTTAGATGAGTTAAGTATCGAGGTTCCTGCATTGAGTGTGCCAGAGTATATTCTTATAAAAGTTAATGAACCTACAAATGGATCATTAGCTACTTTGAAGGCTAAAGCTGAAAAATTTTCTTTTTCATCAAAATTCATTGTTACTTTTTCCTCAGATCCAACTTTGGTTCCTTCAATTGAATTCAGATCTTTTGGACTTGGAAGATAATCTATTACTGCGTCTAATAATGGTTGAACTCCCTTATTTTTAAAAGCTGATCCTGTTAGTATTGGCACAAAGTCAAAGGCCAAAGTTCCTTTTCTTACACATTTTATAAGGTCCTTTTCTGATGGCTCTTTTCCCTCTAAGTAAGCTTCCATTAACTTTTCGTCTTGCTCAACCGCAGTTTCAACTAGTTCTTTCCTGTAATTGTTTGCTTTATCCTTTAGTTCAGATGGAATTTCAACGTACTCAAACTTTGCGCCTAAATCCTCGTTTTGCCAAACTATTCCCTTCATTTTTACAAGATCAACAACACCTTTCAAATCAGCCTCTGCTCCGATTGGTAACTGAAGTGGTAATGGTTTGCAGCCAAGTCTATCTTTAATCATATCGACACATCGGTAAAAATCTGCACCTGTTCTATCTAGTTTATTAACAAAACATATTCTTGGAACTTTATATTTGTCAGCTTGTCTCCAAACTGTTTCAGATTGTGGCTCTACGCCAGCAACACCGTCAAAAACTGCAACAGCACCATCTAGAACTTTAAGAGATCTTTCCACTTCAATAGTAAAATCAACGTGACCAGGAGTATCTATGATATTAATTCTATGATCTCTCCAAAAACAAGTTGTTGCTGCTGAGGTAATTGTTATTCCTCTTTCTTGTTCCTGCTCCATCCAGTCCATAGTTGCTGCTCCGTCATGAACTTCACCAATCTTATGACTTTTACCTGTATAATATAAAACTCTCTCTGTTGTTGTAGTTTTACCTGCATCGATATGAGCCATTATTCCAATATTTCTGTATTTATCTAATGAATACTTTGTCATAATTTTTTACCATCTAAAGTGAGCAAAAGCCTTGTTTGACTCTGCCATTTTATGAGTATCTTCTCTTTTTTTTATTGCTGATCCTTTGTTTTGTGATGCGTCAATAATTTCAGAATATAATTTATCAGCCATTGTTTTATTTTTTCTTTTTCTAGTAGCATCCATAATCCATCTCAAAGCTAAGGCTTGAGCTCTCTTAGATTTGACCTCAACTGGTACCTGGTAAGTTGCACCTCCTACTCTTCTGGAACGACATTCTAAGTTTGGTTTAACATTACTTATAGCTGAATTAAAAATTTTTAATGGATCCTCTTTATTTTTTGATTTAATTTTTTCTAGTGCATCATATAAAATTTTTTCTGCAGTGGACCTTTTCCCATCATACATTATTGAATTTATAAACTTTGAAACGACCTCTGAATGGTACTTGGGATCAGGATAAACTTTTCTAATTGGAGCTTTTCTTTTTCTAGACATAAATTATTTAGGTTTTTTCGTTCCGTAAAGTGATCTTCTTTGTTTACGATTTGCAACTCCTTGTGTATCTAAATTTCCTCTTAGGATATGGTATCTAACGCCTGGTAAATCTTTTACTCTACCACCTCTAAGTAATACAACTGAGTGTTCTTGCAAATTATGCCCTTCACCTGGAATATATGCTGTGACTTCGAATCCGTTTGATAATCTTACTCTTGCAACTTTTCTTAAAGCAGAATTGGGTTTCTTTGGTGTTGTGGTATAAACTTTAACGCAAACACCTCTTTTCAAAGGTTGTTTTTCAAGCGCGGGGACTTTGTTTCTCGCAACAGGTCTAACTCGACTTTTTTTAATCAGTTGGTTTATTGTTGGCATAATAATATTTTGAAGTTAAAGAATAAGAAATACCTTTTTCAAGAATTTTTGTTAGTGTTTAAGGTTCTAAAATACCTTACTTCTAACTTTCAAAATTGCCGTAAATTAACATTGAATTAACAAAAGTCAACGTATAAAGGTTTTTAATCCGGCGCTTAAACAGTCTGTTCAGGGGCTGAATTTGCGGATTCTAGCTCTTGTTTTTTTAATTCTTCTAACCTTGCTTTATCTTGCTCTTTAGCTTGCTTATCCCATCCCATTTTAGTAAGCCCAGTACCTGCTGGAACTAATCTACCTACTATTACATTTTCTTTTAATCCCTCTAAGGTATCAGTTTTTCCCTTCACTGACGCATCAGTTAGAACTCTAGTAGTTTCTTGGAATGAAGCTGCAGAGATAAATGAATTTGTTTGCAGTGAAGCTTTCGTTATACCTAATAATACTCTTTCATAAATTGCTGGTTTCTTCTTTTCTTCTCTTAATTTGTCATTAATTGAATTTACATCCAACAAGTCAATTACTTCACCTGCTAAAAGCTCTGACTCACCTGGGTCTTTTATTTCTACTCTTTTCAACATTTGTCTTACAATTGTCTCGATATGTTTATCGTTAATTACTACTCCCTGAAGTCTATAAACCTCTTGTACTTCTGTAACAAAATATTCTGTTAGTTTTTCAACACCTAAAATTCTAAGTATATCGTGCGGGGCAGGACTTCCATCTAATAAATATTCCCCTTTCTTAATTTTTTCTCCTTGATTAAAATTTACATGTTTGCCTTTAGGAATTAAATAATTTGACGTTTCTCCAGTTGTAGAAACTATTGAAATTTTTTGCTTACCTCTAACTTCTTTACCAAATTCTATTACACCATCGTTTTCAGCAATAATTGCGCTATCCTTTGGCCTTCTTGCCTCAAATAATTCGGCAACTCTAGGCAGTCCACCGGTAATATCTTTTGTTTTAGATGTTTCTTTCGGTAGTCTAGCTAACACATCTCCAGCAGAAATTTTTTGTCCATCTTTAACTGATAATATTGTATCAGGAACTAAATAATATCGAGCTTCATTTCCATCAGCTTTTTTTATTATCTCACCTTTTTCATTTCTCAGAGTTATTCTTGGCTTAAGCTCTGAATTCTTTAATGAGGATTTCCAATCTGTTACTGATTTTGTAGATAATCCTGTTGCATCATCTAATGTTTCTGTTAGCGAACTTCCTTCCATTAAATCCATATAATTTGCAATACCGTTTGTTTCTGCAATTACAGGTAGCGTGTATGGATCCCACTCAGCTATCTTTTTTCCCTTATCAATTATCTCACCATCTTTAAAAAATAATTTTGAACCATAATTTACCTTATATATGGCAAGTTGTCTTTTGTTTTCGTCCTCAATACTCAATTGTGTATTTCTTCCCATTACAATTATATTTTTCTTAGAGTCCTCAATTAAATTTTTATTAATAATATTAAGTTTACCTTTTGTTTGAGAAATAATTTGTGACTCTTCCTTAATTTGTGCTGTGCCACCGACATGAAAAGTTCTCATTGTTAATTGAGTACCAGGCTCTCCTATAGATTGGGCTGCTATCATTCCTACTGCTTCACCTATACTCACAAGTTTTCCTCTTGCTAAGTCTCTACCATAGCAAACTTGACATACTCCTCTTGTAGAGGCGCAAGTTATTACGGAATAGACGTTGACAGATTTTACACCAGCTGCATCTATTTTTTCGCAATCAAATTCATCAATAAGTTTATCTTTTTTAATGATGATTTCGCCAGTAACAGGATTTTTAATATTTTCCGCTATCACTCTTCCTAAAACTCTTTCAGATAAACTTACTAAAATATTTCCTCCTTCAATAATTTCAGAAATAGTGACGGATGATCTTTTTTTCGGCTCACATTCGGCTTTTGTAATTTGAACATCTTGAGCAACATCACATAATCTCCTTGTTAAGTAACCTGAATTAGCTGTTTTCAATGCTGTATCTGCAAGGCCTTTCCTAGCTCCGTGCGTTGAATTAAAATACTCTAAAACCGAGAGACCTTCTTTGAAATTAGAGATAATTGGTGTTTCGATAATTTCTCCAGATGGTTTAGCAATTAGTCCTCTCATTCCAGCTAACTGTTTCATCTGAGCCTGAGATCCACGGGCACCAGAATCTGCCATCATATAAACCGAGTTAGTTTCAATCCTATCATCGTCATAAATCTTTTCAGCAGATGAAATTTCTTTCATCATTTCATTTGCGACTGTATCTGTACATTTTGACCATACATCAACTACTTTATTGTATTTTTCTCCCCTAGTAATTAGTCCGTCTGAGTATTGTTTTTCATACTCTTCTATTTGTTTTTTTGTGCTATTAATTAAATTTTCTTTTGTCTTAGGTATAATTAAGTCATCTTTTCCAAATGAAATTCCTGCTTTAAAAGCGTGCTTGAAACCTAAAGTTTTAATCCTGTCACAAAAAATTACTGTTTCTTTTTGTCCACAATATCTAAAAATAGTATCGATTACTTCTGAAACATTTTTTTTGGTAAGAAGTTTGTTAACTAAACTAAATTTTATATTACTATTTATCGGCAATAGATTTGCCAATAAAAATCTACCTGCTGTACTTGTATATTTTTCTTTAATTTTGTTACCTTTTTCATCTATTGTATTAAAAACAGAAATAATTTTTGAGTGTAAGCTTATAGATTTATTTTCTAAAGCTTGTTCAATTTCCTCTACACTTAAAAATATACCTTTTGGTTTTTTATTTTCATCTTCGCTATCTTGAGACAAATAATAAATACCTAACACTATATCCTGACTTGGTACAATTATAGGTTTTCCATTAGACGGACTTAATATGTTATTTGTTGACATCATTAGTACCCTGGCCTCTAGTTGAGCCTCTAAACTTAATGGAATATGAACCGCCATTTGATCACCATCAAAATCAGCATTGAAAGCGGCACAAACTAGAGGGTGTAATTCAATTGCGTTCCCTTCTATCAACTTAGCTTCAAAAGCTTGAACTCCGAGTCTATGCAATGTTGGGGCTCTGTTTAACAATATTGGATGTTCTCTTATTATATGCTCAAGGGAATCCCATACTTCACTTTTTTCTTTCTCTACAAGTCTTTTTGCTTGTTTGATTGTAGTTGCTAAACCTAGTTTGTCTAATCGGGCATATAAAAAAGGTTTAAACAACTCTAATGCCATTTTTTTTGGTAGACCACACTGATGTAATTTTAATTCTGGGCCAACTACAATTACCGATCTTCCTGAATAATCTACTCTCTTACCTAAAAGATTTTGTCTAAATCTCCCTTGTTTTCCTTTAAGCATCTCTGCTAAAGATTTTAATGGCCTCTTACCAGTTCCTGTAATTACTCTTCCTCTTCTTCCATTATCAAAGAGAGCGTCAACAGATTCTTGAAGCATTCTCTTTTCATTTCTTACAATTATATCAGGAGCCTTGAGGTCCAATAGTCTTTTTAAACGATTGTTTCTATTAATTACTCTTCTATATAAATCATTTAGATCTGAAGTTGCAAACCTACCACCATCTAAAGGAACTAAAGGTCTAAGTTCTGGAGGTATTACTGGAACTGAAGTTAAAATCATCCACTCTGGTTTATTACCAGAGGAAATAAAAGACTCTATTAATTTTAATCTTTTTATAGTCCTCTCCTCCGTGACTTTAGATTTAATTGATTTTAGTGACTCTCTGAGTTTCTGTTGCTCACTTTTAAGATCCAAGTTTAACAAAATTTCTCTCACTGCTTCAGCACCGATTCCAGCTGTAAATGCGTCTTCACCAAATTCTTCTTGAGCTTTCAATAAAGCTTCTTCGGAAATTAATTGACCTTTTTTGAGATTGGTAAGGCCTGGTTCAACAACTATAAAACTTTCAAAATATAAAACTTTTTCAACTTCTTTTAGTTTCATATCAATTGCTAAGGAGATTCTACTTGGTAATGATTTTAAAAACCAAATATGTGCTACTGGACATGCTAAATCTATATGTCCCATCCTTTCTCGTCTAACATTTGATTTTGTTACCTCTACTCCGCATTTTTCACAAATAATCCCTCTAAATTTCATCCTTTTGTATTTTCCGCATAGACATTCATAATCTTTAACCGGTCCAAATATTCTAGAACAAAACAGTCCATCTTTCTCAGGTCTGAATGTTCTATAATTAATTGTCTCAGGTTTTTTAATTTCTCCATACGACCATGATTTAATTTTTTCGGGACTAGCTAAAGTAATTTTAATACTGTTAAAATTATTTTCATTAGCCAAGATCTGATTATCAAAGTTTTTAGTTAAGCTTTTATCCATAATTAATTTAATTCAATATTTAAACCTAATGCTCGTATCTCTTTAACGAGAACGTTAAAAGACTCTGGTACTCCAGACTCAAAATTGTTATTTCCCTTAACTATTGTCTCGTAAACTTTCGTTCTACCTGCTACATCATCTGATTTAACAGTTAAAATTTCTTGTAGTGTATACGATGCACCGTAAGCCTCTAATGCCCAAACTTCCATTTCACCAAATCGTTGACCTCCTAGCTGAGCTTTACCACCAAGAGGCTGTTGAGTTACTAAACTGTATGGGCCAGTAGATCTTGCGTGAATTTTATCTTCAACCAAGTGATTTAGTTTAAGCATATAAATTATTCCTACCGTAACTGGTCTATCAAATCTCTCACCTGTTTGACCATTCCAAAGGTGAGTTTGACCAGTATTTGGAAGTTTTGCAAGCCCAAGCATTTCAGTTATATCTTTTGTGCTAGCACCATCAAATACTGGGGTAGCTATAGGAACACCTTTTGATAGGTTTTCTATAAGTTCAACAATTTCTTTATTATTTAATTTTGAGATAACATTCTCATAATATGCTAAACCATAAATTTCTTTTAATTTTTGTTTTACGTTTTCAATTTCTTCATTCACGTTTTTTAAATATTTCTTAATTTGATCACCGAGTTCTGAACAAGACCAACCTAGATGTGTTTCTAAAATTTGACCAACATTCATACGACTGGGCACACCTAGTGGATTTAAAACAATATCTACAGGCTTACCATTTTCCATGTACGGCATATCCTCAACAGGTACAATTTTACTCACAACTCCTTTATTCCCATGTCGTCCAGCCATTTTATCACCTGGCATTAATCTTCTTTTTACTGCAACAAATACTTTAACAACCTTCATGACAGTTGGTAATAAATCATCCCCTTGTTGTATCTTTGTTACTTTATCCTCAAACCTTAACTTAATGTCCTCTGAAGCGTTGTCGAATTGATTTTTTAGTTTTTCTAAATTCTGATTTATTTCCATTTTTTGGAACGAAATCTTCCAAAGATCTTTTAAACTTAAATTTTCGAAATCATTTTTATTTAAAGTAGTTCCAGGTTTTAATTCCTTAAATTGTTTATTAATACTTTGTCCGTTTAACAAATCTATAGCTCTTAACTTAATATTTCGGTTTAAGATTTCTTCCTCAACTTTTTTGTCTTCTTGCACAGACTCAATTTCAGCTCTTTCAATAGCAATTGACCTTTCATCCTTTTCAATACCATGTCTATTAAAAACTCTTACATCAATTACAACTCCTGCGCTTCCAGAAGGTAATTTTAAAGAAGAGTCTCTAACGTCAGTAGCTTTTTCTCCAAATATTGATCTTAAAAGTTTTTCCTCAGGACTTGACGATGTTTCACTTTTTGGAGTAACTTTCCCCACTAAAATATCACCTGGTTTAACTTCGGCTCCAACATAAACAATTCCAGACTCATCTAAATTTCTTAATCTTTCCTCACTTACATTCGGTATGTCTCTTGTTATTTCCTCAGCACCAAGTTTTGTATCTCTGGCCATTGACTCGTACTCTTCTATATGTACAGAAGTAAAAACATCATCTGTCACACATCTCTCTGAAATTAATATGGAGTCTTCAAAATTGTAACCTTGCCAAGGCATGAATGCTACTGTTACATTTTTCCCCAATGCTAGCTCACCTAATTTAGTTGCTGGACCATCTGCGATAATATCACCTTTTTTTATTTTATCTCCCACCTTGACTAAAGGTTTTTGATTAATACAAGTGTTCTGATTTGATCTTTGAAATTTTGATAAATTGTATATATCTACTGCTGACTGTGAAAGATCTGTAACTTCTGTTGCTTTAACAACAATCCTTTTTCCGTCAATTTTATCTACTACTCCATTCCTTTTTGCAACAATTGTTACACCTGAGTCCAAGGCAACATCAGATTCAATCCCTGTACCAACTAAAGGTGACTCAGGTTTTAATAACGGTACAGCTTGCCTCATCATATTTGATCCCATCAGTGCCCTGTTAGCATCATCATTTTCTAAAAACGGGATTAAAGCTGCTGCTACAGAAACTAGTTGTTTCGGTGAAACATCAATAAAATCGATGTTATCAGTATTTGATAGTTCAAAATTTAAATTTTTTCTGCACGCCACAAGCTCCTCAACGAAAGACCCGTCTTTGTTTAGTGCTGAATTTGCTTGTGCTATTGTAAATTTTTCCTCTTCTATTGCAGATAAATATTTTATTTCTTGAGTGACTTTACCATTAACAACTTTTTTGTAAGGACTTTCGATGTATCCAAATTTATTTACCCTACAATATGTTGCTAAACTATTAATTAAACCAATGTTTGGTCCTTCTGGTGTTTCAATCGGACAAATCCTACCGTAATGTGTTGGGTGAACATCTCTCACCTCAAATCCTGCTCTCTCTCTGGTTAAACCACCTGGACCTAATGCTGAAACTCTTCTTTTATGTGTAATTTCTGATAATGGGTTTGTTTGATCCATAAATTGAGAAAGTTGAGATGTTGCAAAGAAATCTTTTAGCGAGGTAGTTATAGGTTTTGCATTAATTAAATCTTGAGGCATTGCCGACTCTATCTCAAGAAAAGTAGACATTTTTTCTTTAACAGTCCTTTCCATTCTTAAAAGACCTATTCTAAATTGATTTTCAACTAATTCACCAACTGACCTAACTCGTCTATTACCTAAATGATCGATATCGTCAACATCTCCCTTTCCATCTCTAAGATCTAACATAAACTTAATTATCGCTACAATATCGTTTGTATCTAAAATTGTTTTTCTGGGACTAGTAGTTAAATTTAATTTCGAGTTTAGCTTAACTCTACCAACCTCAGACAAATCATATCTCTCTTTTTTAAAATATAAATTTGTAAAAATTTCTTCAGCAATTTCTATGGATGGAGCTTCCCCAGGTCTCAAAACTTTGTATATATCGTAAAGTGCTTCAGATTTATTTGAATTTTTGTCTATTTTTAATGACTCAAGGATATAAGGACCCTTATTAATTGGATCAATATTTACAATTTCTAAAATTTTTTTATCAAGCTTAATTATTTTTTCTAAAAGTTCTTCGGTAATATCAAATCCAGCGCCAACAATTCTTTCACCATTATTGTCTTTTATGTCTGTGGCTAAATATTTACCAATAATTTCATCATTTGAAATTAAAACTGATTTTAATCCTTTCTCTTGAAGCCTCTTAGCAATAATTATGTTTAATTTTTCTCCTTTTGAAAGAACTTTTTTATTATTATTTGAGTCAATTAAGTCATATGAAAGTTTTATAGGTCGTTTAAAGTTTTCAGGAATAAAGTCAGTTGACCAGCATTTTTTTTCACTATTGTACGTATACTTGTTTGTTGAATAAAACGTATTAATTATTTTTTCTTTTGAAAATCCCAGTGCAAACAATATAGTTGTGATTGGAAGTTTTTTCTTTCTGTCTATTCTGAAATATAAAATATCTTTAGGATCAAACTCAAAGTCTAACCATGAGCCTCTTCCTGGAATTATTCTGCAATTAAATAAAAGTTTTCCACTTGCATGTGTTTTTCCTTTATCATGATCAAAGAAAACTCCCGGGCTTCTATGCATTTGATTAACAACAACTCTTTCGACACCATTGGTTATAAAAGTTGCACTAGGAGTCATTAAAGGTAAATCTCCGATAAAGACTTCTTGCTCTTTAGCAGATAAAATTTGCTTAGTATTATTCTCAGCGTCTATATCATAAACTACTAATCTTAAATTTGCTTTCAGTGCTGCAGAATATGATAAGCTTCTTTGTTTACATTCAATAACATCAAATTTTGGTTTTTCTAATTTATAGGAAATGTATTCTAGTGTAGATTTATCGTTTCCATCCTCAATCGGAAAAATTGATTTAAAAACTTTATCAATCCCAGTTGATAGTTCATTCAATTGATCATTTAATGACTTTGATTTTAAAAATTCATTGTAAGAATTTTTTTGAACCTCAATTAAATTTGGTATAGATAAGCCTTCGACTAATTTTCCAAAGTTTTTTCTAATATGTTTCTTTTGAGTAAAAGATAATTGCATCAAATATAATAAAATTGTTGCAAGCGTTAGCTTACAACAATTTAGTCTTAAATATTGTTTACTTTAATTCTACTTTAGCCCCAGCTGCTTCAAGTTTTTTCTTAAATTCTTCAGCTTCTTTTTTGGCTACACCACCCTTAATCTCTTTTGGTGCACCCTCAACTAAATCTTTAGCCTCTTTTAAACCTAAACCAGTTATTGCTCTAACTTCTTTAATCACATTTATTTTTTTATCCCCAGCTGCTGCTAAGAAAAGTGAAAATTCTGATTTCTCCTCGCCTGCTGGTGCTGCAGCACCACCTGCTGGAGCTGCTGCTACTGGTGCAGCTGCGGTTACTCCCCATTTTTCCTCAAGTTGTTTTGAAAGCTCAGCTGCTTCTACAACAGTAAGTGAAGAGAGTTCGTCTATAATTTTATTTAAATCTGCCATTGTAAATCCTATGAATTATTTTTTTAAACTCTTTGCGCGCGCTAAATTAGCAATTTTTGAGCCAGGTGCAAGTAAAATACTAACTAATTTTTGAGCTGGTGAGGTCAAAATACCCACTATTTTAGCCCTTGCTTCTTCTAAAGATGGGAGTGTGGCTATTATAGACACCTCTTTTTCATCTAAAACTTTGCCATCCATAAATCCAGCAATAATTTTTAATTTGTTATTAGTTTTAGAGAACTTGGTTAAAATTTTGGCTGTAGAAATAGGGTCTGAAGATATTGCAGTAGCAGTAGGCCCGGTGAAAAATTTTTCTAAATCCTTTTTTGGTGTATCCTTCAAAGCGATTTTTGTAATCCTATTTTTTGTTATTTTGAACAAAATACCTTTTTCTCTTAACTCTTTTCTTAAAGCATCAAGTTCATTCACATTAAGGCCTTGATATTGAGCAATCATTACTGACTCGTTAGCAGTAAAGTTTTTTTTCATTTCTTCGATATAAGCTTTTTTTGACTCTTTATTCATCATAATTATTATTTTGCTCCTACTTTGTATGAAATACCCATTGAAGACGTAATAAAAATATTTTTTATCAACTCTCCTTTCATATTTTCAGGTTTTTCTTTTTTTACACTGTCAATAAAATAATTAAAGTTTTCTACTAATTTTTCAACTGTATAACTTTTTCTTCCGATCGAAGAAGCCAGATTTCCATCTTTATCATTTTTAATCTCAACCAATCCTGTTTTGATATTTTTAACGGCCTTATTGATATCATTTGAGACCGTGCCAAGTTTAGGGTTTGGCATTAAACCTTTTGGACCTAGAACTTTTCCGTGTTTTCCAATTTTGCCCATCATACCTGGGGTGCAAATAAGTTTTGTAAAATTGAATTTTCCACCTGCAATTTTCTCAATCAGGTCATCAGAGCCAATAATTTCTGCACCGCTTTTTTTAGCCTCGGTAATTTTATCTAGTTCACACAAAACAGCTATTGTCTCTTTTTTACCAGATCCATTCGGCAATTGGACAGTCGTTCTAAGATTAAAATCTCCACCTTTACTTTGTTTTAAATTTATTCTTAATGAAACATCGACAGACTCATCGAACTTAGCATTAGTATTTTTTTTGATTAGATCTAATATATCTTTTGCTAATAACTTTTTATCTTTAACTTTAGATTCAATAATTTTTTTGTACCTTTTTGATCTTTTTTTCATAATTATTCTTTAACCTCAATTCCCATCGATCTTGCTGACCCACATATGATTTTTGTGGCTTCCTTCAAATCAAAAGCATTCAAATCTTTCATTTTTTCTTTTGCTATTGCTTCAGCCTGCTTCATAGTTATTGATCCTGCAACTACTCTTCCGGGCTCACTAGAACCACTTTTTAATTTTGCTGCTTCTCTTATGAAGTGAGAAGCCGGCGGAGATTTTATAATAAAATCAAATTTTTTATCTTTATAAACCGTTATTACTACTGGAACTGGTTTACCCATAAAAGCTTTTGTTTTTTCATTAAACGCTTTACAAAATTCCATAATATTGATTCCACGTTGACCTAATGCAGGACCAACAGGAGGGGCTGGATTAGCCTGACCTCCTTTTATTTGAAGTTTAACATATCCTACTATTTCTTTTGCCATTTAATTTTTCTCCACTTGATTAAATTCTAAATCTACCGGTGTTGCTCTACCAAATATAGAAACTGACACTTTAAGTCTAGATTTTTCTTCATCAATTTCTTCAATTAATCCATTAAATGATGCAAAAGGCCCGTCACAAACTTTAACTTTCTCTCCTATTTCAAAATTTATGCCAGATTTTTGACTTACAGCACTTTCCGAAACTTGTCCTAGAATTCTTTTAATTTCATTATCTGAGATAGGTGTAGGTTTATCTGAAGACCCTAGAAAGCCGCTTACCTTTTGAAGATTTTTTATCAAGTGATAAATTTGTTTATTCAAATCAATTTTTATCAATACATAACCTGGAAAAAATTTTTTCTCTTTTTTAGTTCTTTTACCTTTTTTTACCTCTGTAACCTGGTGTGTAGGAATTAAAATTTCGTCAAGTTTTTCCGATAATTTATGTTTTTTTAATATTTCCTTGATTGATTCAACAACCTTTTTTTCAAAACCCGAATAAGCTTGCACTATATACCAATTCATAATCTAAAAACTAATAGTTAAAACTAAGTTTAAAAGAAATCTAAGTAATTGATCTAAAATCAAAAAAAATATAGCAGCTATAGACGCTAGAGCAAACACCATTAGTGCGCCCATCATAGTTTCTTTTTTTGTTGGCCAGGTAATTCTGAAAGTTTCTTGTTTCACTTCCTGGAAAAATTTTAAAGGATTTATCATAAAGTAAACCAATTTGGCAGGAGCGGAGGGACTCGAACCCACAACCTCCGGTTTTGGAGACCGGCGCTCTACCAATTGAACTACGCTCCTAAGCGTTATTTTATTATCTTTGTTACTACCCCAGCTCCAACTGTTTTTCCACCTTCTCTAATGGCAAAATTTAAATTTTCGCTCATTGCTATAGGTGTAATTAACTTAACAGTAAATTTGCCATCATCCCCTGGCATTACCATTTCCGTACCTGAAGGCAATGTTACCTCACCTGTCACGTCAGTGGTTCTGAAATAAAATTGTGGTCTATATTTTGTAAAGAAAGGAGTGTGTCTTCCACCTTCTTCTTTTTTTAAAATATATGCCTGACACTCAAATTCAGTGTGAGGAGTAATTGAACCAGGCTTACAAAGAACTTGTCCTCTTTCAACATCGTCTCTCTCAACTCCTCTTAAAAGCGCACCGATATTATCACCAGCTTCACCACTATCTAAAAGTTTTCTAAACATTTCAACACCAGTGCAAACAGATTTTTTGGTATCTCTTATACCTACTATCTCAATCTCTTCACCAACTTTAATAACTCCTGACTCTACTCTTCCAGTTACAACTGTTCCTCTTCCTGAGATAGAGAAAACGTCTTCAACCGGCATTAAGAATGGTTTGTCTTTTGGTCTGTCTGGTTGCGGAATAGTTTCATCGACGGCTTTCATTAATTCCATTATTGCATTTTTGCCTGTCGCCTCATCTTTACCTTCTACAGCGTTCAATGCTGACCCTTTGACGATAGGGATCTTATCTCCTGGAAATTTGTACGAGGTGAGAAGTTCTCTAATTTCTTCTTCAACTAAATCCACAAGTTCTTTATCTTTAACTGTATCAATTTTATTTAGAAAAACTACGATAGCTGGAACACCAACTTGTCTCGCTAAAAGAATGTGCTCTCTTGTTTGTGGCATTGGACCGTCAGCTGCATTAACAACTAATATTGCACCATCCATTTGTGCTGCACCAGTAATCATATTTTTTACATAATCTGCGTGACCTGGACAATCTACGTGAGCGTAATGTCTTTTTTCTGTTTCATATTCAACGTGCGCAGTTGAAATAGTAATTCCTCTTTCTTTTTCCTCTGGGGCTTTATCTATTTGATCATAAGCTACAAAGTTTGCACTACTTGATCCACCAGCCTCAGATAAAACTTTTGTTATTGCTGCTGTTAAAGTAGTTTTTCCATGGTCTACGTGTCCGATTGTACCAATATTACAATGTGGTTTGTTTCGGTTAAACTTTTCTTTTGACATCTTTTTTTTTCCTCACTTTTTAATTTTTTAATTTTGGAGCGGGTAAAGGGAATCGAACCCTTACATCCAGCTTGGAAGGCTAGCGTTCTACCATTGAACTACACCCGCATTATCCAAACTTATTACGCTCTTTATTATTAAATTTTTCAAGTTTGGTGGAGGGGGAAAGATTCGAACTTTCGAAGACCGAAGTCAACGGGTTTACAGCCCGCCCCATTTGACCGCTTTGGTACCCCTCCAAACAACTATTGTGGGGATACCCACTAACTTAAAAAGCATTTAACAACAAGCGTTTTATAAGCATTTATCAAATAATTGCAATAAATCATTTTGCCTTAAAATATGCTAGTAATTTGAAAAATTGCTTAAAAATCATGAAAAAAACCACATTTTTAATAGTTGGAAAACATGCTGTTTTGGAGGCGCTTAAAAATCCTTCAAGAAAAATAGAACGAGTTTTTGTTACTGAGGATGCTCAAAAAAAGCTTAACAGAGAAAATCAATCTTTAAACTTATTTAAATCAGTTAGTGTTTTCTTTAAATCTAGAAGAGAACTCGATAACTTATGCGGTAGAGATGAAACAGCCCACCAGGGATTAGTTGCAGAAGTTGAACAACTAGATGAAATAACACTTAAAGAATTTGTTTTAGATAATAAAAATAAAAATATAAATTTAATAGCTTTAGAAGAAGTGACTGATCCGAGAAATATTGGCTCAATTATAAGAAGTGCTGTCGCTTTTAATATTGATGGACTGATAGTAAAAGATAGATCTTTTCCGTCAAAAAGTAAATTGCTTTACAAAAGTGCAAGTGGTGGAGCTGAACACCTAAAAATTTTTAAAGTTTCGAATTTAAATACTGCTCTTAAATTTCTTAAAACTAAAGAATTTTGGATTAGTGCTTTTGATGTAAGTGCCAAGAAAGATTTTACAAACAATAATTGGAAAGGTAGAAATGTATTGTTATTTGGATCTGAGGGCTATGGAGTAAAAGCTAAGACTCTAGAAAATTCAGATTTTAAATTTAAAGTTAATATGAATAATAATATAGAGAGTTTAAATATTTCAAATACGGTCTCTGTTGTTTGTCATTATATTTTTCAGTCAATTAAATAAGAATTTTATTTATTTTATTGTATTTTGAGTTATTTTATTTTAAAGAGACCTTAGGCCCTCATAGCTCAATTGGTAGAGCAATTGATTTGTAATCAATAGGTTCGCGGTTCGAGTCCGTGTGAGGGCACCATGTTTAAATAGTCTCTTTTCTTAATTGTTCTAACTTAATTTTTTTCTGAAGACTTGTATTTTTATCATAGAGAAGACTAAATTTTATTTTATTTTGGACTTTAACAATTATTCTTTTTGCATTTCGTACTTCAATATTATCTGCAACAGCACTGATTGGTCTTTTTTTTGGATTTAAATTTGTAATAGTTACTTTAGATTTTTCACTTACTATTTTTCCAGCCCACCTTCTTGGTCTAAAAGCACTTATAGGTGCGATAGAAATTTTTTTTGAATTTAAGTTTAAAATTGGACCATGCACAGACAAATTATAAGCTGTGCTTCCTGCAGGCGTTGATACTAACACACCGTCTGATACTAACTTTTTAATAATATTTTTTTTATTACTTTGTATTGATAGGTTGGCTGCTTGCCTACTTTGTCTAAGTATTGAAACTTCATTAATTGCTATGTATTTCCTTATTCTATTTTTAGTAGTAACAGACATCTCTAGTGGAGAAATATTAACAGTTTTTGCTTTTGTTAAATTTTTTATTAAAAACTTTTTGGAAAATTTATTCATTAAAAATCCATAATCCCCTGAATTAATTCCGTAAAAAGATTTCTTTAATTTCTTATTTCTTTTTAAAGTTTGAAGCATAAAACCATCCCCACCAATGACTATTATCAAATTAGTTCTTTTGATTTTTTCTTTATTTAATAATTTAAAAATTTGTTTCTTTATTTTTAAAGATTTTGAATTAGTATCTGAAATTATTAGCTGTTTATTCATCTTTAAAGTGGTGCCCTCGGCCAGACTCGAACTGGCACTCCCAAAAGGGCAAGGATTTTAAGTCCTTTGTGTCTACCAATTTCACCACGAGGGCACATAATTTTTTTGTAATATATATGACATTTATATTATTATTTAAATCTTATAAAGTACATTAATCTCATGAAAAAAATCTTGATATACAATTCTGGTGGTGGATTAGGCGACTCAATACAATTATTTCCATTGATTTTAAGTTTAAAAAATCATTTTAGAAAATCTAATTTTTACTATTTAGGAGCTCACACAAATCATTTTAATGGTAAATTAAGAGAATATGGTATCAGATTAGAAACAGTAGATCTAAACCTTAAATATTTTGGCTTCCGTTGGTGGCACTTATTATTTGTGAAAAAGAGAGCTTTTATTAATTCACAAAAAAAGTTTGATTTAATAATTGATTTACAAACAAAATTTAGAAACTCTTTAATTTTAAAACAAATTCCGCATGAATTATTTTATTCTAGAACATTTAATGGTTTTTTTTCTACTAAAAAATTACATTCAAAATCCTTGGATCACATAGAAAATCTCAGTTTGTTTATTGAGGAAGATATAATAAGACTTGATTTTAAGGTAAATAAATTATCAAAAGATATTTTAAAAGAAGCTAAAAGACTTCTCCCTAATTCAAATTATGTTGGTTTTTCTATTACTCAAGGAAATGAATATAGAAAAAAAAGCTGGTCAATTTTTAAATTTACTTCATTGGCAAATAAAATACTTGCTAAAAATAAAATTCCAGTTTTTTTTATTGAAAAAGATAATATTGAGTTGATAGAGAAAATTAAAAATCAGGTTCCTTCAGCAATTTTTCCAGAACTAAATTCAAAATTAGCCTCTCCTGCTCTCGTTACTGCTTTAGCAGCGAGATTAAATACTGCCGTATCAATTGATAATGGTATTATGCATATGATATCTTTAGCTGATATACCTATGATTGTATTATTTGGTCCTACTAATGCTGATAAATTTGCACCAAAAAATAAATATGTAAAAGTATTAGATAGTAAGAAAATTCATAAAACCGATAATATAGACTCAATTCAAGTGGATGAAATATTAAGTTTAATTTGAGTCAGTAAATACTGAAAAGATTTAAAAATTTATCTTTCATGTTTACTTTATCTGAAATGATTCTATTAAAAAATCTTAATCTATATTTCGTATTTATTTTAAATTCATTTTTAAAATTATTTCTTTGAAAATAAATATTTTTTTCATAGCTAATATTTTCATCAACAGACTCGATTTTTGTAATAAGATAATTATGTTTTTGTAAAAATTTTTTAATCTCGTTTACTGTGTTACTTTTTTGATATAAAGCCTTTTTTTTGTTTATTGCAGCCTCTAACACTCCTTTATCAACTATAGAAATAAAATTTTGCAAACCATTTAAAACTTTTAAATCATTGCCTTGGGTATCGATATGTAAATAATTTATTTTATTAATATTATTTTCAATACAATATTTTTTTAGTGTAATACCTTTAACTTTAATTTGTTTTATAAATTTACAATGAGTTTCTGAATATCCTGGCCAAGTTTTTTTTATATTTTTTGAAAATTTTTGAAGGGAAGATACAGTTGGATTTGCCGCAATATTAAATTTTAATAAAATATTAGTATCGCTAACAGCAAAATTGTTTATTTTGTAATTTATAATTTTTTTTTTAATAAATTTTTCAATTTTAGTTTTATTTTCCTTTATTGTTTTTACCATCTCTGGATTGGCCTCAAATGCATGAACCATCACTTTTGAATTTTTCACTGCTAATGCTATACCGTCTAAACCATTAAAGGCCCCAATATCAAAAATATGATTTTTATATTTCATTGAAGATTAGATTTTAAAAATTTTTATTTTTTTTTGTTCAATCATTCTTTTTATTTCTTTATCTACTCTATATAAAAAATCTTTTTTAACTGAACGAAAAACAAGAGAAACCCCAACTTTTCCAAGCCTAAAGAATGGATAGCTGCCTATTTCAACTTTTTTTAAATATTTTTTTTGAATCTTGTTCAATTCATTTGAAATATTACTCTCTACTGTAAAAAGATTTATGGTCATGCTATGAATTTTTAAACCAGTTTTAAGATATTTTTTACAATTTTCGATCATAGAATTTAAAATTGATGGTACTCCTGGTAGAGAAAAAACATTCTTTACAACGAAACCTGGAGCAGCACTCGAAGGGTTATAAATCAATTTAGAGTGTTTAGGAAGTTTTGCCATTTTTTTTCTGCCATCATTAAAACTTTTTTTTCCATAATATTTTTCTAATATTTGATAGGCTTCTTGATGAATTTCATATTTGACCCTAAACGCTTTTGCAATCGATTTTGCCGTAATATCATCGTGTGTTGGGCCTATGCCACCTGTCGTAAAAACATAATTAAATTTATTTGATAAAGATTTTATATTTTCAACAATAATCTTTTCAACGTCAGGTATAATTCTTACTTCTAAAACAGAAATTCCGCACTTTGAATTTAGCCAATTACTTATAAAAGCAACATTTCTATCTTGTGTTCTACCTGATAAAATCTCATTACCAATAATTAAAATAGCTGCATTTACTTTTTTAATTTTTTTCGACATAGGTTATTACTTATATATGAACTTTGAAAAAATATTAATATCAGGAGAATTAGTTAAAAGATACAAGCGTTTTTTTGTAGATGTTAAGATCAAAAGCAAAGTTATTACTGCACATTGTCCAAATACTGGTTCCATGATGGGTTTATTAAATAAAGGAAATAAAGTTTGGATAAGTGAAAGCAATAACCCTAAAAGAAAATTAAAATATACATTACAAATTATAGAGGACAAAAAAGCAAAGATAGGAATAAATACACATTTAACAAATAAAATTGCGCTAGAGTCCTTAAAAAATAATTTAATTAATGAATTTAAAAATTTAGAAGATATCCAACAAGAAGTTAAATTTGGAGATGAAACAAGATTTGATTTTTTAGTAAAAAAGAATAATAAACAAATCTTTATAGAGGTAAAGAATGTTACATTATCAAGAAATAAAGGAGTGGCTGAATTCCCAGATGCGGTTACATCCAGGGGGCTTAAGCATATTCGCGAACTGCTTAAGGCTAAAGAAAAAGGTTATGAAATTTATCTTCTTTTTGTAATTCAAAGAGATGATTGTAATAAATTTGCCATAGCAAGCGATATAGACTCTGAATATAATAAAATGATTGAAGAAGCTGTTAAGAAAGAACTAAATATACTTTGCTATGATTGTAAATTTTCATCAAAAGGAATAAAATTAAATAAAAAAATTAATTTTAAGATTTAATGGATGACAATTATAAGATAGCATTTGAGAAGACAAGATTAGCAGGATCTATAGCTGCAGGTGCTTTAAAAGAAGTTGCTAAAATAATAAAACCTGGAATCCAGACCGAATATATTGATAATCTATGTTATGAATTTATAAACGATCATGGTGCATACTCTGCGCCATTATTTTATAGAGGTTTTCCGAAATCTTGTTGTACCTCTGTAAATCATGTAGTTTGTCATGGTATACCTTCAAAAAAAATTTTACAGGAAGGAGATATTTTAAATGTCGATGTAACAGCATTTAAAGATGGTTGGCACGGAGACACAAGTAGGACATTTGAAGTAGGCGAAGTATCTATTAAAGCAAAAAAATTAGTAAAAACTACATACGAAGCGCTGATGAAAGCAATTAAAATCGTCAAAGATAATATTTTCTTGGGCGATATAGGTTCAATAATACAAAATCATGTTGAAGCCGAAGGTTTTTCAGTTGTGCAAGATTTTTGTGGTCATGGAATAGGGCAATCATTTCATGAAGAGCCAAATATTTTACACTATGGGCAAAAGGGAACTGGAGAAAAAATTAAGACTGGAATGATATTTACTATAGAACCGATGATAAATATTGGAAACTATGAAACAAAAACACTTAAAGATGGATGGACTGCGGTTACAAAAGACAAATCTTTATCCGCACAATTTGAACATACTATAGGTGTAACAAAAGATGGTTGTGAAATTTTTACATCGCTAGAGAAAAATGATTGAAAGATACTCAAGGAAAGAAATAAAAGCTATTTGGGATGATTACAATAAGTACTCATTGTGGTTAGAAATTGAACTGGCAGCTGCTGAGGCTATGGAAAAATTTAAGATTATTCCTAAAGGAATTTCTAAGAAGATAAGATCTAGGGCAAAAGTTAACGTGAAAAGAATTTTACAAATTGAAGATAAAGTTAAACATGATGTAATTGCTTTTTTAACATCAATTGCAGAAAAGGCTGGTAATGATGCTAGACACCTTCATAAAGGCATGACTTCCTCGGATGTATTAGATACTTGTTTTAATCTTCAGTTAAAACAATCTGGTGAAATACTATTAAAAGATATTGATCAATTATTATTCTCAATTAAAAAACAGGCAATAAAACATAAATTTACTTTGTGCATGGGTAGAAGCCATGGAATTCATGCTGAACCAATAACTTTTGGTCTAAAAATGTTATCTTTTTACCAGGAATTTTCGAGAAATAAAAATAGATTAAAAATTGCAATAAATGAAATTTCTACATGTGCCATTTCTGGAGCAGTAGGAACATTTGCTAATGTTGATCCAAGGATTGAAAAATATGTTGCAAAGAAACTTAAATTAAGGATTGAACCAATTTCATCACAAGTCATACCGAGAGATAGACATGCTCAATTTTTTTCTACCCTAGCAATAATAGCAAGCTCTATTGAAAGATTAGCAATAGAAATTAGGCATTTGCAAAGAACTGAAGTATTAGAAGTAGAGGAATTTTTCGGTAAAAAACAAAAAGGTTCATCGGCAATGCCACACAAAAAAAATCCTATTTTAAGTGAAAATCTTACAGGGCTAGCTAGGTTAATTAGGTCAACAGCTATTCCTGCTTTGGAGAATGTTGCACTGTGGCATGAAAGAGATATCTCTCATTCAGCTGTAGAGAGAAATATTGGACCAGACGCAACTGTTACATTAGATTTTGCCTTATCAAGATTGACTACTGTAATTAAGAATTTAAATATTTATCCAAAAAATATGTTGAGAAATTTAAATATTACTAATGGAATTTTTTTTTCACAACGAGTTTTACTTGAGCTTACAAATAGCGGTTTTTCAAGAGAAGAGTCATATAAAGTTGTTCAACAAAGTGCTTTGAGGGCTTGGAAAGAAAATTCCTCTTTTTTTAACATTATTATTTCAAATAAAAAAATTACAAACAAAATACCTGTTAATAAACTAAAAAAACTATTTAATTTTAGTTACCATACGAAAAAAATTAATATAATTTTCAACAGGTGTCTAAAAAAAAAGTAACTACATGAATAAAGGAAATAAATTATACGAAGGTAAGGCTAAAATAATTTATGAGACAAAAGATAAAAATTTAGTTATTCAACACTTTAAAGACGACGCGACTGCATTTAATAATCTTAAAAAAGCGAATGTTGAGGGCAAAGGCGTTTTAAATAATAGGATTTCAGAATATATTTTAACTGTTTTATCTCAGTCTGGGATCAAAACTCATTTCATAAAACGTCTAAATATGAGAGAGCAATTAATAAAGAAAGCCGAGATTTTTCCTATAGAATTTATTGTTAGAAATATTGCTACTGGATCTTTAACAAAAAGACTTGGGATACCTGAGGGAACAATTTTAGATCGACCTTTATTAGAATATTGTTATAAAAAAGATGAGTTAAATGACCCTTTGATATCAAGAGAACATATTTACTCCTTTGGCTGGGCTAAAGAGAATGAATTAAAAGAAATAGATAAAACAACATTTAGAATTAACGATATATTAACCGGGATGTTTCGAGCAATTGGCATAAAGCTAGTTGACTTTAAAATTGAATACGGAAAAACATGGAATAAAGAAACTGAAAAAAAAGAAATAGTTTTAGCTGATGAAATAAGTCCAGACACATGTAGATTATGGGACTCTAAAACTGAAAAAAAACTCGATAAAGACAGATTTAGAAAAGATTTAGGTAACATAATTCAAGGCTATCAAGAAGTTGCGAGGAGATTAGGTATTATGCCTGAAGAAACTAACATTAGTGAAGTAAACTTTGGAAAAACAATTCCAATAAAATTCAAGAAAAAATAAGTTGAAATTTTCAGTAACAGTAACTCTTAAAAAAGATGTATTGGATCCGCAGGGAAAAGCTGTTCAAAATACTTTGATTAATTTAGGTATGTCAGACCTGAAAAGTATAAGACAAGGAAAATTTTTTCAAATTGAGTTAAATGAAAAGGATTCAAAAAAAGCAGAGGCAAGGATAGATGAAATGTGTAAGAAACTCTTAGCTAATTTGATAATTGAAGATTACAAAATTGATAAATTGTAATGAAATCATCTGTAATAGTATTCCCTGGTTCTAATTGTGATCGTGACATTGCAGTGGCTTTGGAAAAATTGCAATTCAAAAATCAAATGGTATGGCATAAAGATACATCTTTACCTAAAAGTGATCTTATAGTTATTCCAGGAGGATTTTCTTTTGGAGATTATTTACGCTCAGGTGCGATTGCTGGAAAATCTTTAATAATAGATGAGGTTATTAAAGCAGCGAACTCAGGCTGTTTAATTCTTGGAATTTGTAATGGATTTCAAATTTTAACTGAAACTGGATTACTTAAAGGTACGCTATTAAGAAACAAGAATTTAAGATTTATTAATCGAGATGTAAATATTAAAGTTATGAATAATAAGACTAAATTCTCCTCAAAGTATGAATTAAATCAAGTATTAAAAATAAATATTGCTCACAATGAGGGAAATTACTTTACAAGTAATCAGCACCTAGAAGAACTTAAAAAAGATAATCTAATTGCATTTAAATATTGTGATGAAAAAGGAAATACCAATGAAAAATCAAATCCAAATGGTGCACTGGAAAATATAGCAGGGATATATAATTCAAAAAAAAATATTTTAGGTATGATGCCTCATCCAGAACGAATGATTGATGACATTATATCTAATACCGATGGAGTTAATTTGTTTTCAAGTTTATTAAATTAAAAAATGAAAATTACTAAAGAAATTATTGAAAGTCACGGATTAAAAGATGAGGAGTATAAAAATATACAAAAATTATTAAAAAGAAATCCTAATTTTCTTGAACTTGGAATTTTTTCAGCAATGTGGAATGAGCATTGTTCATATAAATCATCAAGAATACATTTAAAAAAACTGCCAACAAAAGGCAAACAAGTAATACAAGGACCTGGTGAAAATGCTGGGGTAATTGATATTGGCGACAACGATGCAATAGTTTTCAAAATTGAGAGTCATAACCACCCCTCTTATATAGAGCCTTATCAAGGTGCCGCAACAGGTGTAGGCGGTATATTAAGAGATGTTTTTACAATGGGTGCCAGACCTATTGCTTTATTAAACTCAATACATTTTGGATCGCCTTCTCATCCAAAAACAAAGAGTCTTCTAAACGGAGTAGTTTCAGGAATTGGCGGATATGGAAATTGCATCGGAATACCAACAGTTGCGGGGGAAACAAAATTTCACGAAACTTATAATGAGAATATTTTAGTAAATGCAATGGCTGTAGGACATGTTAAAAAAAATAAAATATTTTACTCAAAAGCTAAGGGGGTAAATAAAGCTGTAGTTTATGTTGGATCAAAAACTGGTCGTGATGGTATACATGGAGCATCAATGGCATCAGCAGAATTTGATGACAATTCTGATGAAAAAAAACCTACAGTTCAAGTGGGAGATCCTTTTACTGAAAAATTATTATTAGAGGCATGTTTAGAATTAATGAAAGATGAGTCAATTATATCTATTCAAGATATGGGGGCTGCTGGCCTTACTTCTTCAAGCGTGGAGATGGCTTCAAAAGGTTCTTTAGGGATTGAGTTAGAATTGGATAAAGTTCCATGTAGAGAAGAAAATATGACTCCTTATGAAATGATGTTATCTGAGAGTCAAGAAAGGATGTTGATTGTTTTGGAAGATGGTAAAGAGGAGCAAGCCAAAAAAATTTTTTCTAAATGGGATTTAGATTTTGTTATAATAGGCAAAACAACTAATTCTAAAAATTTAACATTAAAATTTAAAAAACAAAAAATAGCTGAAATTCCTATAGATGCACTTGCATCTAACGCGCCTATTTATGATAGAAAATGGATTAAAAAAAAACTTCCTCAAACCAACTTTAAATTAAAAAGACTTAAGAAAATTAAAATTGAAGATGCATTAATAAAAATATTATCAAGTCCAAATCATTCAAATAAAAGTTGGGTAACAAATCAGTACGATCAAATGGTGATGTGTGATACGGCTCAAAAATCTGGTTCGGATGCTGCAATAATAAGAATTCATAATAAAGATAAAGCTATAGCTGTTTCAGTTGATTCATCTGCAAATTATTGTAAATCACATCCTATAACTGGTGGAAAACAAATAGTGTGTGAGAACTGGAGAAATTTAATATCTGTGGGTGCAAAACCTATAGCTATAACTAATTGTCTTAACTTTGGAAATCCTGAAAATAAAGAAATAATGGGTGAATTTGCTGAGTGCACTGAAGGAATGAAAGAAGCATGTGAATTTTTGAATTATCCGGTAGTTTCAGGGAATGTATCTTTTTACAATGGAACAAATAAAAAAAATATCTTTCCAACCCCTGTAATTGGTGGAATAGGTTTAATTAATAAATTATCAAAACCTTTGGGACATAATTTAAAAAAAGAAGGTAGTTATATAATTCAAATTGGTAAAACATTTGGCCATCTCGGGCAAAGTTGTTTCTTGAAGGAAAATTATTCAATCACAGAAGGTAAACCGCCAGAAATTAATTTACTTAACGAAAAAAATAACGGTAAAATAGTTTTAGATTTAATCAATAAAGATTTAGTTTTATCATGTCATGATATTTCTGATGGTGGTTTAATCACCTGTTTATCAGAAATGGCCATGTCCACCAGCTTAGGTGTCAAAATAGAAAAGCCTAAAAAGTTAAGGGACTTAAGCGAGTACTTTTTCGGAGAGGACCAAGGTAGGTATGTTCTTGAAATTGAAAAACAAAACATAAAAAAAACTGAGGATTTACTGAGGAATAATAGTATATACTTTGAAAACATTGGAATAACACAAAAAAAATATTTTGAAATAGTAGGTGAAATGAAAATTGACACAAATGCCCTATTTAAAATCAATAATCAATGGTATAACAATTATTAATGGCATTAGCGGCTGAAGAAATAAAAAAATTAATTAAAGAGTCGATACCAGACGCTCAAATCGAAATTAAAGATCTAAGAGGTGATAATAACCATTATTCAGCGACTATAAGATCAAAAATATTCAATAATTTAAATAAGATCGATCAGCACAAACTAGTTTATAAATCCCTTAAAGGTAAAATGGGAAATGAATTGCATGCCTTATCAATTACTACTGAAAGCAAATGAGTGAAATAAAGCAAAAAATTATTAATCTAATAAAAGAAAATAAAGTTTGTTTATTTATGAAAGGAACACCAGATGAACCTCAATGTGGTTTCTCAATGGCTGTAACAAATGTTTTGAAACATTTAAATGTAAAATTTATAGGTATCAATGTTTTGGAAGATGAAAATCTGAGACAAGGCATTAAAGATTTTAGTGATTGGCCAACTATCCCTCAACTTTACGTAAATGAGGAATTTATCGGTGGATGCGATATAGTTAAAGAGATGTTTGAAAAAGGAGATCTAAAAAAACTTCTTTCTGATAAAAAACTAATTTAAGTTTTTAAAATAAAACAAATATCCGAACTTTTTAAATTTCCCTTATATGTATTAATTAATCCTACGGAAGAAAACAATGCCTCTTGATCTTCTTTTTTAAAAAATGAAGTTTTAAAATACTCTTTTTTTTTTAGTTTAACTAAGAGATCATCGACTAAAATATCGTCTACATCTTTACAAAAATCAAAATAATTTGGGTATTTATAATCCTCTATAATATAAATTCCATCTTTTTTTAAATAACTAAAGAAAAAGTTTAAGCATATTAATATATCACTTAATTTATGAGATCCATCGTCAATTATTAGGTCAAAATTTTTAAATTTATTTTTGAAAAATATTTTATCTAAAATATTTTTTATCTTTGCTTTATTTTTAATGTCAACTCCGTAAACATCAATTTTCTTTGACTTGTATTTGAATTTTGAAATATTTATATCGAAACAGAAAATTTTAGATTTTGATAAGTATTTTGTAAATGCTACTGCCGATGATCCAGAGTATGATCCGATTTCTAAAATATTTAATTGTTTATTTTTAATATTTTCTAAATGCTTAACATAAAATTTTGAAAAACCATGTCCTTGAGTATTATTAAGTTTAAATAAATTTGCTTTATCACTGCCGTAATAATGAAATAAATTATCTAACGAGGTGCTATTAAACCCATCATCGTCTACTGAGGTCTTTCTTTTTAAATTATAAATTAATTTTCTTTTTAAGAGGCTAAAAAAGTTCAATTATCTCGAATAGTATTCAATTACTAGATTTGGCTCCATTATAACTGGGTAAGGGACCTCAGAAAACTTTGGTGTCCTAATGAGCTTAACAATTTTATTTTTGTTGTCTAATTGAATATACTCAGGAACATCACGCTCTTTGCTTTGAATTGACCCGTCTATAACATTTAGCTTTTTTGATTTATCTCGAACTTCAATTATATCTTTACCTTTAACAAGATAACTTGAAATATTTACTCTTTTTTTATTTACATTTATATGACCATGATTAATCATTTGCCTAGCTGAAAAAACAGTTGGTGCTAGCTTAGCTCTATAAACAATTGTATCTAACCTGCTTTCAAGAATTGCGATTAAATTTTCAGTCGTGTCTCCCTTCTTTGAAAGAGCTTTTCTATAAATATTTCTGAATTGTCTCTCGTTTATGTTTCCGTAATAAGCTTTTAGTTTTTGTTTTGCTTGAAGTTGTACCCCATAGTCTGTTGGTTTCCCTTTTTTGTTTTGACCATGTTGTCCTGGAGGATATGCTCTAGAGTTAAAAGGGCTTTTTGGTCTGCCCCAAATATTTGCTTTAAGTCTTCGATCAACTTTATGTTTAGATTTAAGTCTTTTAGTCATAATAAATAATTGTGTTTTTATAAGCTTTACTAATGATTTGTCAATTAAGCTTTAATGTTATTTTTTACTCAATGTGCTTATAATACTAGCTAAAATCCTTAATTCTTTATCGTTTGGTTCTAATCTATAAATTAAATTATTTATATTTAATATCATTGAGTGCTTTTTCTCTTTAGGGATAAAAAAATCTTTTTTTTCTAAAAGGCTTATTAAATGAGCTAATAAAGAAGATATTTTTGATTTAGATGAAACTTTTAAATTCAGCTCATTATTCTTAATTTTTTTATCATTAAGTGATTTAAAGATCTCGTAAGAAATAACAGTCAAAGAATGCGATAAGTTTAAAGATTTAAATTTAGGTGAGGTTGGAATTTGTAAAATATAATTAGAAAACGACAAATCTTTATTTGATAAACCTGATGCTTCAGGACCGAACATTAAACCCAAGTTAAGATTTCTTCTTTTGATTATTTTTTGAAATTCTTTAAGTGAAATATTTTTTTTATTTATGTCCCTACGTCTTGCACTTAAAGATACGACCAAATTAAAAGGCTCTATTGCATCTTGAATATTATTAAATACTTTAGCTTTATTTATAATGTCATACGCTCCTACGGATATTGCTTTAGCTTTATGATTTGGAAAATTAATTTTAGGCTCTACAATGTGAAGTTTTGAGAAACCAAAATTTTTCATTGCTCTGGCACATGCACCTATGTTTTCACCTAGTTGCGGTTTTACTAGAATGAAACCAAATTTACTGCTCATTTAAATTAGCAGGAGCTTTTTCTTTATAAAGTTTATAATCCAAGCTATCAATTAATGCTTTAAATGAAGCTTCAATAATATTTGGAGATACACCAACTGTAAACCAACTCACACCTGTTTTATCAGTACTTTCAATTAAAACTCTAGTTGTTGCTTCAGTACCAGTATTCAGAATTCTAACTTTATAATCAAGTAACTTCAAATCTGAAAAAAAATTATAGTATTTTGTTACTTTTTTAAAATTAGATCTGATCGCATTATCCAATGCATTTACAGGTCCATTCCCTTCACCATAACACTCAATTTCTTTTCCATCTATCAAGAAAACTACGCTAGCTTTTGTTTGTATTTTGTCAAATTTTGAAACATTCACATCGTAACTTTTTACCTTTAAATATTCAGGAACTTTACCTAATAATCTATTAGCTAATAATTCAAATGAAGCATCAGCTCCATCATAAGAATAACCACTAAATTCTCTATCTTTCACCTCATCCAAAATTTTTTGGATTTTTGGATCCTTAGAGTCAATTTTAACTCCGTATTGTTCTAGTCTTGATAAAATATTTGATCGACCAGCTTGATTTGAAACAATTATATTTCTATGATTTCCAATTATTTTTGGATCAATATGTTCGTAAGTTTTTGGATCTTTCTTCACTGCTGAAACGTGAAGACCTCCCTTGTGAGAAAAGGCTGAGGCACCAACATAGGCCATATTTTTATTAGGTTTTCTATTTAGTATTTCATCTAACAATCTTGAACATTCAGTTAATGAAGTAAGTTTATCTTTTTTAATGTTAATTTCATACTTATCGCTAAAAGATTTTTTTAAACATAAGTTAGGAATAATTGACATCAAATTTGCATTACCACATCTTTCACCTAAACCATTTATAGTTCCTTGAATATGTCTCACGCCGCTTTCAACTGCAGCTAAAGAATTAGCCACAGCATTTTCTGTATCGTTATGTGCATGAATTCCAAGATTGCTTCCAGGTATTATTTTTGAAACTTTTGTAACAATTTCTCTAATCTCATTCGGTAGTGTGCCACCATTTGTATCACATAATACTACCCATCTAGCACCATTATCGTAGGCTTGTTTTAAGCAATCAATTGCATATTCTGGGTTAGCCTTATAACCATCAAAAAAATGTTCTGCATCAAACAAAAATTCTTTCTTGTTTTTAACAAAATGTTTTGTTGTTTCTTTGATGTTTACTAAATTTTCCTCTTTTTGAATTCCTAAAGCAACTTTTACATGAAAATCCCAAGATTTTCCTACTACACAAACTGCTGGTGTATTCGCATTCATTAAAGAAGCTAAACCGGGATCGTTATCTGCGCTTCGACCTGTTTTTTTGGTCATACCGAATGCAGTAAATAAAGTTTGTTGCATTTTGGGTGGGCTAGAAAAAAATTTTGTATCAACAGGATTTGCCCCAGGCCATCCTCCCTCTACATAATCAACACCTATCTCTGATAAAACTTTTGCTATTTTATTTTTATCTTCAATTGAGAAATCAACACCTTCCGTCTGAGCTCCGTCTCTTAAAGTGGTATCAAATATATATATTTTCTCTTTACTCATTTAAATTTCCAAGTTGTCTTTTCTTTTTTATCCTCAATGATTACTCCTTTACTTGCTAGTTCAACTCTTATTTTATCAGCAAGCTTATAATCTCCTTTTTGTTTTGCTGCCAATCTTTCTTTAATTTTTTTTTCAATAAATTCTTCTGAGATATCTTTATCTACTTTTTTAAACTCTTCCCACTCGTTTTTTGTTAAATCAAATAAACCAATTAATTTACATGCACTATTAAAAAATTTTTTACTTTTTTTATCACCTTTATTTGCGTTAGCATAAAGTTCGTGAATTTTAGCTATGAAACCAGGAGTATTTAAATCATCTAGTAACATGTCTATCTCTTTCAAAGGTATTTCTTCATTATTTTCTTCATACAATTGATACCATTTTTCAATAGTTGCTCGTTGATTCTCTAAAAGTTTATTGTTCCAATCTAGTGGTTGACTGTAGTGAGCACTCAATAATGCTAACCTAACGACCTGACCAGAATATTTTTTAGTTGCATCAGTTATAGAAATTATATTGCCTAAAGATTTTGACATCTTTTCATTATTAATCGTTACAAATCCGTTATGAACCCAATAATTTGCAAAGTTTTTCGTATTATTGTTACAACAAGACTGGGCTATCTCATTTTCATGATGAGGAAAAATTAAATCAAGACCACCGCCATGAATATCTAAATTTTTACCAAGGTATTTTTCACTCATTACTGAACATTCAAGATGCCAGCCCGGTCTACCTCTTCCCCAAGGCGACTCCCAACCAGGGTCTTTTTCATTTGAAGGCTTCCATAAAACAAAGTCCATTGGATTTTTTTTTAGATCAGAAATTTCTATTCTACTCCCTGCCTTTAACTCATCTAAATTTTTGTTTGATAATTTTCCATAATCTTTAAATTTGCTTACAGCAAAAAAAACATGGTTTTTATTTTCGTAAGCAAATCCCTTTTTGATTAATGAAGATGTCATTTCAATCATTTCTTTTACATGTTCTGTGGCTTTTGGCTCTATCGTTGGTTTTAAACAGTTTAAACTCTTACAATTTTTATGAAAAATATTAATCACTCTATTAGTAATTTCATTTATATCTTCTTTATTATTTTGAGAAGCTTCTATTATCTTATCATCTACATCAGTAATATTTCTTACGTACGTTACATTTGAATTGTAGAGAACCTTTAAAACTCTAAATAAAACATCAAACACTACAAGGGTTCTTGCATTACCTACATGGGGACTCTCATATACAGTCGGGCCACAAGCATATAAGGAAATCTTTTTTATATTATTTGGCTTAAATACTTCTTTTTTTCTTGTTAGAGAATTTGTTAATTTTAAGCTATTCATTAAATGTACATACCGGTATTGGATTCATTTTGTGTAAATTTTTTTCTCTTATTTTTAAATATTTTTGATAGTTTGGATCGTCTTTATTTTCCATAGCCTTCTCTAAATCTGCATAACTCATTCCAAGTTGTTCTATGTCGTTTCTTCCATCATCCCATAGACCATCTGTGGGTTGGGCATTAATTATTTCTTCGGACACACCGAGATGTCTGCCTAACTCCCACACTTGAGATTTGTTGCAGTCAGCTATAGGAGAGATGTCGACCCCACCATCGCCGTATTTAGTATAAAAACCAACGCCAAAATCCTCAACTTTGTTACCTGTTCCTACAACAATTCCATTATTTGCTGCTGCTACTTGGTATAAAGTTGCCATTCTCAACCTTGCTCTTGAATTTGCATACGCATGCTCATTATCAAATTTATTTAAAACTTGAGAAAATGAGTTAAAGATTTTATCCATCTCTAACAAATGATGTTCAACATTTTTGTATTTTTGTTTTAACCACTTGGCATGTGTCAAACTTAAATCATGTTGAGATTTGATTTGTTTAATTGGCATTGTTAACACAATTGTTTTTCTACCAGTGTTTGCACATAAAGTACTAACTACAGAAGAGTCTATTCCACCCGATATTCCAACTACTAATGATTTTGGCTTATAAGAAACATTATTGCAATAGTTGTCTATCCAGTCGGTTATTATTTTTGCTCTTTTTTTTACGTCCATAATTAATACCTTACCTTTCTTTTAAGGTTTGGTCTTAATAATTACAATAATTATTAAGACGCAGCTTGAATAATTTTATTTGATATTTTTGAATTTTTCTTAATTTCCTCAGAAATCAAAAAAGCTAATTCTAATGCTTGGTCCGCATTTAGTCTTGGATCACAATGAGTCCTATATCTATTCGATAAATCATTCTCAGATATTTTTTGAGCCCCACCTGTACACTCAGTCACATCTTGACCTGTCATCTCTATATGTAACCCACCGGCATAGCTCCCTTCCGCTTGACTTACAGCGAAGAAATTTTTTACCTCTTTCAAGACACTTTCGAAAGGTCTAGTTTTAAATCCTGTTGCAGCTTTAATAGTGTTTCCATGCATTGGATCACAAGACCATATAACTTTTAGACCTTCTTTTTTAATCGCTCTTATCAACTTAGGTAAATATTTTTCAACATTATCAGCACCGAATCTTGAAATTAATGTCAATCTTCCAGCATCATTATCAGGGTTTAAAATATTGCATAAATTTATTAATTCATCTGGATTTAAAGTTGGTCCACATTTTAAACCAAGAGGATTTTTAATACCTCTACAAAATTCAACATGTGCTCCGTCAGGTTGTCTTGTTCTATCCCCTATCCAAACAAAATGGGCTGAAGTGTCGTGATATTCTCCAGTTGTTGAGTCTACTCTTGTCATAGACTCTTCGAAAGGTAAATGTAAAGCTTCATGCGAAGTATAAAAATTTACAGTTCTCAATCTTCGATTGGTATCTGAATTAATTCCGCAAGCTTCCATAAACGCTAATGCATCACTTATTTTATCCTCTATTTCTTTATACTTACCTTTTGTTTTCTCTTTAATAAAACCCAAATTCCATAAGTGTACTTGTCTGAGGTCAGCAAAGCCTCCTTGAGAAAAAGCTCTTAGTAAGTTTAATGTAGATGCAGATTGTGAATACGCTCGAAATAATCTTTTTGCATCAGGAATTCTTGCTTTTTCTGTAAATTCCATTCCATTAATGTTATCACCTAAATAACTTGGCAATTCTTTTCCATCTTTTTTTTCTGTGGGTGCGCTTCTGGGTTTAGAAAATTGTCCAGCAATCCTTCCAACTTTTACGACTGGAACTGAGGCTGATGCTGTTAATACTAAAGACATTTGTAAAAGAACTTTAAAAGTATCTCTAATGTTGTCTGGATGAAACTCTGCAAAACTTTCTGCACAATCTCCCCCCTGAAGTAAAAATGCTCTACCTTCAGCAACATTAGATAATGCTTTTTTTAAAGATCTAGACTCACCTGCAAAAACTAAAGGTGGATATTTTTTAATTTTACTTAAAACTAAATCAAGTTCTTCCTTGTCCTGATAAACAGGTAAATGTTTAGCAGGTAATTTTTTCCAACTATTTAAATTCCATTTTTTCATATACAACTTGCGATATATATAGAGTAAAGATTAAAAATATTCAATAAAATATTAAATAAAATTTATTAAAATGTTTCTACTTTGCTATTTAATGAAATAATTTTAAGTTCAATCCTTAATTTTGGATATTTTCTCTTGAATATCTTTTTAATTTTTTGAAAAGAATTTCTATGTACTTGCGTTTCATTTGCTTTGGAAAATTCTTTTTTTCCATTTATAATTTTGGCTGCTCCACAATCTCTATGATTAATTACTATTAATTTTCTTATATTATGTAATTTTACAGAAGTATCAAAATTATCCCAAAAAGCTTTGTGCCATCTTTTAAATTTAGATGCTGTAACACCAATAGCTGATCCTGCAATTGTAAAAGAACTATACTTTCCAACTAATTTTTTTTTCTTTAAATAATTGTAAATAACAGGTTGGAATCTTGGATCAATGCAAGACAATACCATGGCTTTATAATTTGATTTCACTCTATTCAACTGTAACTGACTTAGCTAAATTTCTTGGTTTATCAATATCACAATTTTTTAATGAAGCTACATGGTATGCTAAAAGCTGCAAAGGAATTGTAAATAACAATGGTGATAGGAAGCTATCCACACGAGGCACCCTTAATCTAAATCTTATATTGGTGCTTAATAAGCTTTTATTATTGTCTGTTATAAAAAATATTTTTCCACCTCTTGCTATGACCTCTTGCATATTAGAAAGGGTTTTTTCGTAATATTTGTCTCTAGGCGCTATTACTATTACTGGTAAGCCTTCTTCAATTAAAGCCAATGGTCCATGTTTCATTTCACCTGCAGGATATCCCTCGGCATGTAAGTAAGAAAGTTCTTTCAATTTTAAAGCGCCTTCAAGAGCTACAGGAAATGAGTTTCCTCTACCTAAAAACATTGATCCTTTAGCATCTAAAAATTCTTTAGCTATTAATTGAATTTCATTCTCAAGTTTAAAAGTACTATTTATTGCATCTGGAAGTTTTTTTAAATTTTCTACGCATATATTATAATTTTTTTTATCAATGTCTCCTCGCTCTTTAGAAAGTTTTAAAGATAAAATATAAAGAACGATTAATTGCCCCAAGAATGCTTTGGTTGAAGCAACACCAATTTCAGGACCGGCATGAATAGGTAATACCCAATCAGAATTTCTAGCGATTGTACTTTCTACTACATTTACTATCGAACAGGTTTTGACTTT
The DNA here is from genome assembly GCA_902624195.1 of uncultured Pelagibacteraceae bacterium. Lineage (GTDB taxonomy): Bacteria > Pseudomonadota > Alphaproteobacteria > Pelagibacterales > Pelagibacteraceae > Pelagilacustribacter. Next base: position 48,804 of record CACNWV010000006.1, read on the forward strand.
ATTTTTTTTACAAATATCAAGGGCTGCTGCAGTATCTGCTGTTTCACCGGATTGAGAAACAAAAATATATAAATTATTAGTTTTAAATTTTAAATTTCTGTATCTAAATTCTGAAGCAATATCTATCTCGGTATCAATAGAGGTTAATTCCTCGAACCAATACTTTGCTACTAAACACGAATGATAAGCCGTTCCACAACCAATCAAAACTATCTTATTAATTTTTTTAGGTTCAATAGGAAAATTATAAATATTAATATCTTTTTTAAGACTATCAGTATACTCGTTCAAGCATTTCTTTATAGTGTTCGATTGCTCAAATATTTCTTTGGACATAAAGTTTTTATAGTCACCTTTGTCTGAAGTATTTTCATCATCTGAAACAGTATAAATTTTTTTATTTATTTTTTTTTGATTTACGTCGTAAAAATCGATATTATTTTTAGATAGCATACACAATTCACCATCATCTAAATAAGAAATCTTGTTTGTCATAGATTTCAGAGCGTAAGAGTCTGAACCTAGGTAACTTTCTTCATTTGAATAACCTACAGCAAGTGGACTGCCCCTCCTTGCACCGATTATAATATCAGGAAAATTTTTGAAAATAATTCCTAAAGCAAAACTACCTTTTAACTTTTTTAAGGTTTTGAATACTGACTCTAAAGGTTCTGAATTTTCTAAAAACTGGGTTACTAAGACAGTAATAACTTCAGTATCAGTCTGTGATTTAAACTTGAAACCTTTTTCTTCAAGGTCCATTTTTAATTCATCTGAGTTTTCTATTATACCATTATGAACCACTGAGACTTTTTCAGAAGAGTGAGGATGTGCATTAACAATATTAGGGACTCCATGAGTAGCCCATCTTACATGTCCTATACCTATGTTGCCATTTGAGGGATTTTTGAACAAAATTTTTTCAAGTTCCTCTACTCTTCCAGAACATTTTTTTTCATCTATTAAGTTTTCGCTTAAGGTAGCTAAACCTGCAGAGTCATATCCTCTATATTCTAACTTTTTTAGAGAGTTGACAATATTAATCGAAACAGGTTTGTTACTAGCAATTCCAATAATTCCACACATTATTTTTTCTTTCTCCTATAATTCTCGACTGAGATTTGTGATGTCCTTGTAAGAGCTAATGATTTTTTTTTTACATTTTTTGTTATTACAGACCCTGCACCAACAACACTGTTTTTGCCTATACTGACTGGTGCAACTAACGAAGAGTTAGAACCTATAAAAACATTATCTGCTATTTTTGTTTTTGATTTTTTAATACCATCATAATTACAAGTGATTGTTCCTGCGCCAATGTTAGAGTTTTTACCTACTGAAGTATCTCCAACATATGATAGATGATTTACTTTTGAATTTTTATTTATAAGAGATTTTTTTGTTTCTACGAAGTTTCCTATTTTAGTGTTTTCTTTTAGTAATGTTCCTTCTCTTAATCTTGCGTAAGGACCTACAACTACATTTCTTTCAATTTTAGTTCCCTCCAGATGACTGAAAGATTTAATATGAGAATTGTCTCCAATTTTAACATTTGGACCGATAACAACATAGGGATCCACTGTAACGTTTTTTCCAAAAAGAGTATCTTTTGATAAAAATATTGTTTCTGGTGCCACTAAATTTACACCCTTCCTTAAAGCTTTATTTCTTAGTAATTCTTGAGAAAGCCTATACGAGTTAGCTTTATTTAATTTATTATTTGTATTCATTAAAAATTTCTTTACATTAATAATTTAACTGAAATAAGTCACAAAATATTTCTTTTTAATACTTTTAAAAATGAGTCAAATTTACACTATTCTTTTTGATCTAGATGGCACTATAGTAAATACTGCTCCGGATTTAATGGCTGCACATAATCACGTTATGAGAAAATACGGTCATACAGAGAAAAAACTTGAAGATATTAAATCACTCGCAGGTAGAGGTGCTTGGGTTATGATGCAAAGATCTTTTAAGGAAAAAATTAAAGATGAGAAAATTAAAAGAGAAATGACAAAAGAGTTTATAGATTTTTACTCAAAGAATATTGATAAAAGTAGTCTTCCGATTAAAGGAGCAGTTGATTTTTTTAAATGGGCTAAAAATAAAAATATTTCTATGGCTGTATGCACAAATAAACAAGAGAGACTCGCAGTAGATTTATTGAAAAAATTAAATTTGTTGAATTTTTTTGATTATGTTGCTGGTTCAGACACTTTCTCTTTTAATAAACCTGATCCAAGACATTTAACAGATGTGGTTGAAATAATTGGAGGAGATTTACAAAAGACAATTATGGTTGGTGATAGTGAAATTGATGCAATGTCTGCTCAAAATGCTAATTTGCCCTTTGTCCTTGTTAAAGACGGTTATACAGAAAAAACTGAGAAAGAAATTAAACATGATGAGCTAATTTCTGATTTTGTTAATTTTGAAAAAATCCTTGAAAAATTTCTATGATAAGTTTTGCCCTTTTTTCTGCTTTAGCAACTTTTTATTTTACTATGTTTTTCACTCCAGGTCCAAATAATGCGATGCTAACTGCTTCTGGTATGAAATTTGGTTTTGTTAGAACTTTACCGCATTTAATTGGGATACCTTTAGGACATATTATTCAGATTGGTTTGACCTGTTTTGGTTTAGCAAATTTATTTCTAATCTATCCTCAAATTCAATTTTATATGAAAATCCTTTGTTTTCTTTATTTACTTTATTTAGGATGGAAAATGATTGGATCGTTTTCAATGATCCAGAAAGAAACTGGAAGACCATTAAGATTTTACGAAGCATCATTGTTTCAATTCATAAATCCAAAAGCTTGGTCAATAGCAGTAACAGTTGCATCAGGTTTTTTTCCTACTGAAGAGAATATTTTTATAGGAGTAGCTTTTGTTACTATTACCGCAGCAATAATTTGTTTTCCAACAATAAGTCTTTGGGCTTTATTTGGAAGTGGATTGAGAAAATTCGTTGGAGATATTAGAACAAAAAAAATTATAGAATATCTTTTGGCTCTTTTATTAGTATTAACAGGTATATTTATTCTTATTAAATAATAGCCTTTGATTTTTAGTAATCTCTTTAATATAAACTTTTCAGATGCATTTTACAAAAAAGACAAGTTCTGAAAAAAGATTACAATTCGTAAAAAATTTACAATCAAAAAAGCTTCTTAGATTTCCTGGCGCCTATAACCCTTTGTGCGCAAAACTTATAGCTGAAATTGGGTTTGATGGAGTCTATATCTCAGGAGGTGTTATGTCTAATGACTTAGGTCTACCAGACATAGGGCTTACAACCTTAGATCAAGTAAGTTATAGAGCTAACCAAATATCGAGAGTAACAGACCTCCCTACCATTGTAGATGCTGACACTGGATTTAAAGATTGTAAAAAAACAATAATTACTTTTGAGGAAAAAGGTTTAGCTGGTTGTCATATTGAAGATCAAATTGCTGAGAAAAGATGCGGTCATTTAGATAATAAAGAACTAATTTCTAAAGATGAAATGGTAAAAAAAATTAAAGAGTCCGTTAACGCAAGAAAAGATAAAAATTTTTTAATAATAGTCAGGACTGATGCTAATACTGTCGAAGGAATTGATAGAACCCTAGAAAGAATTAAATCTTATGAAGATGCAGGTGCAGATATGATTTTTCCAGAGGCGATGAAAGACGAAAAAGAATTTGAAAAAGTTAGAAAAATATCAAAAGGCTATTTGTTAGCCAATATGACAGAATTTGGAAAATCTAAATTACTAAATAGATCGCAATTAGAAAATTTAGGCTATAATTTAGTAATTTATCCTGTGACAACTCAACGATTGGCAATGCAAAATGTTGAATTAGGTCTTAAATCAATATTTAAGGATGGTCATCAAAATAATATTATTGACAAAATGCAGACTAGAAAAAGGTTGTACGAGTTAGTAGAATATGAGAAATACAATACACCTGATAAGAAAATTACAGATTTTTCTACAGAAGGGCATGAATAATGAGTGAAGAAATTAAAAAAGGTTTGTTAGGCATAGTTGTTGATGAAACTACTATTTCACATGTGGTTCCTGAACTAAGTGCCTTGACTTATAGAGGCTACACAGTTCAAGAGCTTTGTGACAAATGTGATTTTGAAGAAGTTGCTTATTTGGTTCTTAATGGAGAACTTCCTAATAAAAATCAGCTAAAAAAATTTATTAAACAAGAGAGATCTGAAAGAAGGCTTTCTAAACAAATATTAAATGATATTAAAAAAATGCCTAGAAATGCTCATCCTATGGATGTGATAAGAACTTGTGTAAGCTTAATGGCATTAGAAGACAAAGACACAAAAGATAATTCCCCAAAAGCAAATATGAGAAAGGCGATGAGAATATTTGCTAAAACACCAACTGCTGTAGCAGCTTATTTTAGAACAAGAAAAGGCAAATCAATTATTGCGCCAAGTAAAAAGTTATCTTTCTCAGAAAATTTCTTTAAAATGATGTTCAATAAAGTACCGGATAAAGAAATAGTCAGAGCTTTTGATATCTCATTAATATTATACGCGGAACATAGTTTTAATGTGTCAACTTTTACAGCAAGAACAATTACATCGAGTTTATCTGATTTACATGGTGCTATAACTGGAGCAATTGCCTCGCTAAAAGGGCCTCTTCATGGAGGAGCAAATGAAGCTGTAATGCATATGATGAAAGAAATTGGAAGACCTGAAAAAGCAAAAGCATGGATAGAAAATGCATTAAATAAAAAAAAAGTGGTAATGGGATTTGGTCATAGGGTCTACAGAACAGGTGACTCTAGAGTTCCAACAATGAAACATTACATGTTTAAAGTAGCTAAACTTTTGAAAAAAGAAAAATATACTAGAATGTATGAAATTTTAGAAAAAGTAATGTTAAACCGGAAAAATATTCATCCAAATGTAGATTTTCCATGTGGGCCAACTTATTACATGATGGGAATTGATATAGATTTCTATACTCCAATTTTTGTTATGTCTCGTATAACTGGTTGGTCTGCGCACATTATGGAACAACATGCTTCAAATAAACTTATTAGACCTTTATCTAAATACAGAGGTGCTGAAGTAAGAGAAGTAATGCTTTTAAATCAAAGATAAATGAATTTAACTAATCTACTTTTATTTTTAATCTTAGTCACATTAACTACATACACTTTTATGCCTTGGAAAGGTATTGACAAAGGTTCTTTAGTAAAAGTAGCATCTCAGTGGTTTATGTGGTTCGCTATTTTTGCAATCATTATTTTAATATCTACTTTTTTTGGAATTGAAGTCTCTGAATAATAATTTTTTTCAAAAAACAAGAATTTTAGATGGGGGTATGGGCCAGGAACTCCTTAACCGTGGAGTAAAACCACACGGAACTCTATGGGGAGCCTCAGCATTATATAAACGAAAATATCATAAGACAGTCGTCAAAACACACTTAGATTTTATAAAAGCCGGAGCAGAAATTATTGTAACTAATAGCTTCGGTAGTAGAAAAAGAAGGCTTATCGAAAATAATTTAGCCAAAGAATATAAAAATCTTAACGTTCTAGCGGGAAAATTGGCAAAAAAAGCTGTAGCAATGTCCAAAAAAAAAGTTTTGATTGCTGGAAGTCTTCCACCTCAAAATTTTACTTATTTTGCTGATCTTGGAAAAGATCTTAAGTTTATAAAAGAAAGTTTTAGATCCCAGGCAAAATATCTCAATCCATTTGTAGATTTTTTTTACTTAGATGTTATGAGTAGCTGGAAAGAGTGTTCATTAGGATTAAGCGCAATTAAAGAATACAAGAAAAAATTTTTAGTAGGCATACACATTAGGAGTAAAGGTTTGTTACCCTCGGGCGAAAAATTTATAACTGTTGCAAAAAAAGTCCAAAAATATAAACCTATTGGGATTATGGCTTCTTGTGTGTCATTTGAGGATTTGAATGAAGTGATGAAAGACGCAAAAAAACTTAAAGTACCATTTGGATTTAAAATCAATGCTTTTGAGCATATTCCACCAGGTTGGAAACCTGACTCGAATAATCCTAAAGTTCAGCTTGGAAAAAGGAAAGATCTCACTCCTAAAAAATTCCTAGAAATTTGCAAAAAATTAAAGAGTAAAGGAGCAAAGATTATTGGAGGATGTTGTGAAATTACCCCAAAACATATCGAAAAATTAAAGTCTTTAGTGTGACTTAATAATTTTTTGTGTAATTCTATCTAAAATTATTGCTAAAATTACAATACCTGTTCCGCCAATAACTGCAGATCCAACATCAAGTCTTCCTAAGGCAATATATACAGTTAAACCCAATCCTCCTGCACCTATTAAAGCAGCAATAACTACCATAGATAATGCAAGCATCAATGTTTGATTGACCCCTGCCATTATAGTTTTTAAAGATAAAGGAATTTCAATTTTAATTAGTATTAAAAATTTTGTAAGTCCCAAACTTGATCCTGCTTCTTTAAATCCCTTACCGACTTGCCTTATACCTAAATTTGTTAATCGAATAATTGGTGGTAAAGCAAATATAATAGTAGCAACCACTCCAGGAGTTAAACCAACTCCAAAAAGCATAACTACAGGTATTAAATAAACGAAACTTGGTATTGTTTGCATTATATCAAGTATTGGGCGTAAAATAATTTCAAAAGTGTTACTTCTTGAAGCAATGATGCCAAGAGGAATGCCAATTAACATACAAAATAAAACAGCAGTAAAAATCATTGCAAGCGTGGTCATGCTTTCTGACCAAAGATCAACAAGATCAATAAATATTAAACTTATAAATGAAAAAATTGCAAACTTTAAACCATTGGTTTTGAATGCGAAGAAAATAAATATAAAAAGTATTATCGGAAAAGGGATGAAATTTAAAAGAGAATCTAAACTATTTAAAACAGTGTCTATTGGTGCTGAAATTTTTTTAAAGAGTGGCCGTTGTTCGAATAGCCACTCTTTAATATTTCCTTCAATCCATTCACCTAATGGAATGTATATTTCATAATCTGAAGGGGCTAATTTTAAATTCATTAAAATTAACCTGAACCTTTACTTGATCCAGCTATCAAATGTACTTTGATTTGCTTTTATCCATTCATTAGCGTGCTTCTTAATTGCCTTCTCACTCTTTTCACCTTTATTCATTTTAAGATTTTGAGCAGCAATGTCAGCTAAAGGAATTGATGCTTTTTTTAACATCTTTTCAACTTTAGGATTTGCTTTTAGAAAGTCAACATTTGCAGCTGGTCTAATATCATCAGCTCCAAAACCTAAATTTACTTTAGATTTTGTTGCATTAGGAACCTTTCCTGCTTTAGATCCGCTGTAAGGAACTTCTATCCAAACTACATCTTTTCCAAGCTTTAATGTTCCAACTGTCCAGTTAGGTGTCCATGTATAAAACAACACTGACTTACCATTTTTATATTTTGAAATTACATCAGCCATAGATGCTGAATAATCTGCCTTAACTGGATTAATAAATTCACCAAGACCAAGTTCATCAAAATGTTTTTGGATTACTTTTTCACATCCCCAACCCGGAGGGCAAGCTACCATGTCTGCTTTACCATCACCATTTGAGTCCCAATTTTTGGCATGTTTTTTAATATCCAACACTGTTTTAATTCCAAATTTATCAGCTGATTTTTTATCGATTAGGTATCCCTGCAATCCACCTTTTTTCATTACATGGCCAACCGGTTTAACTTTACCTTTCGACTCTGAGATGTAACCGTCATGTGTACCGAACCAACCATTAACCCATAAATCTACATCACCTGTTGCAGCAGCAACGTAGAATACTTGTGGCTTCATTGTTTTTGGACCTGACACTTTGTAGCCCATTTTTTCTAACGCTTGCTTATAGACTTCAGCTTGAAAATAACCTGTGTCCCAATCAGCTCTGCCCATCTTAATCTCGTTTGCAAACGCGACACTACTAATAGACATTGCTGTAATTATTGATACTAAATATTTTATATATTTCATATGTCCTCCTAATTTCCTCAGTTTTTTTTAACATGTATGGATTAATAATGTAACCGTAGTTCAACTAAAAAGTGAATTATGGAAGATATGCTTATGATTTTTTAAGATTAGCTTATTTTGTCTTTTATTTGCATTTTTTGCACAAACCAAAGAATTCTAAATTAAATCTTTTAAATTTAGTTCCTTTTTTATCGCTGAAACTTGATAAATACTTTGAAAGTTTTGTATCACTAATTTCATCAACCATTTCACAGTTTTCACAAATCGAAAAAGCTGTTGCTTTTGAAATTTCACAATCTGAACTCCTACATGCAACAAAGGCATTTTTGCTTTCAATCTTATGAATTTTGCCCATTTCAATTAGCTTATCTAAAGCTCGATAAATTTGCTGTGGGGCGTTTATTCCTTTTTTTTGTACATTAAAAAGTATTGAATAAGCTTTTAAAGGACTATTTGCTTTTTCAATAATATCTAAAACAATTTGTTGATTTTTAGAAAGTGTTTGTGCTTGTGTCATAAATATAAATTACCAATTTAATATCATTTTTTCAATTCAGAATAATTTTTGATCTTAATAAGTGTAAGACAAAATAAAACTAACGCTGCAGTTATTATTGAAGGCCCTGAAGGGGTATTAATTTGTAAAGATGAAAACAAACCAATTATTACTGATAACAAGCCCCCTATTATTGATAGCTTAACCATCTGCTTTGGATTGTTAGAAACATTTCTTGCCATTGCAGCTGGCATAATTAACATTCCTGTTATTAGCAAAAGACCTACAATTTTAATTGATATTGCAATTATCGCTGCTAATAAAACTGTAAAGATTGCGTTCACTTTATCAGGGTTCATGCCTTCAGCTTCGGCTAATTCATGATTAACAGTTGAGGCAAACAAAGGTTTCCAAATAAATTTCAATATTAATAAGATTAGTGCTCCACCGATCCAAATAATTAACAGATCTATTTCATTTACGGCTAGGATATCTCCAAATAACAATCCCATTATATCAAAACGAATTGAAGTTAAAAAACCGATTACAACTAAACCAACAGCAAGAGATGAATGTGCTAACAAACCTAATAAAGCATCTCCTGGTAATTTTGTAGTTTTTTGAAGCTTCAAAAGTATAAGTGCAATCGCTGATGAAATTAAAAAAACTGAGAAAGCTATATTTAGTTCAAAAAAGAAAGCTATAGTAACTCCAAGAAGTGCAGAGTGAGACAATGTATCACCAAAAAAAGATAATCTTCTCCAAATTATAAAACATCCTAGAGGCCCAGTAACTAATGCTATTCCTATTCCAGCAATTAAAGCTCTAAAAAAAAAATCATCAAACATTTATTGTTTCCTTTTTATTGTTCCATCTGGTGAGTGAGTATGATCATGTTTATGTTCGTAAACAGATAAAACTGTTGAGGCCCGGTCCCCAAAAAGCTCTTGATATTTATTATTGTTAGCTACAGATTGAGGAGTGCCAGAACAACAAACGTGTCCATTAAGGCAGACTACATAATCTGTGGAAGACATAACAACATGTAAGTCATGTGATATTAATAAAATCCCACAATTTACCTTTTCTGAGATTTCTTTTATTAATTCATAAAGAGAGATTTCGCCTTTAAAGTCTACTCCTTGAACTGGTTCATCCAACACTAAAAGATCGGGATTTTTTGCAATAGCTCTTGCTATTAAAACTCTTTGAAATTCACCACCAGATAAATTACTTAAATTATTATTTTTAAGATGTTCAACTCCAGTCAATTTTAAAGCATTAATTATTTCTTCATTGCTTAGATTTTGTGTAAGTAACATAAAATCAACTACTCTTATTGGCAATGTCCAATCAATAGAGATTTTTTGAGGGACATAACCAATTTTTTCAGTAAATTTTAAAACTTTTCCTGTGATATTTTTATAAATACCTAGAGCAATTTTTGCTGTTGTTGTTTTTCCCGATCCGTTTGGTCCAATTAATGTAACGATTTCTCCCCTTTTTACTTCTAAGGAAACTCCTTTTACTAGCCATTTATCGTTTTTAAGTAGACCCACATTGTCTACTTTAATTAATGTCTCTGAATTTAATTTATTCACAATATTAATCCTTGCAATAACAAATGTTATATTATAACACTTTGTTACTTTATAACATATTATGCATAAAATACTTAAATTAATTTCAACTGTATTTATAGTACTTTTCGCAACCATTTCAGTATCTAAAGCTGAAGTAAAAGTTGTAGCATCAATTAAGCCAATTCATTCCTTAGTTAGTTACGTTATGGATGGTGTTGGAAAACCTGATGTAATAGTTGATGGTTATAATTCTCCGCATGGATTTAGTTTGAAACCCTCTCATGCAAAAATGATCGAAAACGCTGATTTAATTATTTGGGTTGGTGAAGATTTAGAGGCTTTCCTAGAAAAACCATTAAATACCATTGCTAAGAAAGCAGTAAATATTGAAATAATGGATTTGAGTGGAATTAAAAAACTTAAATTTAGAGAAAAAAATATATTTGAAGGTCATGAGGATCATGGACATGGTCATAAAGAAAAAAAACATGATGATCACGGACACGGTCATAAAGAAAAAAAACATGATGATCACGGACATGAGGGGCATGCTCACGGTGAACATGATCCACATGTTTGGTTAGATCCAATGAATGCTAAAGTGATTGTTAAGGAAATTGAAAAGCAATTGGTTAAATTAGATCCAGACAACAGTTCAAAATATAAAGCTAATTCTAAAAAGGCTCAGTCAGAGTTAGACAATTTAACAAAAAATATTAAAAAAGATCTTAAAGATAATCTAAGGTTTGTAGTTTTCCATGATGCTTATCAGTATTTTGAAAACAGATTTGGTATTAAAGTTTTAGGGGCTCTAACAGTAAATCCAGATGTATTACCAGGAGCTGAACAATTATCTAAAATAAGAGAAGTGATAGGGCATGAAAAAGTTAATTGCCTTTTTTCAGAACCTCAATTTAATCCTGCAATTATAAAATCAATTGCTAAAGATACTAAAATCAAAACGGGTGTTTTAGATCCGCTTGGTGCAACTTTAGATAAAGGCAAAAGCATGTATTCTGAATTATTGCAAAGTATGTATGCGTCTTTTAAAGGCTGTTAATTAGGCAAATACTTCGCCCCATGTACCTTTTGTAGAAGCCTTAGAATATTCTGTAGCTCTACCCTCAAAAAAGTTCATGTGCTCTACTCCGTTAAGCATTGTATCTAACCATGTTAATGGATTTTTCTTAACGTCGTAAATTGGATTAAGGCCTAATTGCTCCAATCTTCTGTTTCCAATAAATCTAATGTATTGTTTAACTTCTTCAGCTGTTAAACCTTGCATAGGACCCATTTGAAAAGCTAAATCAATAAACGCATCTTCATGATGAACTATTGTTTTGCAAGCTTCATAGATCTCATTTTTTAATTTGTCATTCCAAATTTGTGGCTCTTCTTTAACAAAATCTCTAAAGAGTCTAATCATAGAATTACAATGTAAAGTTTCATCTCTTACTGACCAAGTTACTATTTGGCCCATCCCTTTCATTTTATTAAATCTAGGGAAGTTTAATAAAATTGCAAAACTTGCAAACAGTTGTAAACCTTCTGTGAAAGCAGAAAATACAGCCATTGTCATTGCTATGTTGTGTTTCGATTTAACATCAAAGCCTTGCATATAATCGTATTTATCTTTCATTTCTTTGTACTGTAAGAAAGCTGAGTATTCTGTCTCTGGCATTCCGATAGTATCTAATAGATGAGAATAAGCAGCTATATGAACTGTTTCCATTGCTGCGAAGGCTGTCATCATCATTAAAACTTCTGTTGGTTTAAAAACTGTTGTGTAGTGTCTTAAGTAACAGTTATTTACTTCAACATCTGCTTGAGTAAAAAATCTAAAGATGTGAGTTAAAAGATTTTTTTCTTCAACTGATAAATTTTTCTGCCAATCTCTAACATCATCTCCTAGTGGTACCTCTTCTGGTAGCCAGTGAATTCTCTGTTGAGTTAACCAGGCGTCATAACACCATGGATATCTAAAGGGTTTGTAAACTGGATTCTCTACTAATAAGCCCATTTTATTGGGCTGAATTATTGTTGGTTTAGTTTTTTCTGCTACTGACATGATAAACACTCCTCATAGTTATTGTTTTCATTATTTGATTCTTGTTTTCCAGAGTAAACATTTTTTGTCACATCTGTTGAAGATCCATTGTTAACATTTTCAGCTCTCTGGATTGATTTGGATCTACAATAATAAAGGCTTTTCAGACCTTTTTTCCATGCTTGAAAATGAATATCGTGAAGTGCTTTTTTGTGTATATCTGCTGGAACAAAGATGTTTACTGACTGTGCTTGCGATATGTGTGGAGTTCTGTCTGCCCCAAGTTCGACGATCCACCTTTGATCGATTTCGAAAGCGGTTTTAAAAGTATCTTTTTCGTTTGCTGTTAAAAAATTTAAATGTGATACGGATCCTTGATTAGTTGTTATTGTTGACCAAACTTCGTCTGTATCCTTATCATATTTTTGAAGTATTTTTTTTAAGTATTTATTTCTTACATTGAAAGAACCCGAGAGAGTTTTATGAGTATAGCTGTTGGCAGCAATAGGCTCTATTCCTGGAGAAGATCCTCCACAAATTATTGATATAGAAGCTGTTGGAGCTATTGCAGTTTTATTTGAAAATCTTTCCTTCATTCCATATTCTGCTGCATCAGGACACGATCCTCTTTCTTCAGCTAAAGTTTTTGAGGCATTATCAACTTTCTCCTGAATATTTTGGAATATTTTTTTATTCCAAACTTTACTCATGACTGATCCAAAAGGAATATTTTTTTGCTGGAAGTATGAATGCAATCCCATAACTCCAAGACCAACACTTCTCTCTCTCATTGCTGAGTATTTTGCGTGAGCAAACTCATCTGGAGCTCTATTGATAAAATCAGTCATAACATTATCTAAAAACCTCATTACGTCTTCAACAAATTGCTGATCATCTTTCCACTGATCGTAAGTGTCTAAGTTTAATGATGACAAACAACAAACAGCTGTTCTTTGATTCCCTTCATTATCAATCCCGGTCGGTAATGTAATTTCACTGCAAAGATTAGACGTTTTAACTTTTAACCCAGCAAGTTTATGGTGTTGAGGAATTTGTCTATTGACTGTATCAATGTAAACGATGTAAGGCTCACCTGTTTCAATTCTCGCAGTTAGTAATCTAATCCATAAATTTCTTGCTGGTATGGTTTGTTGAACAGATCCATCGTAAGGACTTCTTAATGCCCATTGACCACCTGTCTCCACTGCTCTCATGAATTCATCTGTAACTAAAACTCCGTGATGAAGATTTAAAGATCTTCTATTTACGTCTCCGCCAGTCGGTCTTCTCATTTCAATAAACTCTTCAATTTCCGGATGATCAATTTGCAGATAACATGCAGCTGAACCTCTTCTTAAAGATCCTTGGCTAATTGCTAATGTTAAAGAGTCCATAACTTTAATAAAAGGAATAATTCCAGAAGTTTTTCCTACTTTTCCAATTTTCTCTCCAATTGATCTTAAGTTACCCCAATAACTTCCAATTCCACCACCTCTTGCTGCAAGCCAAACATTTTCTTCCCAAAGGTTTGTAATTCCCTCTAGGCTGTCACTAGCTTCATTTAAAAAACATGAAATGGGTAATCCTCTCTCTGTTCCACCATTAGATAAAACTGGTGTTGCTGGCATAAACCAAAGATTACTTATATAGTTGTAAATTCTTTGAGCGTGTAAGTTATCATCTGCATAAACACTTGCAACTCTTGCAAATAAATCCTGAAAACTCTCATTTTGACCTAGGTATCTATCTGTTAGAGTAGCTCTTCCAAAATCAGTTAAATTTTGATCTCTTGATCTATCGATTTTAATTGTAATCCCCTTCTCGTTCTGAAATAATTCTGTTTCTCCAGAAAGAGAAAACAAATCCGGTTTTTTTGGACCGTTATTTTTTAGTTCGTTTTGGTTTTTTTGGCTTAAAGAGTCGACAGCTTTCTCTATTGCCAATGATACACTTTTATTCATATTTTCCTTGTTTTTACTCGATTTATTAACAAAACAACTACATGTTGTGTTACATTTACGTTAATATACTATATAACGCTGAAATCAATAGAACATTATAAGAACATATAATTAATTTTGCAAGTGGAAAGTTTTGTTAATAAACATTTAATAACAAATGCCTATATTCTTTAGTATTTATAGGTAATGAAAATCAATCCAAACGGATTTAGAGAGTATGACGCAAGATGGATATTTGAAAAAGACATCGATATCGAGGGAATCACTTGTTTAGGTAAAGGTTTAGGGACCCAAATAATAAATCATACAAATAAAAATAACCCTAGAGTTATCGTTGGTCATGATTATAGATCGTATAGCGAAAAAATTAAAGAAGCTCTCTCTCAAGGTTTAATTTCTACTGGATGCCAAGTTGAAGATGTGGGTTTATCTTTATCTCCAATGGTTTACTTCGCACAGTTTAATTTAATTTCTGATGCAATCGCAATGGTGACTGCTAGTCATAACGAGAATGGTTGGACAGGAGTAAAAATGGGTATCAAAAAAGGTTTAACACATGCCCCAGAAGAAATGTCTGAACTGAAAGATATAACTTTAAAAAACAAATTCAAAAATGGCAAAGGTAGTATAAAAAAAATTAAAAACTTTAAAAACATATATATTCAAGATTTAATTAAAAAAAATAAAATTAATAAAAAAATTAAAGCCGTGGTTGCTTGTGGAAATGGAACAGCAGGAGTATTTGCTCCAGAAATCTTAAAAGGTATTGGTTGCGAGGTTATAGAGTTAGATTGTGAATTAGATTGGTCTTTTCCTAAATATAATCCAAATCCTGAAGATCTGGAAATGCTTCACGCAATAGCTAAAGCAGTCAAGGACAATGGCGCGGATATTGGTTTTGGTTTTGATGGAGATGGAGATAGATGCGGTGTCATTGATAATCAAGGAAATGAAATATATTCTGATAAAATAGGTTTACTAATAGCTAGAAACCTTTCAAAAACTTACAAAAATTCAAAGTTTGTTGTAGATGTTAAATCAACAGGTCTGTTTGAAAACGATAAAGAGCTAGTTGCTAATAATTGTAAAACAATTTATTGGAAAACAGGTCATTCACACATTAAAAGAAAAGTAAATAATGAAAAAGCACTTGCTGGTTTTGAAAAAAGTGGACACTTCTTTTTTAATAAACCTCTTGGGTATGGGTATGACGATGGAATAAATTCATCCATACAAGTATGCCATCTTTTAAATAATCAAAGTAAAAAGATGAGCGAGATTATAAAAGAACTACCATTAACTTATCAATCACCAACAATGGCGCCTTATTGCAAAGATGAAGAAAAATACGAAGTAGTAAAAAAAATGATTGACGAGATTCTTAAATTAAAAAATTCAGGTGCTAAAATTAATAACCAGACTATAACAGAAGTTTTAACAGTAAATGGAATTAGATTTTCGTTGGAGGACGGATCGTGGGGTTTGATAAGAGCTTCCTCGAATAAACCCTCATTAGTAGTTGTAACAGAAAGTACTTCATCTGATAAAAGTAAAAAGGATATATTTAAATTTATTGACAATCTTTTACAAAAAACTGGAAAAATTGGAGAATATGATCAAAAAATTTAGAGTCTTATATATTCAAACAAAAATCTCGAACCAACAAATATTAAGAATATACCAAAGTATTTAGTAAGTTTTTTTTTATCCAATCTATGGCTTGTCTGAGCACCTAATCTAGCCATGTATGCTGTTATGGGAAAAAATATTAAAAAAACAGGTATATTCAAAAACCCAATACTTAGGGGAATGTCTGCTTCTAACAAATGACCTGAAAGAAGAAAACCAATTGCGCCACAAGATGCTATTACAAATCCTATCGCAGCAGCACTTCCTATAGCTGTATTAATTGGATAACCAAAGTATTTCAAAATAGGTACGTTCATTACTGCACCTCCTATACCCATTGGAGCAGAAACAAATCCACTTATGATACCAGCTATTGTTTTTGCTAAGAAACCAATTTTAATATCAAGATTATCTCCTTTTTCTTTCAAAAATAACAAATAGAAAGCCAATGAGTAAACTACAATTGTAAAATAAAGAATTAGTGGTTTTGTTTTTAAATTAGCAGCCAAAATTGTCCCTAAAATAACTCCAGTTACCACAGATAAACCAAATCCTCTTACGACTTTAAAGTCTACTGCATTATGTTGATAATGAGTAAGAACAGAAACAATAGCGGTTGGAATTATAATTCCAAAAGACGTTCCAACAGATAAATGCATTATAAAAGCAGGATTAATACCAGCTTTTGTAAAAATATAAAATAAAATTGGAACGGTAATTAGTCCACCTCCGATTCCAAAAAGCCCTGCTGCAAAACCAGCGGGAATAGCTGTAAATATCATAACAATTATTAAAAAAATTATATCTGTCTGTGAAAGTATTTCCAAAATTATCTTTCCAATGATTGAGGGCTCGTTTTTTTTACCTGATCCATAATGTGATTTACTTTTTGAAGATCTGCATCTCTAACACACATATTTTTTGAAAGATATTGTTTCCAAACTTTAGAGCCATTTTGCCCATGAAATAATCCAACCGTATGTCTCATGATATGATTTAGTTGAGTTCCTTTTGATGTTTCCTCCTGTATATAAGGAATTAAATTCTGCATTACCTCAGATCTAGTTGGTACATTTTCGTTTCCAAAAACTTCTTTTTCTATCTCTGCTAAAAAATAAGGAGAGTGGTAAATAGCTCTGCCAATCATAACACCATCAACTTTTTGTAAGTGTTCTTTAATCTCATTAGTTGTCTTAACACCTCCATTTATAATAATTTCATCATTTTTAAAGTGGTCTTTAAGCATATAAACAAAATCATATTTTAATGGTGGAATATTTAAATTTTCTTTAGGACTTAATTTTTTTAATAAAGCTTTCCTTGCGTGAATAATAAATTTTTGTGAACCTGCATCTTTAGTGGTTTGAATGAATGATTTTAAAAAGTTAAAATTTTCTACATCATTATATCCAATTCGTGTTTTTATTGTTATTGGTAGATTAGTTGCTTTAGTCATCGCCTCAATACATCTTGCTACGAGATCGGGTTCTTGCATTAAACATGCTCCAAATTTATTTTTTTGAACTTTTTTACTTGGACAACCTAAATTTAAATTAATTTCTTTATAACCATAATCCTCAGAAATTTTACAAGCTTCTGCTAGTTCGTCTGAATCTGATCCACCTATTTGAAGTGTTACTGGGTTTGATATTTTTTTAAATGATAAAAGTTTATTTCTATTTCCTCTTATAATCGCATTTGCAACGATCATCTCAGTGTATAAATTAATATTTTTACTGATAAGACTTAGAAAATAAATTTCATGTTTATCAGTGCAGTCCATCATAGGTGCAACTGAAACAGTTTTTTTCATGATTTATTCTTGTTTGTCTTCTTCTGACGATGCCTCTTGATTTAATTCTAAAGGCTCTTCTGTGTCTAAATTTTCCTCTTTAATTTGAGGTTGTTCAGCTTTCAATTCTGATAAGGCTTCATCTGCTAAACTAGGTTTTTTAACTTCTGGAATTCTTCTCGTTCTTTTGGAAGGTAAGATTGCTACACCGCTTTTAGAAACTTGACCTTTATATAAGTTCTCAAAATCATCATTAGTTTCATCTTCAATTTCCTCTTGTTCCTCGGACTCATCTGGCTCTTTTCTTAATCTTTTGATTGCGCTTGCTTCAACCTCATCCACATCTATTTTACCGTCGCCAATTTCTCTTAAAGAAATGATAGTTCTTTTGTCGTTGTCTTCCTCAACTAACATTGGAGCACCTGCATTTAATTGCACAGTTCGCTCTTTTGCCAACAATACAAGATCATATTGATTTTCAATTTTTTCTAAGCAATCTTCTACAGTAATTCTAGCCATGTGGAGAGTGTATAATAAAATACTCTTAATAAATCAATTATTTTCTAAGCATAGTTGGCTCTAAGTTTTTTCTTATTATTAATAGTGCTGATAGAGAAACCACAATATAAATACCAGACATAAAAGCTATATTTTCAATAGTAAAACCGTTATCAATCATTAATCCAAATACCGCGGTACCGAAAGCAGTTGAAAACACCATAAATGCTGTGGTCAAAGCTTTTATAGAGCCGATGAATTTTACACCGTATATTTCAGCCCAGGTAGATGATCCAAGAACGTTAGCTAAACCGTTAGAAATACCTATTAAACCTAAAAAAATAAATGCGGAAAATTCATTTTGATAATTAAACAAAACAAACATTGCTATAAGTAAAGGTATATTCATTAAAGGTATAAGTTTTCTACTTGTAAATCTATCAACTAAAAAACCAGAAAAAAATAAGGTTAATATCGAAGCTATCGAATAAACCATAAAACCTTTTGGTATCGTGTATACATTCCACATTTTAGACTCAGAAATAAATGATTGATAGACAAATACACCAGTTGCAATCCAAGGCATTGCAAGCATATTCAATGAGATAATATAAAATCTATAGTCTTTTATTACATCACTTCTTCTCCAACTTTTTATTTTAAAACTCTTAGTGGCAGGCTGATCTTTTTCTCTTGAATCTAGTTTGATTGTCTTAATTGTATTTATAATTATAAATGGTAATAGTAAAATTATCATAATAGCGATGCCATGCCAAACTGTTCTCCATGAATAAATCAAAAAAAAATATGTGACAAAAACTGGTAAAATAAACTCTGCTGAAGATAAACCGAACCAAATTGTACTCAGTGCTCTTCCTCGAGTTTTATGAAAAAATCTTGAAATAGTTGTAGTGGCCGTGTGACTCATTAAACCTTGGCCAGAAAATCTCATCAAAAAAATTCCTAATGCTAAAAAATATATGTTGTCTATAAAAGAAAAAAATAAACTCGATAGAAATAATAATAAAATTACAAAAAAAGAATAATATATAATTCGATATTCATCAATTTTTTTACCCACCCAGATTAGCAAGAGACTTGAAAAAATTGTTGCTGAAGCATAGACATTTCCAAATTGACCATGAGAAATTTCAAGCTCAGTTCTTATTGGCGCGTTAAATAAACCTAAAAAAAAACTCTGTCCAAAACTTGAAAAAAATGTAAATATGAAACCAAAAATTACAACTTTTTTATTGATTGAAACTTTAAACATTTATGATTAATTCTATTTCCATTAATTAACATCAATGAAATATCTTAAGCTTAAATATAGATCAATTATTTTAATTAACTTATGAATGGACCACTTAAGAATATATTAGTATTGGATTTAACTAGGGTTTTAGTCGGTCCTTATTGTACAATGATCCTATCAGACTTAGGGGCTAGAGTAATAAAGATTGAAGCACCTGAAGTTGGGGATGATTCAAGAAAATTTGGTCCCTTTGTTAAAGATAATTCAGCTTACTTTATGTCTCTAAATAGAGGAAAGGAAAGTATTGCATTAAATCTTAAAGATACAAATGATAAAAAAATTTTTTTAAGCATATTGAAAAAGGCAGATGTTCTGGTTGAAAACTTTAAACCTGGTACACTTGAAAAATGGGGTTTTGGTTGGCAAGATATGTGTAAAAGGTTTCCGAAACTTATATATGCCTCAGCCTCTGGTTTTGGTCAGACAGGACCTTTAAAAGAATTACCTGCTTATGACATGGTAGTACAAGGTATGGGCGGTTTAATGAGTGTTACTGGACACCCTAACACTGAACCTACAAGAGTAGGAACATCAATAGGTGATATTACAGCGGCTCTATTTACTTCGATTGGAATAAATTCGGCATTATACAATAGAGAAAAAACTGGAAAAGGTATGTTTATCGATGTCTCAATGTTGGATTGTCAAATAGCCATACTTGAAAACGCGATTGCAAGATATTTATCCAAAAAAGAAATTCCTAAGCCAATGGGATCTCGACATCCTTCCATAGCACCGTTTGAGGCTTTCAAAACTAAAGATAGTTACATTATCATAGCCGCGGGTAATGATAAATTGTTCGAAAAATTATGTCACTCATTAAATATGAAAGATGAAGTTAAAAATGAGAAATTTAAAACTAATGCGTTAAGATGTCAGAATATGGATGACCTTAAATCTATAATGGAAGATAAGTTAAAATCTTATAATACTAATGAGTGGACGAAAAAATTAGAAAAAGATAGAATTCCATGTGGCCCTATTTTTAACATAAAAGACGCAGTTGAAAATCCTCAAATAAAAGCTAGAAATATGATAGTAGATACGTATCATGAAGCGGTTGGAAATTTTAAAACAGCAGGCAATCCTATTAAAATGTCAGTATATGAAGATAGTTTAAAAAGAGGAGATGTTCCTGATCTTGATGGTGATAGGGAAAAAATTATTAAGGAGTTTTGTAGTTAAAAATGAGTTGTAAAGTTGCTTTTATAGGTTTAGGCGTGATGGGTTATCCTATGGCGGGGTACATATCTAAAGCTGGTCATAATGTTACTGTTTACAATCGTACAAAATCAAAATCTGAAAAATGGGTGAAAGAACATAAAGGAAAAATAGCAGATACACCAATGGAAGCTGCAAAAGAATGTGATTTTATTTTTACATGTGTCGGAAACGATAACGATTTAAGAGAAGTAACTTTAGGAGAAAAAGGTTTATTTAAAACTGTCAAAAAAGGTGCAATTTATATCGACAACACTACTGCATCAGCAAACATAGCCAGAGAATTATACAAAGAAGCTAAAGCTAAAGGGTTCGATTTTTTAGATGCGCCAATTTCCGGTGGTCAAGCTGGGGCTGAAGGTGGAATTTTAACAGTAATGGTAGGAGGAGATGAAACTCCATATAAGAAAGCTGAACCAGTTATTGATTGCTATAGCAAAAAAATTAAGCTTCTTGGTCCCTCTGGGAGTGGCCAATTAACTAAGATGGTAAATCAAATTTGTATTGCTGGCTTAGTGCAAGGATTATCTGAAGCAATTAATTTTGGAATGAATGCAGGGTTAAATATGCATGATGTTATAGAAGTAATTTCAAAAGGTGCGGCACAATCTTGGCAAATGGAAAATAGACACAAAACGATGATTGAAGATAAATTTGATTATGGGTTTGCAGTTGATTGGATGAGAAAAGATTTAAAAATAGCTATGGAAGAGGCTAAGAAAAATAATTCACCCTTACCTATTACAAAAATAATCGATGAATATTATGCTGAAGTACAAAAAATGGGTGGTCAAAGG
This sequence comes from uncultured Pelagibacteraceae bacterium, assembly GCA_902624195.1. Classification (GTDB taxonomy): domain Bacteria; phylum Pseudomonadota; class Alphaproteobacteria; order Pelagibacterales; family Pelagibacteraceae; genus Pelagilacustribacter. The sequence goes on from CACNWV010000006.1 coordinate 70,141, forward strand.
TGGGATACTTCGAGTTTAATTAAAAGATTTAGAAAATAAATCGTGTCAGAAACAGTAAGTTACTACGAAAATTCTAAAGAAATAGAAAAGAAAATTTGGGATTTGTTATCAAACGCTGTCAAAGATCGATCTTCAGAATTTAGAACCCCTGTTTTCATTTGTGGGAATGATAAAGATCTAGATGGTAGAGTGGTTGTTTTGAGAAAAGCAGATCAACAAAATAACTTTATCCAATACCACAGTGATATTAGATCATCAAAAATTGAAAAAATAAAAAAAAATCCAAAGTGTTCAATTTTATTTTACGGAAAAGAGGAAAAAATTCAGCTTAGAGTTAAAGCTGAATGTGAGGTAAATTATAATAATGACATAACAAAAGAGTCCTGGAAAAAAACTGGTCATATCAGTAGAAAATGTTATTTGGTAACTAACGGACCTGGTACGGTTTCAGAAAAACCTACATCAGGATTAAATAGTAAATTTGACAACTTTGATTTCACAAAGGAAGAGAGTGAGGCTGGATATAAAAATTTTTGTGTTATTAGATGTAAAATTAAAAGTATTGAATGGCTTTATTTAGCGGCTAAAGGTCATCGAAGAGCATTAATTGATCTAAATACTTCTAAAAAGTTTAAGTGGTTAATACCTTAAATTATTTTTTATATTTTTTAAAATTTTCAACGTAATCTTGTGCATTTTCTTTAATGTGATCTATTTCTTCATCAGTCAATTGTCTTACCACCTTACCTGGGCTTCCGAGAACTAGAGATCTTTCCGGAATAACTTTATTTTCTGTGACTAGTGAATTAGCTCCAATAATACAATTTTTCCCAATCTTTGCTTTGTTTAAAATAGTTGATCCTATTCCTATGATACAATCATCTGAAATTTCACATCCATGTAGCATAACCATATGACCAACTGTTACTCCTTTACCAATTATTGTTGGGCATCCTGGATCAGTGTGTATCACACTGCCATCTTGAACGTTTGAACCCTCACCTATTATTATTGGTTCCAAATCACCTCTTAAAGTTGCATTAAACCAAATATTAGAATTTTTTTTTAATTCTACTCTACCAATAATAACTGCGTTAGAAGCTACCCAGCTGTTTGGATCAATTTTAGGTGTATGACCGTTAATATCGTAAATCATAAATTTGCTGTAATATTTAATTATTTATCTTATAGTATATTATGGCTTTAACAAAGACACCAGTTTGCGATTTTGAAAAAAAAGCTGAGTATTTCAAACTAAAATCTATAGAAAATAAAATGATATCTCTTAATGACGTAAAAGGTAATAATGGAACGCTAATAATGTTTATTTGTAATCACTGCCCATACGTGAAAGCGATAATTCGTGAATTAGCAAAAGATTGTAATGAATTAAGAAAAGACGGAGTTAACTCTGTAGCAATCATGTCTAACGACACAAAAAATTATCCGGAAGACTCGTTCGATAACATGATCAAATTCGCAAAAGTGAACAATTTTGGTGAAATTAATTACTTAATCGATGAAAATCAAGAAATTGCAAAAAAATTCGGTGCGGTTTGCACGCCTGATTTCTTTGGATACAATAAGGACTTAAAACTTCAGTACCGTGGAAGATTTAGAGAACTTAAAGATTTAAAACCAATTTCTAACGGAGATAGTGATTTAAAAATAGCGATGAAAATGATTTCTAAAACTCAAGTTGGTCCTAAAAAACAAATTCCTAGTATGGGTTGCAATATTAAATGGTTTAATTAATGTTTTTGGTTTCTACAAGAAATTTTCCTCCTGAACTTGGTGGAATGCAGAACCTCATGGAAGGTTTGTCTAACGCTCTTATAGATCATGGTCCTGTTAAAGTTTTTGCAGATAATCAAGAAAATGCCAAAAAATATGATCAAAACTCTAAACTTAATATTGAAAGAGTTTCAGGCTTTAAAATTTTTAGAAAATATAGAAAAGCTAATTTAGTAAAAGATTTTATTCAGGAAAATCAGATAAGAGCATGTTTCTTCGACCATTGGAAAAGTATTGAAAATGTAGATCTAGAAACTTTAAAAAAAACAAAGTCATTTTGTTTAATACATTCTAAGGAAATAAATCACCCCCAAGGTTCGTCTTTGAATAAAAGAATTTTAAAAGCTTTAAGCAAAGCAAATTATGTAATTGCTAACTCAAAATTTACTAAAGAACTAGGGTTAAAATTAGGTGTAAAAGATATTACTGTTATTAATCCTGGATGCAACTATCCCATCACTATTGAGGCAGAAGCTAGAAAGTTTTCAAAAGATATTTTTAATGGCGCATCACCTAAATTAATTACTGTTTCAAGATTGGATGGCCGTAAAAGCCACCAAAATATTTTAATGTCAATTAAAAATCTTTTACCAAAGTTTCCAAAATTAAAATATGTATCAATCGGTGATGGGGATGAGAAAAAAAATCTTATAAAACTGAGGAAAGAGCTTAATTTAGAAAAATGTGTCGAGTTAATTTTTAGCTCTACTGAACAAGAGAAGGTTAGTTTAATTGAACAATCAGATGTTTTTGTTATGCCATCAGTAGTTTACAAAAAATCAGTTGAGGGATTTGGGATCTCATATATAGAGGCAGCGTCCTATGGAAAGCCATCTATTGGTGGAATTTACGGTGGAGAGGGTGACGCGATAAAATCAGGGGTAACAGGATATCTTTGTAACGGAAATGACTTAAACGCAATTTATGACACACTTTTAAAAATTTTATCAAATGAGAAATATAAAGAACTTGGGGCTAATGCTTTTAAATTTTCAAAAGAGTTTAATTGGGATAAAATTATAAAAAAATATATTAATTTAATTTAGATTTTACTTCTTCTAATACTGTATCTGGAGATAAATTTTTAAGATCATCGACAGTAATTGCTTTAAAATTAAAATTTTCAATACTAACTTTCTCTGCAGTCGTGTGACTGCCAAAAAGTACTAAGCCCATTTTATCTAGATGAGATGCTATATGAGCTGGTCCAGTATCATTAGCAATTACAAATTTAGCGTTGCTTATTAATGAGATCAAGGTTTTTATGTTTATTGGCTGGCTATTATCTAAGACTACTTTTGCATTTAGATTTCTTGCTTCTTCGATTTCATTTGGTCCCGGAGCTAATAAAACTGGGTATTTATTTTTAAAATCTTGTTTTAATTTAAAAATTAAATCTTTGAAAAAGGGCCATTTTTTTTGTGGTAGTTTTTTTGAACAGAAAGGAAACAATAAAATATAATCATTATTAGCATATTGTTTTTTTAACCTAGAGATATCTGATATAGCCCAGCTTAAATTTATATTTTTTACAAATTCAGTATGAACTCCACTTTTTTTTAGTTGTATTTCTATTCTATCGAGAACTGGATCTTTATCAAAATCACTTTTTTTTTGGCCGGCTTCTAAGGATGTTTCAGTAGATGACCATTCTACATTTTTTAATATAAACCGTCTATAAAATTTGGTCCTGTTTGAATTTTGTAAATCGAATATTTTTGTAAAATTGTATTTTGATAAAATCTTTTTTAAATTTTTCAAATAAAATAAATTCCATCTAGGCAAT
>CACNWV010000007.1 GCA_902624195.1 uncultured Pelagibacteraceae bacterium
ACCTGTAGTGAAAGATTGTGCAGATGATTATGGACAAACACATCCATCTGTTACTGGAAAATCAATACCAATTAACGGTGTTGTAGGAGATCAACAGTCCGCTACAATTGGCCAATGCTGCTTTGATCCTGGAAGTTTAAAAAGTACCTATGGTACTGGAGCTTTTGTTCTTTTAAATACCGGTAATAAAAAAATTTATTCAAAAAATCGTTTGTTAACAACGATTGCTTATAGAATTAATGGCAAGACAACTTATGCAATGGAAGGATCAATTTTTATAGCTGGGGCTGGAGTTCAATGGCTTAGAGATAGAATGAGATTCTTTAAAAAAGCCCCTGAGACTGAAAAAATAATTAAATCACTAAACAACAACAATGATATTTACTTAGTGCCTGCATTTACTGGATTAGGAGCACCTTATTGGAATGCAAACGCTAGAGGAGTACTAAGTGGAATAACTAGAGACACAAGTCCAAAAGAGATAGTCAGAGCAACAATCGAAGCAGTAGCCTACCAAACTTTTGATCTCTTTGAGGCGATGAAACATGATGGTTTAAGACCTAAAATTGTAAAAGTTGACGGAGGAATGGTTATGAACAATTGGTTTTCTCAATTTTTGTCAGATATCGTTAATGTCAAAGTTTTAAGACCAAAAGTCCAAGAGACTACAGCTTTAGGAGCAGCATTTATGGCTGGACTACAAATTGGCGTATATAAATCTTTAAAAGATATTTCAAAAAATTGGAGCTTAGATAAAAAATTCTCTCCTAAGATGAAAAACAAATCTAGAACTAGTCTTATATCAGGCTGGAACAAGGCTGTAAAAAGAGCTTTGATAAATTAGTACACTTTGAAGTTGTATTAATTTTTTTTTCTCTTCTGTACATTTTAACTTTTTTTTGTTTCAATACATTATCTTTAAACAACAACGGGGGAAATAATGTTAAGAACATTTAAGAATATTATAGCTGTTGCTGTTTCAATTTCTCTTTTAGCCATTTTTAATGCAAATGCTGGTGGACACGGCGGAGCAATTAAGAAATGGGCTACAGGTGAGTTTAGCCTTTCAACAATTTCTGAAAAAGAAAGAATTAAAGAGCTAGAGTGGTTTTACAATGCCGCTAAACCATTTAAAGGAATGGAAATTAACGTATTGTCAGAAACTATTCCAACTCATGTATATGAATCAAAAACTTTAACAAAAGCTTTTGAAGAAATAACTGGAATAAAAGTTAACCACCAGTTATTAGGAGAAGGAGAAGTAGTACAAGCAGTACAAACTCAAATGCAAACTGGAAGAAACTTGTATGATGCATATATCAACGACTCAGATCTGATTGGTACACATTCAAGACTTCAGTTAGCAGTAAACTTAACTAAGTGGATGAAAGGTGAGGGTAAAGACGTTACTTTACCAACATTAGATATCGATGATTTCATCGGTAAATCATTTACTACAGGTCCAGATGGTGATTTATACCAATTACCAGACCAACAATTTGCTAACCTTTACTGGTTTAGAAAAGATTGGTTCGACAGACCTGAAATTAAAAAAGGTTTTAAAGCTAAATACGGATATGATCTAGGTGTACCAGTAAACTGGTCTGCTTACGAAGATATCGCTGAATACTTTACAAAAGATGTAAAGAATATCGACGGTGTTAGAGTATACGGTCACATGGACTACGGTAAAAGAGCTCCTGACTTAGGATGGAGAATGACTGACGCGTGGTTATCAATGGCTGGTGCAGGTTCAGTTGGTAAACCTAATGGTGTACCAGTAGACGAGTGGGGAATAAGAATGGAAAAAGGTTCTTGTAACCCAGTTGGTGCTGACGTAGCAAGAGGTGGGGCTGCTAATGGTCCTGCTGCCGTATATGCAATCAGAAAATGGGACGAGTGGTTAAGAGCTTATGCGCCTCCAGGTGCAGCGGCGATGGACTTCTATCAGTCTCTGCCAGCTTTATCATCAGGAAACGTTGCTCAGCAAATTTTCTGGTATACAGCATTCACGGCTTCAATGGTTGCACCAAAAAGTTCTGGAAACAAAACAGTAGACGATAACGGTAATCCTTTATGGAGAATGGGACCATCACCAAAAGGTCCTTACTGGGATGAAGGTATGAAGCTTGGTTATCAAGATGCTGGATCGTGGACTTTATTTAAGTCTACTCCAGTTGACAGAAGAAAAGCTGCATGGTTATACGCTCAGTTTGTAGTATCAAAAACTGTTGATCTCAAGAAAAGTGATGTTGGTTTAACTATCATTAGAGATAGTACAATCAACCACAAACACTTTACTAAGAGAGCTCCAAAACTTGGTGGACTTGTAGAATTCTACAGATCTAAAAACAGAGTATTGTGGTCACCAACAGGTATCAACGTTCCGGATTATCCGAAACTTGCACAAATCTGGTGGCAACAAATTGGAGATGTAAACTCAGGTGCGTTTACTCCACAACAAGCTATGGATCGTCTTGCAGAAGAGATGAACTTAGTTATGTCACGTATGGAAGCTGCTGATAAAGCAAATAATACATACGGTGGATGTGGTCCAAGGCTATCTAAACCGAAAGGTGCTAGTTATTGGTTGAAACAACCAGGATCACCTAAAGCAAAACGTAATGAGAAACCTAAAGGTAAAACAGTTCCATTCGAAAGAGCTTGGAAGTAATTTAGGTTTAATCTAAATTTAAAGGGGGCTTAACAGCCCCCTTTTTTTAAAACGGAATTCAAAAAATATGAGCCTAGAATTAAAAAATGTGGAAAAAAAAATAGGATTAGACACTCATATTTATACAACAGATTTAAAACTAGAAAAAAATACAATTAACATCCTTCTAGGCCCAACACTTTCTGGAAAGACTTCTTTAATGCAAATTATGGCTGGTCTAGATAAACCTTCAATGGGAGAAATTTGGTTTAACGATAAAAATGTAACAGGGATGAAGGTTCAAAAAAGAAATGTTTCAATGGTTTACCAACAATTTATCAATTATCCTAATTTCACAGTCTATGAAAATATTGCATCTCCTTTAAAAATTACTGGTGTTAGTTCAGATGAAACAAAACAAAGAGTTGGAAAAGTGGCTGAATTATTAAAATTATCAGGAATGCTTAATAAAAAACCTAATGAACTTTCAGGTGGTCAACAACAAAGAACAGCATTAGCTAGAGCCTTAGTAAAAGACTCAGACTTAATATTACTCGATGAACCCTTGGCAAATTTAGACTTTAAACTTCGTGAAGAATTACGAGAAGAGCTTCCAAGATTGTTTGAAAATAGAGATTGTATAGTTGTTTATGCAACAACAGAACCTTCAGAAGCCCTATTGCTTGGTGGAAATACTGCAACGTTACAAGAAGGAAAAGTAATTCAGTATGGTAAAACTTTAGATGTTTACAATAAGCCAAATTCCTTACTATCAGCACAAGTATTTAGTGACCCACCAATGAACATTACTAAAATTAAAAAAGTGGGAGATAATTGCTCATTTCTAGATAATTCAGTCAACTGGAAGAGTAAAATAAATATTAAAGATGGGGAATATAAAGTAGGTATCAGACCTCACAATATAACTACATACAAAGAAGGTAATAACTCTCTAGAAATAAAAGGGAAAGTTTTAATTTCAGAACTTAGTGGTTCAGAGAGTTTGATTCATTTTACAAAAGGAGATTTGAGTTGGGTTTCTCTATCAAATGGAATTTTTCAAAAAAATGTTGGTGAAGAAATGAATTTGTATATGAATGCAGATGAATTTATTTATTTTGACGAAAATGAAAGGCTGGTAACAAATGGCTAAGATTACTTTAAAAGATTTAAGTCATAGTTACTTAAAAACTCAATCTTCCGATGCCGATTGGGCTGTAAGAAATGTTAATATTGATTGGAATGATGGTGGTGCTTATGCATTATTGGGACCATCAGGCTGCGGAAAGACAACGCTCCTAAATATAATTTCAGGTTTAATTAATCCTACCAGAGGAGACATTTTATTTGATGATAAACTAGTTTCTAATTTAAACCCAGTTCAGAGAAATATAGCTCAAATTTTTCAGTTTCCAGTAATTTATGACACTATGACTGTGTATGATAATTTAGCCTTCCCTTTGAGAAATAGGGAAATTGAAGAAGAAAAGATTAAATCAAAAGTTCATGAAATAGCAGAAATGCTAGAACTTTCCTCTACACTAAATAATAGAGCCTCGGGTTTAACCGCTGATGGAAAACAAAAAATTTCTTTAGGAAGAGGCCTAGTTAGATCCGATGTAAATGCAATAATGTTTGATGAGCCACTCACTGTTATTGATCCTCATTTAAAGTGGATTTTAAGATCTAAACTAAAAGAACTTCATCAAAAAATAAATAGAACTATGATTTATGTGACACACGATCAAACTGAGGCTTTAACATTTGCTGATCAAGTAGTCGTGATGCATGAAGGACAAATTGTACAAACTGGTACTCCAGTTGATCTTTTTGAAAAACCAAAACATACATTTGTTGGTTACTTTATAGGATCCCCAGGTATGAATTTGCTTCCATGTGAATTTAAAGCAGGGGAAGTAATTCTTAATGGTAAGAAAATTGAAACTCATAAAAAAATAAAATCAAGCAGTTTTAGTAAAACAGAAATTGGTGTGAGACCTGAATTTATAAATTTTGGCTCTGAAGGTATTCCTGTAAAAGTTTTATCGGTAAGTAATACGGGAAGACATAAAATTGTAGATACTCAAAGTGAAAGTGGAAAAATTAAAATGATAGCTAAACCGAGCGAAAATATTCCCTCAGGTTCAGCATTCTTAAACTTTAAAAAGGAATATACTTATGCTTACGGGGATGATTGGATTATAGAATGAACAAAACAATAAATCAGAAAGCTTGGTTTTTTGTTATTCCAGTATTTGTACTGGTAGCATTCAATGCAATCATACCATTAATGACAGTAGTGAATTATGCTTTTCAAGAAACTTTTGGAAACAATGTTTTTATGTGGGAGGGAACAAGATGGTTTAAACAAATCATGTTATCTGAAAGATTTCATGCATCATTAGGCAGACAATTTTTATTTACATTTATAATTTTATTTATCCAAATACCTTTAGGAATAGCTATAGCACTTACTATGCCAAAAGAGGGAGTAGGAGTCCCTGTTTGTTTAGTTTTGATGTCTATGCCTCTTTTAATTCCGTGGAATGTTGTTGGAGCGATGTGGAATATTTTTGCATTACCAGATATTGGTTTTTTAGGACATTCATTAAATGCATTAGGATTTGACTATAATTTTACTCAACAAATTGGAGACGCATGGTTTACGACAATCTTAATGGACGTATGGCATTGGACTTCATTAGTTGTTTTATTATCTTACGCAGGCTTGCAATCTATTCAGCCTGCTTATTACCAAGCTGCAGAAATTGATGGTGCAAGTCGATGGGCTGTATTTACAAAAATAGAGTTACCAAAAATGAAAAAAGTTTTAACTATCGCAATACTCTTAAGATTTATGGATAGTTTTATGATTTACACTGAGCCATTTGTTTTAACTGGTGGAGGTCCAGGAAACGCTACAGCATTTTTATCTATTGATCTTGTAAAAATGGCTTTAGGCCAATTTGATTTAGGGCCAGCAGCAGCAATGTCACTAATATATTTCTTTATTGTATTATTAGTTTGTTGGGTTTTCTACACTTTGATGATGAGAAACGAAGGTAATCAATGAAAAAAGCTAAATGGATAGTACCAACAGTTTACATTATTTTTTTAATGTTACCGATTTATTGGTTGTTAAATATGTCTTTTAAAACAACTACTGAGATCATAAATACTTATACTTTATGGCCTCAAGAATTCACTTTAGAAAATTATAAAACAATATTTACAGATAGCACTTGGTACACAGGTTATCTTAATTCAATTTACTACGTTGTAATGAACACTGTTATATCCGTTGCAGCTGCACTTCCTGCTGCTTATGCCTTTTCCAGATATAAATTTTTAGGAGATAAGCACTTATTTTTCTGGTTATTGACAAACAGAATGGCTCCTCCTGCTGTATTTGCTCTACCATTTTTTCAGTTTTATTCTTCTGTAAATTTATTCGATACTCATGTAGCTGTAGCTCTTTCACATTGTTTATTTAATATTCCTTTAGCTGTATGGATTTTAGAGGGATTTATGTCAGCTGTTCCTAAAGAGTTAGACGAAACAGCTTATGTAGATGGTTATTCATTCTGGAGATTTTTCTTTAAAATATTTATACCAACAATAACTGCTGGAATTGGAATAACTATGTTTTTCTGTTTTATGTTTTCTTGGGTAGAATTATTATTAGCTAAAACGCTTACTGCTGTAGCAGCTAAGCCTATAGCAGCTACGATGACTAGAACCGCCAGTACATCGGGATATGAACTTGGATTACTTGCTGCAGCAGGCAGTTTAACAATTATACCAGGTGCGATTGTGATTTATTTCGTCAGAAACTACATTGCCAAAGGATTTGCTTTAGGAAGAGTATGATTATGTTCAATGTTTTAAATGCTGCAACTTGGGGAGATATGGCCAAAGAAAAAGAGAAGGGTTTCTTTGAATTTGAGTTTATTACTTGGATGGCTTGGACCTGGCAGACAGCTGCATTTTTTATATTTATAGCTTTATGTTTAACTGCGATGGTTATTTGGGAAAAAAAATCTCCAGGTGGCAGTCCTAGAAAAGGAATTTTAGGTTTAGACACTACAAGAGGTGATAGGCTGTTTATATCTTTATTAGGCAGTGCCTTTATTCATCTTTTTTGGTTGGCTTTAGTTGGAAGTGTGCTATGGGTAGCTACAATTATCTGCGTAGGTTACGCAGTCGTTGTATTCAGATATGTTTAGGAGATTAAATGATTAAAATTGGTATAAATGGATTTGGAAGGATAGGGAGATTAATATTAAGAGCAATTTTAGAAAATTATAAAAACAAAATTAACGTAGTTGCAATAAATGATTTAGGTTCTATTGAAACTAACGCTCATTTGATTAAATACGACAGCACACATGGAATTATTAATGAGGAAATTCAAACTTCAAAAGATGGATTTAAAATAGGCAATCAAGATATAAAAGTATTTGCAGAGCGGGATCCGGCTAATATTCCTTGGGGAAAGGTAGGTGCTGATGTAATTTTAGAATGTACAGGAATATTTTTAGATAAGTCCTCCGCAGAGAAACATATCAGAGGCGGTGCTAAAAAAGTGATAATTTCAGCTCCAGGAAAAGAGGTAGATTTTACAATAGTTCAAGGAGTTAACAGCAAAGAATTAAAAAAAGAACACAACATTATATCCAATGGTTCCTGTACAACAAATTGCTTAGCGCCTGTAGCAATGGTATTAGAGAAAACTTTTGGCATTAACTATGGCTATATGACAACTATCCATAGCTACACAGGAGATCAAAAGTTACTTGATACATTACACAAAGATTTAAGAAGAGCTAGGTCAACAGAGGGTGCAATGATACCAACTTCGACTGGAGCAGCTAAGGCAATGAGCTTAGTTTTACCAAGTTTAAAAGGAAAACTTGATGGAACAGCAATTAGAGTTCCAACTCCAAATGTTTCTTTAATAGATTTAACAGTAGTAACTGAAAAAGAAGTAACAGCAGAAAAAATAAATCAAGCTATGACAAAGGCTGCTAATGGAGAGTTGAAAGGGATTTTAGATGTAAACGAAAAACCTTTAGTTTCAAAAGACTTTAACCATAATTCTCATAGTTCAATTTTTGATATTACACAGACACAAGTTATAAAAGGAAAATTTAGTAGAGTTTTATCGTGGTATGATAATGAATGGGGTTTTTCGAATAGAATGTGTGATACGGCTATTCAAATAGCAGGATTAATTTAGTTCTTAGATTTTTCTGCTTCCTCAATTAATTTCAAAGTGTTTTTTGGTATTTCAGCCTCTCTTATCTTAGTAGGTGAATTTTTAAAGCCTTTATCATTTTTTTTATTTTTTATTTTTTGAAGATCTTCAACTGCAGATAGGATCTCTTCAATACTATAAACATTTTCCATCAAGAACCCACTTTATAGAGCCTGATCATATTTGTCATCCCAGCCTTTCCAAAAGGCAAACCTGCTGTAATTACCACAAAATCATTTTTTTTGATAAATTTTAACTTTCTAATAATTTCTTTTGAAATTGACATCATATCTTTCCATCCATTTGCATCTCTACTATTGATTGATTGAACTCCCCAGAGTAATGAGACTTGGCGGCTTACATTAATATTTGGGGATATAGTGACAATTTTAGCAGCTGGCCTCATAGCTGAGACAAGTTTAGCTGATTTCCCAGAATTTGAAAAAACAATGATCGCTTTAACATCTGGATCATACGCTATATCCTTGACGGACAAAAGAATAGATTTTACGGGATCTTTATTTGTAATAATTGAATTTTTAAAATCTGCTATGTGTTCTTTTTTATATTTTTCAGTTGAGATAATTGTTTTTGTCATAGTCGACACCGCTTGAGCTGGATATTTTCCAATAGCAGCCTCGGCTGATAACATAACAGTATCTGCACCTTGAAAAATAGCAGTGGCAATATCATTTATTTCAGCTCGCGTGGCAGTACTATTTTCAATCATACTTTCCAGCATTTGAGTAGCTACAATTACTGATTTTGAGTATTGTGAACATTTTTTTATTAAACTTAGTTGAACTTTTGGAACTTCACTATGTCCAATGTCATTGGCCAAATCTCCTCTAGCTATCATTATAGAGTCTGTCGCTTGAATAATCTTTCCTATATTTTTTAAGGCATGCTTATTCTCTATTTTTGAGATTATACCGACATCTTTTTTTATAAGTTTTCTAGCTTCATGAACAATTTTTTCATTTTGTAAAAAGGATAGCGCAATCCAATTACAACCAAGCTTTATTGCAGTTTTAATATCTTTTTTGTCTTTTAAAGTAAGTTTATTAAAAGGCATATGAAAGTTCGGAAAATGAATGCCTTTATTACTTTTTAAGATACAATTTCGACTTTTGCATCTAGTAATCAATGAATTTTTGGATTTACCAATTACAGAAAATAAGAATTTACCATCATCAATTAGAATTTTACTTCCTTTTTTTAATTTCTTAAAAATCTTAATATTAGAAAAAAAAACTCTATGTTTATCACCAGGTTGTTTATTATTGTCTAAAATGAATTTTTGATTATATTCTATTTTTTGAAAATCTTTTTTCATTTTTCCAATTCTTAATTTTACTCCTTGTAAATCTGCTATAAGAGAAATTTTTTTTCCTCCATTTTTTTCAATTTTCCTTATTTTTGATATGATCTTATCCATGAAGCTTGTATTATGACTAAAATTAATTCGAAAAGCATCTACACCTAATTCTACAAGCTTTTTTAACTTACTTTCAGAGTAAATTGATGGTCCCAGGGTAGCTATAATTTTTGCTTTCTTTTCCATTTATACTTTTGTGTGTTATAACACTTTATATGACAAATAAAAATATGAATTTTTATGCTAACAAACTAGTTCAAGCTTTTTTGAATAACAAAATAATTGAACCTATACCTTCGCAATATACGAAAAAATTAAGTAGAGCTAATAAATTTAGAAAATTATGTGAGAATAAAATTGATAAACCATTGATTGGTTTTAAAGCTGGTGGTACTGGAATACCCTTAATTAAGAAATTGAGGGAAAAAGAGCCTTTTTATGCATCAGTTTACAAACATAATGTTTTAAAAAATAATCAATCTGTAAAAAAAAATAAATATACTTTAGGTATTGAATTAGAAGTATGCTATTTAGTTAGTAAAAAATTTTTTAATTTAAAAAAGAAAATTACTAAAAAAAATCTTAATACATTAATCACACATATTGGTCCTTGTATAGAAGTTGTTGGTTATAGGCAGAAAAAAAAAGGTATTAAATCGTTTGGCGATTTATGTTCGGATTTTGGCGGGAACGTAAAATTTATTTTAGGAAAATTAAAAAAATACAGTAATATCAACATAAATAACCTAAAAACCATCATATCAAATAAAAAAATTAGACAATCTACACGTGGAAATACAAATACCGTCTATATAAACCCAAAAAATTCACTTTTTTTTGTTTTAACGAAACTTCAAAAAGAAAAAATTAAATTTAATAAAGATTTTTTTGTATTTACAGGTTCTACTGTAGGAGTGGTCCCAATTCTTGGTAAGGGTATATACGAGGGAAAAATTGAAAAAGTAGGATCTGTTAAAACTAAGATTAATTAGATAAAATATATCCACCGACAACTATAAAAATAATAAAAGAAAAAAATTTTATATTTTTTATTAATGTATCTTTTTTTTCGCCTCTTACTTTTCTTTTAGAGAGAAAATAAATATTTGTCTCAGCTTTATTCCTAAATTTCGGTCTCAATGGTGATGGAATCGATTTATTTTGAATATGTTTAAATTTTTTTGGGTTGATTTGTAACATATCTCTATTAACTCCATTTTACTTGAGTTATCAACAGAATATACGACTTTTAAGTGCGTCAATAATGCAAATGATAATCATTATCATATTACTGTAAATGATAATCATTATCAACATAATGGGGAAAATAATGAAAAAAACAATACTAATCAGCTATTTATTTTTAATAGCGTTCGCAAGTAGTTTATTTGCTAACGAAGTAAATATATTTAGCGCAAGGCATTACGACTCTGATGTTCAACTTTACGAAAAATTTACTGCTAAAACAGGAATTAAAGTAAATGTGGTTTCAGGAAAATCTGGTGCTTTGGAAAAAAGAATAATCGAAGAGGGTGCAGATAGTAAAGCTGACCTTTACATTACGGCAGATGCTGGAAGACTAGGAGCATTTGAAGCAAATCTACAAGGTGGACTTACTAGTTCAACTATTAAGTCAGCTGTTCCAAGTAACTTCAGAACATCCAAATGGACTGGTATAGCGAAGAGAGCAAGAATCGTTTACTTTGCTCCAGAAAGAGTAAGTGGCGCTGAGTTATCTGGTTTAACTTATGAGAGCTTAGCTGATCCAAAATGGAAAGGCAGATTGGTAATAAGAGCTTCAAACAATATTTACAATCAATCATTAGTAGCATCTTTAATCAAAAATAATGGTAAAGGTAAAATTGCAGAATGGTCAAAAGGTATGGTTGCTAATATGGCGAGATCTCCAAAGGGTAACGATAGAGCCCAAATACTTGCAGTTGCAGCAGGAGAAGCAGATATAGCTGTAGCTAATACTTATTATTTAGCACTAATGTTATCTGGGAAAAAAGGTGCAGAACAACAAGCAGCAGCTAAAAAAGTAAAACCATTCTTTCCAAATCAAGATGGAAGAGGAACCCACATGAACATTAGCGGCGCAGGACTTGTTAAAGGAGCACCGAACAAAGCTAATGCAATCAAATTGGTAGAGTTCTTATTGAGCGAGGAAGCCCAAAATCATATTGTTAATAATACTTTCGAGTATCCTATGATTAAAGGCGTATCTCCGCATCCACTTGTAGTAAATATGGGATTGGATTTTAAACAAGATCTTAAAACTAAAGTTGTTAATTACGGAAAAAGACAAGCAGATGCTTTGGCAGTAATGACAGCAGCAGGTTGGAAGTAGTTTGAAATATATGAGGCGATCAACAAAAAAAGAAATTAACTTAAATAAGTTAAAAACTGGTTGTTCGCCTTGTATGTCAGAAGCAAAAATAATGGAGCAAAAAATCTCTAATAGAAAGGTTTCTGAAATTAAGATCGAAGAGGTAAAATCAATTATTTCTTCAATGTTTGAAAAAAAAAATTAAAAGTTTGACGTCAATTTCTCTGGCTTTAAATGCTAGCTAAAAATCTACACTCAAGCCGCTTTAGCCAGAGAATTAACCTTGTTTAAATGATATTAGATATAATATATGCTACTCAATCAGGAAACGCGGAAGAAGTCGCTCAAAATCTTAATCTATTGGCAAGATCAAAAGGATTTATTGTAAATATTAATGAAATGAATTTTCATAATATCAATTCATTTAGGCAATTGAGAAATGTGGCAATAGTAACTTCAACTTATGGTGAAGGAGAAGTGCCGGAAATGGGAATAGAATTCTGGAATGAATTAAAATCCTCGAAAACTGACATACCTAATTTAAGATATGGATTAATTGCATTAGGAGATAAATCTCATGAGATATTTTGTGGAGCAGGTAGAGCTATTTCAAAGAAATTAGAAGAGCTTAATTGTAAAAAAGTAATTAAAAATCTAGAATGCGACGGCGACACAGAAGGAACACAAGAGTGGAGTATTAAATTTTTAGAAAATTTAAAGAAATTTAATTAAAATGACAAAATATAACGTTTGGTTTTTTAGCTCACTATTAGTGGCAATTATAGTAGCATTACCTATAGTAACAGTTTTTTTTAGTTTTTTTAATGAAACAAGTGAATATTATAGATTATTAAGTGATACTTTTCTTTTTGACTATATTTTCAATTCAATAATAATATTATTTTTTGTCATTTTAATTACTTTTTTTGTAGGTGTTTCCACAGCGTATTTTATCTCATTTTACGAATTTCCTTTTTCTAATTTTTTTAGCTGGGCATTAATTTTAGCATTTGCTGTACCAGGGTATATTTATGCATTTTCAATAATTGCCTTTTTTGAGAACTATGGCACAGCCTTTTCAATATTAACTTTTTTTTTGGGAGAGGGTAATCACAATACTATTATACCTAAGCCTGACGGAATTTTTGGAGCAATATTAGCAATATCTTTTTCACTTTTTCCATATGTTTATGTTTTGACTAGAGCCTCTTTCCATTATCAGTCTTATAATTATTTAGAAGTTGGGAAAAATTTAGGTCTTACTTCAAAAGAAACATTTTTTAAAATAATTTTACCTTACGCAAGACCAGCTATAATTGCAGGACTTGCATTAGTGTCAATGGAATGTCTGTCAGATTTTGGTACAGTTTCATTTTTTAGTGTTAACACATTAACAACGGGGATATACAATTCTTGGTTATCTTTTGATGATTTAAATACAGCAAATCAAATATCTTTTATTTTGTTACTTTTTATACTCATTTTATTCTCTATTGAAATTTATTCGAGAAGAGGTGCAAGATATCATCAACCAGGAAGAGGATTTAAACCTATTACTAAAATAAAAATATCTGGGAAAAAAAGCATTATACCAGTAGCTATTTGTTCAATAATTTTTTTTATTAGCTTTTTGTTTCCTCTCTCGCAAATGATTTACTGGAGTATTAAATTTCCCAAATATTTTCAAGATTTAAATATTATAGAAATTAATTTAAACACTTTAATTCTAGTAATTTTGGCGAGCGTATTTATAGTTATGTTTTCATTATTAATAAATTATGGTAGCAGAATTTCTAAAAGTAAAATTTTAAATTATCTTACTAACTTTTCTATTTCAGGTTATGCAATACCAGGTGTAATACTTGCAGTAGCTTTTATAACTTTTTTCTCTAACTTTACTGAATTTTTATTCGAAAATTTCAATCTAAAAATTAACAAAGGAATTTTTATAGGATCAATTTTAGGATTAATTTTAGCTTATTTTATAAGATTTTTCTCTTTGTCATTTAATGGCATAAAATCAAGTTATGAAAAAATTAATAATTCGATTGATGAAAGCGCATATCTTCTTGGATATTCAAAAATTAAAACTTTTTTGAAAATTCACGTACCATACTTAAAAACAAACATCACTTTAATTATGCTATTGATTTCTTTGGAAGTTATAAAAGAATTACCAATAACTTTAATTTTAAGACCGTTTAATTTTGAAACTTTTGCTACACAAGTATATATTTATGCCTCCCAAGATCTATTAGAAGCTGCTGCCTTACCTTCTCTTTTTCTAATATTTTGGTCCTCATTACTAGTTCTAGCATCATCTAAATATATACTTTCTAAAAAAAACTAATATACTTAAGAAATGTCAGAGATTTTTTTTGAAATTCAAAGTGGTAACTTTACCGCAAGTGAAAAAAATAAAGTAAATAATGTAAACCTTACTATAAAAAATCAAGGTGAAATTATATCTCTGCTTGGCCCCTCTGGAATTGGGAAGACTACAATTTTAAGAACAATTGCAGGATTACAAAAACTTAGTAAAGGAAAAATTAAACTTAGAAATCGAACTCTATCTTCAGATGAAATTCATGTAGAGCCAGAACAAAGAAACATTGCTCTCTCTTTTCAAGATAATTCTCTTTTTCCAAATTATACAGTTATTGATAATATTAATTTTGGAAAAAAAAGATCTAATGGTCAAGGAATATCAATTGATGCTCAAGAGATAATCAATATATTAAGGATTGAGCCAATATTAAAAAAATTTCCTCATCAAATTAGTGCTGGAGAAGCTCAAAGAGTTTCACTAGCCAGGTCTTTAATGTCTAAGCCAGATTTATTATTATTAGATGAGCCATTTTCTAATATAGACCAAAGTTTAAAAGAAGAAATACAAGTAACAGTTAAAAAGCTTTTAAAAAGAATTAACTTAACCACAATAATCGTAACGCATGACTCGTATGAGGCTTTCTCATTGGCAGATAAATGTGGAATCATCTTAAATCAAGAACTAAAACAATATGATACCCCCTATAATGTTCATCATGAACCTAACTCGATAGATGTAGCTAATTTTTTAAATAAAGGTATTTTTATAGATGTTCAAGTAATAGATAGTGAGTGTGCAGTTCATAGATTAAAACATGACGAATTAGGTGAGATTAGAGGAAAACTGTCTAATAATTTTAGATCTGGATCAAAGGTTAAACTATTATTACAACCTGAGGACTTAATTCATGATGATCAAAGCAAATTAAAGTTAACAGTTGTCGATAGAAAATTCAAAGGGACAAATTTCATTTATACTTTAAAAACTAAAAAAGGTAAGCATTTACAAGTATTTGTTCATTCTCACCATATACACCAACACGAAAACTCAGAACAATTTGGTATTAAGTCACCGATTTATATTGACCATTTAGTATGTTTTTAAGTAAATATAATGATGTTTAGCGCCCTTAGCTCAGCTGGATAGAGCATCGGTTTTCTAAACCGAGGGTCGTAGGTTCGAATCCTTCAGGGCGCGCCAATCTTGCAAATTATGACTAAAAAAATTCTTATTACTGGTGGTGCTGGTTATATAGGTTCTCATATTGTAGAAATTTTAGTTAAAAATAAAAAAAAAATTTTTATAATAGACAACCTGTCTACCGGGCATAGAAGGCTAATAAACAAAAAAGCTACATTTTATAAAGCAGACATAAATAATGCCACTCTAATTAATAAGATAATTATTAAAAATAAAATAGATTCAGTAATACATTTAGCTGCAAATTTAATTATCGCAGAAAGTGAGAAATATCCGAAAAAATATTATAAAAATAATGTTATTGGAACTCAAAAGCTATTAAAAGCTTGTAAAAATAGCTCAATAAAAAATTTTATTTTTTCATCTACTGCTGCAATTTATAAGGATGGACAGTATAAGGTAAACGAAAATTCAAAAATAAAGCCCAAAAGTGTTTATGGAAAAACTAAAATTAAATGTGAAAAATATATTCAAAACTTTTGTAAAAAAAATAAGATAAACTATGGAATTCTGAGATACTTCAATATCGCTGGATCAAGTCCTTCAGGAAAAATTGGGTTAATTAATAAAAGCGATCATTTATTTAAAAATTTTTCAAGGGAAATTATGAAAAAAAAACCAATATTAAAAATTTATGGGAATGATTATAAGACAAAAGACGGAACTTGTATAAGAGATTTTATTCATGTGATGGATATAGCTGATATACATTTTAAAGTTTTACAAAAAATTGATAAAATAAAAATATCAAAAATTTTAAATTGTGGATACAATAGAGGCACTTCAGTTTTAGAGGTAGCTAAAGAATTCAAAAAACTAGCTAAAAAAAAAGTAAAAATATTGGTTACTAATAGAAGAAAAGATGATTTGGTCAAAATTATCGCATCTAATAAGAAATTAACACGTTTTATTAAGTGGAAACCAAAATATAACAGTCTTAATAAAATGGTAAAAAGTTGCTTAAACTGGGAAAAGAGACAATAATATAAATATTATGAAGAATTATAAAATTGCTACTATCGCAGGTGATGGAATTGGTAAAGAGGTAATGCCTGAAAGTTTAAAAGTTTTAAAAGAAACAGCTAAAAAACATCAATTCAAAATTCAATTTGATGAATTTGATTTCGCATCATGTGATTATTTTAAAAAAAACGGTAAAATGCTTCCAGATGATTGGAAAGAAAAAATTGGAAAACATGATGCTATATATTTTGGAGCGGTAGGCGATCCATCTAAAGTGCCAGATCACATTAGTTTATGGGGTTCATTATTAAAATTTAGAAGAGAGTTCGACCAGTATATAAATTTAAGACCAGTAAAACTTTTTCAAGGTGTTCCTTGCCCTTTAGCAAATAAAAAGCCTGGTGATATTGATATGTTGATTGTAAGAGAAAATACAGAAGGTGAATATTCGTCAGTGGGTGGAAAAATGTTTCAAGGGACAGATAGGGAGATCGCAGTTCAAGAGACTATAATGTCTAGACATGGTATTGATCGTGTTCAAAAATTTGCCTTCGAATTAGCAAAATCAGGTGGAAGAAAAAAAGTTACTAACGCAACTAAATCAAACGGAATTTCTATCACAATGCCTTACTGGGATGAAAGATTTAACTTAATAAAAAAAAAATATCCTCAAATAAAAACAGATCAATTTCATATCGATATTTTAACAGCTCGTTTTGTTTTAACACCAGAATGGTTTGACGTAGTTGTTGCATCAAATTTATT
This sequence comes from uncultured Pelagibacteraceae bacterium, assembly GCA_902624195.1. Lineage (GTDB taxonomy): Bacteria > Pseudomonadota > Alphaproteobacteria > Pelagibacterales > Pelagibacteraceae > Pelagilacustribacter. The sequence goes on from CACNWV010000007.1 coordinate 16,875, forward strand.
TGGTGATATTTTGTCTGATTTAGGACCAGCTTGTACTGGAACTATTGGTATTGCACCCTCGGGAAATATAAATCCTGATAGAAAGTTTCCTTCATTGTTTGAACCAGTTCATGGTTCTGCACCAGACATCGCCGGTAAAGGAATAGCTAATCCCATAGGCCAAATATGGTCCGGGGCTATGATGCTAGAATTTTTAGGGGAAAGAGAGGCTTCCAAATCAATTGAACAATCAATAGAAAAAACTCTGGCAAATAAAGATAATAGAACTAAAGATTTACAAGGCCTTAGTGATACAGTTCAATGTGCTAAAGCAGTATTGAATAATATTTAATAAATGTTCAAAAACACACTACAAAATTCGTTTAAAGAATTTTGCAGATCTGAAAAATTCGAAATAAACAAAGAACAAATTAAAATTGTACAAGATCTTGAGAAGTTTTTATCTTCAAAAACAGGTTTTTTTGATTTTTTTTTAAAAAAAAAAATTAAATTGTGTTTTTATTTAAATGGAAATGTAGGCGTTGGCAAGACTATGATTATGAATCATGTTTTTGAGAAAATAAATAAAACTAAAGTCAAGTTTCACTTTAATAAATTTATGATTAATTTCCATAATTATAGACATGAAAATAAAGAAGATAGTTCTATTTTAAAATTCGTAAAAAATTTAAAAAATAAATATGAATTAATTTACCTCGATGAATTTCAAGTTACAAATATTGTTGATGCAATGATATTAGGTAAACTTTTTGAAACAATATTTAAAGAAAATATAAAAATATTAATTACATCAAATACAAAAATCAGCGATTTATATAAAGATGGTTTGCAAAGAGAACAATTTATTCCATTTATTAATTTGATAGGTAAAAAATCAATTCAAAAAGAACTATATATAAATGAAGATTATAGACTTCTAGACTCGGATAGTGACAAAAAAATTTTTTACCCACTTAATGAAAAATCCTTTTTTAGTATTAATCAAAATTTTAGAGTTTTGACTAAAAATTTTAAGAGAACAAAAAAAACAATTAATACAAAGGGCAGGATTTTGAAAATTGATAATTTCTATAATGGGATAGTAAAATTTGATTTTAAAGAATTATGCGACAGAAATTTAGGTGCCGAGGATTATTTAAATTTATCGAATATTTGTAAACATATTTTTATCTATAATATAGATCATTTCAATGAGTATAACTCCAATCAACAATTACGATTTATTACTTTGATAGATATTCTTTACGAAAAAAAAATTTCTTTAACTTTGTCAATAATATCTGATCTAAAAAATTTAAAATCTTCAGAAAAACATGCGGAACCTTTTAAAAGAACCATTAGTAGGCTTCATGCTATGACTACGTAAAAAAATCTTTTATATGGGTTGTATATAGATATATTTAGTTAATATTAATCTATAGGTACAAGATGTTGAGCCACTTAAAATTGAAGTAAAAATAAAATAAATTATATTAAACCCGTTTTGAATTCTAAATTCAAAAAATTGTTAACAATAATAAAGGAATCTTAAATGATAAAATCTATTAAAACTTGGATTTTAATTGGGTTTGCTTCTATGCTATTGGTTGCTTGCGGCCAAGGTGGAGGAGGAGCAGGTTCTAAAAAATCTAAAACTTTAGAAAATACTAAGAAAGCTGGATTTGTGAAATGTGGTGTTTCTCAAGGTCTACCTGGTTTCTCTAATGCTGATGCATCTGGAAATTGGTCTGGTATTGATGTGGATGTTTGTAGAGCTGTTGCAGCAGCTGTTTTAGGAGATGCTGACAAAGTTAAATATACTCCATTAAGTGCAAAGGAAAGATTTACAGCTTTAACGTCTGGTGAAATCGATGTTCTTGCAAGAAACACGACTTGGACGCTATCAAGAGATGCTGACATCGGATTAACTTTTGTTGGTGTAAACTTTTATGATGGACAAGGTTTCATGGTAAGAAAAAATTCTGGAATTAATTCTGTGAATGATTTTAAAAATGGTATTTCTGCCTGCACAAATACAGGTACAACTACTGAGCTTAACATGAGAGACTTCTTCAATTCTAAAAACATCAAGTATGAACCAGTCGCGTTTGAAAAAGCGGACGAAGTTGTTCAAGCTTATGATGCTGGAAGATGTGATACTTATACGACTGATAAATCTGGTTTAGCGGCACAAAGAACAAAAATGTCAAATCCAGATGAGCACAAAGTATTACCTGAAACGATTTCCAAAGAACCATTAGGTCCTGTTGTAAGACAAGGGGATTCAGTATGGGAAGATATCGTTAGATGGTCTTTAAATACTATGATCGAAGCAGAGGAGTATGGTGTTAATTCATCAAACGCTTCTAGCCTAAAAGACTCTGAGAACCCGGCTATTAAAAGATTAGTAGGTTCGGAAGGTGAATTAGGTGCTGCTTTTGGTTTAGATAATGACTGGAGCTTAAGAATTATCGAGCAAGTTGGTAACTACGGTGAAAGCTACAAAAAACATATAGCTGATACTGGAATTTTACCTAATAGAGGTCCAAATCAATTATGGACAAAAGGTGGAATTCTTTATGTACCACCAGCAAGATAATTGCTAATTAAATTAAAAAGGGCTGGATTTATCTGGCCCTTTTTTTTATTCTCACAAATTAAATGAATCTTAAAAAATTTAACATCGAAAACAAAAAAATTAGAGATTTAATTCCTCAATTAATTACTGTTTTTGCCTTACTTTCTATAATAACATACTTTGCGATAAACGCCCAAGGTAACATGGGCAATAGAGGAATTTCATTTGGTTTTGGTTTTTTAAATCAAGAAGCCTCGTTTGATATTACTTTTTCAATGATCGAATATGATGGCTCTCATTCATATGGCAGGGCTTTTTTAGTTGGATTATTAAATACTATTTTGGTTTCTGTAATTGGAATATTTTTTGCCACGATAGCAGGAGTAATAGTAGGTGTATCTAGGCTATCAGATAATTATTTAATTGCCAAAGTAGCAGAATGGTACGTTGAGATTTTTAGAAATATACCCTTAATTTTACAAATTTTTTTCTGGTATTTCGCTGCTTTAAGAGCGCTCCCTTTACCTGAAAACGGAATTAGTTTTAACGATATATCTTTTTTAACTATTAAAGGCTGGTATGTACCAAAATTTATATGGACTAACTTTAATGTTTTTTTGTTATCAATCATTGTGGCTATGATAGCAATTTATTTTGTCAAATCTTATGCGACTAAACAAAGAGATCAGTTTGGAAAACAAATACCTGTTTTTACTATATCTTTTTTGATATTTTTATTCATACCATTGATCACATTTCTATTGCTTGGTGTTTCACTAACTTTTGAATATCCAGTCTTAAAACAATTATCACCGACAGTATACACTTATGAAGGTGGAGTAAGTATAATTCCTGAATTAATTGCCTTAGCTTTAGCTCTATCGATGTATACAGCAACTTTCATTGCAGAAAATGTAAGAGCTGGAATTTTAGGAGTTAGTAAAGGTCAAAAAGAGGCAGCTGCAAGTATTGGACTAAATAAGAATCAAGTCTTAAAACTTGTTGTAATGCCCCAAGCCTTGAGAATTATAATTCCACCGACAACAAACCAATACTTAAATCTTACCAAAAATTCTTCTCTAGCTGCAGCTATAGCTTATCCAGACATTGTTTTGGTATTTGCAGGAACTGCGTTGATGCAAACTGGGAGAGCGATTGAAATAATATCAATTACAATGCTTACTTATTTAACATTAAGTATCTCAATTTCAATATTTATGAATTGGTATAATAAAAAAATGGCTATAAAGGAAAAATAATGAAATTTATAACTAAACCATCAAAACAAAATATTAAAACATTTTTACCAACAGGCTTAGTGCTTGCGTTTATAAGTATTTTTGATGTTTTTGTGAACGCTTTCTTTAATTATAACCTTTTTAGTTTTTTGCCTTCTCAACTAAGCTATTTTTTACCTCTAATTTTAGGTTTTACAGGACTTTATTTAATCAGAATCGAATTTAGTGGCTATAGATCTTTAGATATTCTAAATAAAAACATCAATTCAAGTAATTTTAATGCTTTACTAACTCTTTTAACAGTTTTTATCATCGTAAAATCAATACCTCCATTGTTAAATTGGTTCATTTTAGATGCAAATTTCGTAGGTAATACTAAAGAGGATTGCACTGGCGATGGCGCTTGTTGGGTGTTTATTAAAGTTTGGTTTAATAGATTTATGTATGGCCTTTATCCAAATGCCGAACAATGGAGAATAAATTCAGCATTTTTAATTTTATTTGCGGTAGTCGGAGTTTCATTTTTTGTTCCAACAAAAATCAAAAAATATTTTATTTTATTTTTAATATTTGTTTATCCATTTTTTGGTATTAAACTAATATCGGGAGGCAGTTTTGGTTTAGAATATGTTGAAAGTGCTGCCTGGGGAGGATTGTCCCTAACTTTTATAATATCTGCTTTTGCTATTCTTTTTTGTTTTCCGATAGGTGTATTTTTAGCTTTGGGCAGACGGTCATCTTTACCTGCAATAAAATATATATCAATCGGATTCATAGAGCTATGGAGGGGGGTACCTCTTATAACGGTTTTATTTATGTCAGCAGTAATGTTTCCAATGTTTTTACCTGATGGAACTTTCATTGATAAATTAATTAGAGTTCTAATTGCGATTACTTTATTCGAAGCAGCTTATATGGCCGAGGTTGTTAGGGGAGGTTTGCAAGCTTTGCCAAAAGGCCAATACGAGGCAGCCAGGTCTTTAGGAATGGGCTATTGGAGGATGAATCTATTAATTATTTTACCTCAAGCTTTAAAACTTGTAATTCCTGGAATAGCAAACACACTTTTAGCACTAGTAAAAGACACACCATTAATTTTTGTAGTAGGGTTGATGGAACTAGCAGGTATGATAGGCTTAGCTAAAACTAATCCAAAATGGCTTGGAATGGCAATGGAGGGTTACGTTTTTGCGGGTTTAGTTTTTTGGATAATATGTTATGCAATGAGTAGATATAGCCAAAATCTTGAAAAACAATTAAGTACAGAAAGATAAAATGAGTAAAATAATAGAGTTAAAAAAAGTTAATAAATGGTTTGATAAATTTCAAGTATTAAAAGATATAGATCTTGAAGTTGCACCGCAAGAAAAAATAGTTATCTGTGGTCCATCTGGCTCTGGAAAATCAACATTAATTAGATGTATAAATAGACTTGAGGAGCACCAAGAAGGAAATATCGTAGTTGATGGAACAGAGCTTTCTGAAAGCACTAAAAATATCGAAAAAATAAGAGCAGAGGTTGGAATGGTGTTTCAACAATTCAATTTGTTCCCACACTTATCAATTTTAGATAACTGCACACTCGCCCCAATATGGGTAAAAAAACTTCCTAAAAAAGAAGCAGAGGAAATTGCTATGAAAAATTTAACTAGAGTACAAATAGATGATCAAGCACTAAAATTCCCTGGTCAACTTTCAGGAGGTCAACAACAAAGAGCTGCTATAGCAAGAGCTCTTTGTATGGAACCTAAAATAATGTTATTTGATGAACCAACATCAGCTCTTGATCCAGAAATGATTAAAGAAGTTTTAGATGTAATGGTTGATTTAGCCAAAGGTGGTATGACTATGATTGTAGTTACTCATGAAATGGGATTTGCCAAAGAAGTTGCAGATTACATGATTTTCATGGATGAAGGAAAAATTGTTGAGAGAGCTAGAACCAAAGAGTTTTTTGAAAAACCTAAATCAGATAGAACTAAATTATTTTTAAGTCAGATTTTATAACCACTTGGGAATTGGTAAATTCTTGTTTTTAAGAAACTCCTTATTAAAGATTTTACTTGCGTATCTTTTTCCGTGATCACAAAGAATAGTAACAATTGTTTTGCCCGGACCCATTTTTTTTGCTAATTTAATTGCACCAGCAATGTTAATTCCTGAGGATCCACCTAAAACAATTTTTTGTTTTTCAATTAAATCGTAAACTAAATTTAATGCTTCAGTATCGTCACTTTGAAAAGCTTCGTCCACTAGTGCTTTATCAAAATTTTTAGTAATCCTCCCTGTTCCTATTCCTTCTGTTATTGAATTTCCTGAACTTTCTAATTTTTTTTTAGTTATATAAGAGTAAAGAGATGAACCCATCGGATCAGATAGACCTATTTTTATATTTTTATTCTTATTTTTTAGTCCTATCGAAACACCAGCTAAAGTACCTCCTGTACCTACTGCACAAGCGAAACCATCAACCGAACCAGCTGTTTGACTCCATATTTCCTCAGCAGTTGTTTTGATATGAGCTTCTGTATTAATAATATTGTCAAATTGATTTGCCCAATAAATTCCATTTTTACTTTTTTTAGCTAAATCCTCTGCAATCTGTTTAGATTGTTTTATATAATTTTTTGGATTGGAAAATGGCACGGCATCGACCTCTATTAATTCTGCTCCAAGCTTTCTAAGAGTTTCTTTTTTTTCTACTGATTGAGTATTTGGAATTACTATTTTAAGTTTAAGTCCGTATTCTTTACAAACAACTGCTAAACCAATTCCAGTATTTCCAGCAGTTCCTTCGACAATAGTTCCCCCTTTTGATATAAGTTTTCTTTTTAATGCGTCTTCAACAATAAAGAGTGCCGCTCTATCTTTTACAGACTCTCCTGGGTTTAAATACTCCGCTTTTCCATAAATATTACATCCAGTCAATTCTGAGGCTTGTTTTAGTCTTACTAATGGTGTATTTCCAATTTGAGTTATTACAGAATTAGTATCCATATCATTAAATATATGAAAAAGTATATACTTTCAATTGCTTTAATATTATTTTTCTCTTTCAAAACCAGTGCTCATGTCGATCACTATTCTAAATATAATTACTTGGAATATGAATTATTTAGAAACAACAAATTAATTGGATATCATAAGTACAAATTTATGAGAAATGGTGACAATCTTACTATAAACAATGAAGTCAATTTTAAAATTACAAAATTTGGTGTAGATCTTTACAAATATTATGCCAAAGGAGTCGAAAATTATCAAAAAGGTATATTTTTGAGTTTTAACTCAGAAACAAATCAAAACAAAAAAGAAAAGTACGTCAATATAACAATTGATCCAATAGATAAAAACTTGATTATTAATGGTTCTTCGTACAAAGGTAAGGCAGATAAAGAAATGATTATTGGCACGTGGTGGAATCACGAAATTGTTCAAAAGAAAGCTCAAATTAGTGCAGTCTCTGGACGAATAATCGAACAAAAAGTTAAATTCCTTGGCAAAGAAAATGTAAAGATAGGAGATAAAACTTATAAGACTTTAAGATTTAATTTTAGTTCAGCAGATCCGAGTTTATCAAAAGATAAAAAGCTTAATACGGATATTTGGTACGAAGAAGATACATTTCTCTGGGTAAAAGCAGCATTCGATAAAACTGGATATTGGGAGTATAGGTTAAAAAAGGTAAAATAATTAAATTTACCACTTCATTTTTTTGATTTAGTCAATACTAAATATATGTTTTTTTATGCTTCAGACCCCCCCAAAAAAAAAAATAATATGTATTGCCAAAGAGTTCATTTTGAGGTTTTATCATTAAAAATTAAGGGAGTTCTATGGAAGAAAATTTCAATATTCATTTAGGTAAAAAACTAAGAATGCGAAGATTATCACTAGGCTTAACACAAACTAAAGTTGCACAAGCTATAAACGTTACATTTCAACAAATTCAAAAATATGAAAAAGGAACTAACGGAGTTAGTTCAAATAGATTAATGCAATTATCACAATTTTTAAAAGTTCCGATTATTTATTTTTTTGAAGATTTTAAAGAATTTAAAGATATAAGTACAGGTGAGGAGGGTAATGATGATCTTAATTACTCTTTTTTAAGCAGAACATTTTCATCTTTATCTAGAACTCAAAAAGAAAAAATATTGCAAATTTTAAATAATACTTCAAAATTTGAAAAAGTTGGTTAGTTGGCTCCTCGGGCAGGACTCGAACCTGCGACCAATTGATTAACAGTCAACTGCTCTACCAACTGAGCTACCGAGGAATAGTAGCGAACATACTTTTTTTAGTCAAATAAGACAACTTATTTTTTTGGAGGCCACGCCCAGAATCGAACTGGGATAAAAGGATTTGCAATCCTCTGCGTAACCATTCCGCCACGTGGCCATATATAGATTTATTTAAATCATTTATTAATTTTAATAAAGCAAAATCTAACTATTTTAGGTTGAAGTCGTTTTGATATAAAGTAAATATTGAATTTAGCTAATAAAATGGAATTTAAAAAGTACAATCACATAAAAGAAGAAAAAAAAATATCTGATTTTTGGATTAAAAAAGGTTTATTTAAACCTCAAAAAACAAAATCAAACAAAAAATTTTCTGTAGTAATACCTCCTCCAAATGTTACTGGCAGACTTCATATGGGACATGCTTTGAATAACAGTTTACAAGACGTTCTAGTAAGATTTAATCGAATGAAAGGTTTAGAAACGTTGTGGCAGCCAGGCACAGATCATGCAGGAATTGCTACTCAGGCTGTGGTAGAAAATAATCTCGAAAAAGAAGGAATTAAAAAAAAAGACTTAGGTAGAGAAAAATTTATTAAAAAAGTATGGGAATGGAAAAATAAGTCTGGTGGAATAATTCTTGATCAACTTAAAAAACTAGGTTGCTCTTGTGATTGGTCAAGAACAAGATTCACAATGGATAAAGATTTATCGAAAGCAGTAATAAAAGTTTTTGTGGACCTTTATAATAGTAAATTAATCTATAAAGATAAAAAACTGGTAAATTGGGATACTCAATTACAAACAGCTATTTCTGATTTAGAGGTTGATCAAAAGGACGTTCAATCTCAGTTATATTATATAGATTATGCTATCGAAAATTCTGACAAAAAAATAACAATTGCTACAACTAGACCTGAAACCATGATGGGAGACACAGCTATAGCGGTAAACCCTAAAGATAAAAGATACTCAAACTTAGTTGGTAAATATGTAATAATCCCTATAGTTAATCGATCAATTAAAATTATTACAGATCATTATGCAGATCCAGAACAAGGTTCAGGAGCAGTCAAAATTACTCCTGCGCATGATTTTAACGATTATGAGGTTGGAAAAAGAAATAAATTAGAAATAATAAATATTTTTGAAAAAAATGGAAAAATAAACGAGAATGGTATTAAAGATTTTATTGGATTAGATCGATTTGAAGCTAGAAAATTATTAGTAAATAAATTAAAAGAAAGCGGAAATCTTATAAAAATTGAGAATATTAAAAATAAGGTTCCATATGGAGACAGATCAAATAGTATTATTGAGCCACTTCTAACAGAGCAGTGGTTTGTTGATGCAAAAAAATTATCAAAGAAACCAATTGAGATTGTAAAAAAAGGAAAAACTTCTTTTTTTCCGAGTAATTGGTCAAAAACATTTTTTCAGTGGATGAATGAAATTGAGCCCTGGTGTATATCACGACAAATTTGGTGGGGTCATAGAATACCTGCTTGGTATGATGATAAGGGCAATATTTTTGTTGCTGAAAATACAAAAGATGCTTTGCTACTTGCTAAGAAAAAAAATAAAAACAAAAAATTTAATCTGAAACAAGAAACTGACGTTTTAGATACATGGTTTTCATCTGCATTATGGCCCTTCGCAACACTTGGCTGGCCTAACAAAACTAAATATCTAGCAAAGTTTTATCCAACTTCAGTTTTAGTTACAGGTTTTGATATCATTTTCTTTTGGGTAGCAAGAATGATGATGATGGGAAATTATTTTAATAAAAATACTCCATTTCATAAAGTTTATGTTCATGCACTTGTTAGAGATGAAAAAGGTCAAAAAATGTCGAAGTCAAAAGGAAATGTAATTGATCCATTAGAACTAATAAATGAATATGGTGCTGATAGCTTAAGATTTACACTAATATCAATGGCATCGCCTGGTAGAGATGTAAAATTATCAAAAGACAGAGTTACGGGTAACAGAAACTTTATAACGAAAATTTGGAGTGCAAATAATTTTTTAAGACTTAATAATTGTGAATTAGATAAAAAAATAAATTTAAAATCAGTAAAACTCTCTATTAATCATTGGATATTTAATGAATTTATAAGAACACAAAATCTAGTTACTAAAAATATTGAAATTTTCAGGTTTGATGAAGCAGCTAAACATGTTTATCAATTTGTTTGGCACCTGTATTGTGACTGGTATTTAGAGTTTTTAAAACCTGTTTTTAATTCAAAAAATAAAAAAGATGTTAAAGAGGCTAAGGTATTTTCATCATTTATGATGGCAAATATTCTTAAAATGCTTCATCCCTTCATTCCGTTCTTCACAGAAAACTTATGGTTTATTAATAATTACAAAAAGATTTTTAAAGATTATTTGATCTCATCAAGTTGGCCGGATTATAAAAAAATTAACAAATTTGTTAAAAATCAAAATGATATTAATAATTTAATTGATTTAATTTCTAGTATTAGATCTACCAAAGCTGAGTTAAAAATTATTCCAAAGCTATATTGTGATGTTTTTTTTAGTGAAAAATCAAGTAAGCTAAAAAAATTAGTGAATTCAAATTTAGATTTAATTAAACAAGTTGGTAGAGTAAACAATATAATCAAGATTAAACCTATAGACAAAAATTCAGTCAATATTTTAGTTCTTAATGAAAAAATTTCTTTAAATTTTAATCAAGATGTTAATTTAGCCTCTCAAAAAGAGAGAATTTTACAAAAAATAGACTTAATTAATAAGCAGATTATAGGTTTAAATAACAAGCTTAAAAATAAGGCTTATGTGACAAATGCACCTAAAGCAATTGTGCAAAATGATAAAAATTTAGTTAAAGAATTAACTATTGAAGATGAAAAATTAAGAAGTATTGTATCTAGTATTAATTAAATGTCTAAAATAGATAAAAAAAAACTACCTAGTCGTCATACCTCTCTGGGACCTGACAGAGCACCTCACAGATCTTTTTATTATGCTATGGGTGAAACAGAGCAAGATGTTGCAAAACCTTTTGTAGGTGTTGTATCTACTTGGAATGAAGCAGCACCTTGTAACACTGCACTAATGAGACAGGCTCAATCAGTAAAGAAAGGTGTTAAACAATCAGGAGGGACACCAAGAGAATTTTGCACTATTACTGTTACTGATGGTATAGCTATGGGTCACGAAGGTATGAAATCATCCCTAATTTCTCGAGAAGTAATAGCAGACTCCGCTGAGTTGACAGTAAGAGGGCATTGTTACGATGCACTAGTAGGTATCGCTGGATGTGATAAATCATTACCAGGGCTAATGATGTCCATGTTAAGATTGAATGTTCCTAGTGTATTTATCTACGGTGGCTCAATATTGCCCGGAAAATTTAAAGGGAAAGATGTAACAGTCGTAGATGTTTTCGAAGCAGTTGGAAAACATTCATCTGGAAAAATGTCTTCAGAAGAATTAAGAGAGTTAGAACTTGTAGCATGTCCAAGTGCCGGTGCATGTGGTGGTCAGTTCACTGCCAATACAATGGCTTGTGTATCTGAGGCCATAGGACTTGCTTTACCTTACTCGGCTGGTACGCCAGCTCCTTATGAAGAAAGAGATAAATATGCATTCGAGAGTGGTCAAGCGGTTATGAATTTATTAGAAAAAAAAATTAAACCCAGAGAAATAGTGACAAAAAAATCTTTAGAAAATGCTGCTACAATTGTTGCTGCTACTGGTGGTTCAACAAATGCCGCACTTCATTTACCCGCTTTAGCGAATGAAATAGGTGTCAAATTTGATCTAATGGATGTAGCTAAAATATTTAAAAAAACTCCTTATCTTGCAGATTTGAAACCTGGAGGAAAATATGTTGCTAAAGATATGTGGGAGGCTGGAGGTGTGCCCATGTTACTTAAAACTTTATCCGACGGCGGATATATTCATGGAGATTGTTTAACAGTGACAGGCAAAACTATGAAAGAAAATTTAAAAGATGTTAAATTTAATAAAGATCAAAAGGTTTTAAGGGAATATAATAAACCTTTATCACCAGATGGTGGTGTAGTTGGATTGAAGGGAAACCTTGCTCCAGAAGGAGCCATTGTAAAAGTTGCAGGATTAAAAAAATTGCAATTTACTGGTAAGGCAAGATGTTTTGACAATGAAGAAGACGCAATGAAAGCTGTACAAACAAAAAAATATAAAGATGGCGATGTTATAATAATAAGATATGAGGGACCTAGAGGAGGACCAGGTATGAGAGAAATGTTGTCAACAACAGGCGCAATTTACGGACAAGGAAAAGGTGAAAAAGTTGCTTTAATAACAGATGGAAGATTTTCAGGTGCAACCAGAGGATTTTGTGTTGGACATGTCGGGCCTGAAGCTGCTTTAGGAGGACCTATCGCTTTGTTAAAAAATGGAGATACAATAGATATAGATGCAAAAAAAGGAACAATAAATGTTCGACTTACAAAAACACAATTAATTGCTAGGAGAAAAAAGTGGAAATCTAAAAAAATCTCAATTTGGTTCTGGTACTCTTTGGAAGTATGCTCAAACAGTTGGACCAGCTTATTTAGGAGCCCCAACACATCCAGGAAAGAGAAAAGAAGTTAAAGATTACTCGAAAATTTAATGAAAATCAGACCTGTTATTCTGTGCGGAGGTTCTGGGACTAGGCTCTGGCCGAATTTTAAAAATCATCAAGCTAAACAATTCATTGATTTTGGTGGATGGACATTATTTGGAAAAACTTTAGAGAGAGTTAAAAATTCAATTTTTGATTATCCTATTATTAGTACTAATTTTAAATATTTAAATGAAATAAAAAAATGTTTAAGAAAAAATGGTATCAAAAAGTACAAGATAGTTTTAGAGCCGTATAAAAAAAACACAGGGCCAGCTATTTTATCATCAGCTATGGTCAAAGATATTCCTAATGAGCAACCACTAATTTTTCTATCAGCAGATCATTTAATTGAAAAAGCCGATAGATTTAATAATGAAATTATGAAATATAAAAAATTTTTAAACAGTAAAAATATTTTTATCTTTGGAATAAAACCTAGCGGCCCTTCGGATCAATTTGGTTATTTTTTGACTAAAAAAACTAAAAAAATAAAAAAAGTTTCTAAATTTATCGAAAAACCAAATGTATCTAGAGCAAAAAATTTAATTAAAAAAGGTGGTTATTGGAATTCAGGTATGTTTTTTTTAAGAAAAGATTCATTACTAAATAATTTCAAAAAATATCAAAAAAAAATTTATAATTGTACTTTATTATCAATAACAAAATGTAAAATAAAAGGTAAAACGTATCATTTAAATAAAAAAGCATTTTTAAAAAATCCCTCCAAGTCATTTGATCACGCAATTTTAGAAAGAATAAAAAATATTAATGCAATAAAATTGAATATTCCTTGGTCTGACCTGGGCAGTTGGAAAGAGATACTTTTAATGTTTAAGAAGAATAAAATGAAATACTTTCGAAAAAAAAATATCTTTTATAGACCTTGGGGCAATTATATAAATTTATACAGTGGAAACAATTTTTTAATAAAAGAACTTTACGTAAAGCCAAAAGGTATTTTAAGTTTGCAGAAACATTTCTATAGATCTGAACATTGGGTTATAGCTCAAGGAAATCCTAAAATTACACTTAATAAAAAGATTTTTAAAAAAAAACCCAATGATACAATCTTTATACCTAAAGGATCTATACATAGAATCCAAAACCCTAATAATAAACCAGTCAAAATTATGGAGGCTCAGTTAGGTTCTATTCTTAGGGAAAACGATATAGTTCGTTATGAAGATATATATGGGAGAGCTAATTAATAATTAATTCAATAGGAGTATGGTCTGAGGGTTTTGTTTTAGACCGTGGTTTTTTGTTAATATTAATGGATTTAATATTTTCTAATATGTTATTTGATAAAATAAAATGATCAATTCTCATTCCATAATTCTTTTGCCAAGAGCCTGCAAAATAATCCCAAAAAGTATATTCTACTTTATTTTTGTTTATAAACCGATATGTATCCTTGAAGCCTAAATTCAATAGCTCTCGAAATTTTTTTCTTATTTCTAATTTACCTAAAGCATCATTTTCATATCTTTTAAAATCATATACGTCATTTTCTTCAGGAATTATATTAAAATCTCCTGCGATTAAGATGTTTGAATTTTTATCTAATTCTTTTTTTATATTCAAAATAAATTTGTCTAACCATTTTTTTTTATAATCATACTTTTCAGTTTCAATAGGATTGCCGTTTGGCACATAAACATTAATAATATTAATTTTCTTTTTATTTATGTGAATTTCACCTTTTATAATCCTAGATTGTTTAAGTTCATCATTTATAAAATTTTTTTTAACATTCGCTACCTTAACCTTTGAGATTATAGCTACGCCATTATAACTTTTTTGGCCATTAACATGAGATTCAAAACCAATTTTTTTAAAATCTTCATATGGGAATGATTCATCTTGAGTTTTAATTTCTTGTAGCAGCAAAATATCTGGCTTACTGGTTTGAATGTAATCAAGAATATTAGTGATTCTTGCTCTTACTGAATTTACGTTCCAGGAAATAATTTTCATTAAATTGAAAAAGATAATCCACAGCCACAGGAAGCTGTGGCTTTAGGATTGATAATCAAAAATGACTCGCCTATCATCTCTTGTTTAAAATCTACTTTGGAACCTGCAATAATATTCAGTGAAACTTTATCAATTATTGCTTTATCAAATAAAATATCATCATCCTCTATTTTGTCAGCAAAACTAAAATTATATTTGAAGCCTGAGCAACCACCACCTTGTACAGTGATCCTAAAATATTTTTTTGCTTCTTTTTTAGTGATTTTTTCAATTTGGTTTTTCGCGCTGTGTGTAAATTCTAATTTTTTTTCCATAAATATTTAGTATATATTCTATATAGTTAGCATGCAAAAAAATTCAATCCAAATATTATCTAAGTTAGCTGTACCTATAATTTCAAAGGGAAGGTTTTTTAAAGAAAAAAAAACACATCTAAGATCAGACTTTCAAAGAGATAGAGACAGGATAATTCATTCAACCGCTTTTAGAAGGTTAAAACACAAGACACAAGTATTCATAAATACTTCTGGAGATCATTTTAGAACAAGAATCACTCATTCTTTTGAAGTAGCTCAAATAGCAAGAACATTATCAAAATATTTTAATTTAAACGAGGATTTGTGTGAAACTATTAGTTTGGCTCATGATTTAGGGCACACACCTTTCGGACATGCCGGAGAAGACTCATTAAATAATTGCATGAAGGCTTACGGTGGATTTGATCATAATATTCAAACAATTAGAACAATTTTATTTTTAGAAAATAGATATTATGAATTTAAAGGTCTTAATTTAACTTTTGAAACATTAGATGGGCTATTAAAACACAACGGTCCAATTAAAAATTTAAAAAAATATGACAAAATCTTAGGAAAAAATTATTTTAAAAATAAAATTAAATTTTCTTTAAGCCCATCTCTAGAGGCTCAAATTGCATCGATATCGGATGATATTGCTTATAATAGTCATGATGTTGAGGATGGATTAAAATCAAACTTATTTACCTTACAGGATCTTGAGAAAATACCAGTTTTAAATCAAATCATCTTAAAACATAAAAAAAAAATAAAATCTTATTCTATAGATTTAATAATAAGACAAATAATAAGAGAAATAATAAATGAAATGGTGAAAGATATAATTCAAACTACGCAAAAAAATATCAAAAAATATAAAATTAATGATCTGAATAGTGTTTATAAATCTAAATATCCTATTATTTGTTTTTCAAAACGAATGAAAAACTTTGATAAGAATATAAAGATTTTTTTAAGAAAAAAAATGTATTTTCATAAAAGTGTAATCGCAAATACACGCAATGGAAAAAAAATTATAAGAAAATTATTTTTGTCTATAAAAAAAAATCCGAACAGATATATAAATGTTGGTAAGTATGATAAGTCCGATATTGTAAGAACTATTTGTGATTTTATTGCTGGTATGACAGATAGATATGCAATAAATCTGTATAATAAGATTAAATGAATATATTCGAAAACTATCTATTAAAAATAAATGAGATCGTAATAAAAAATAAAAAATCTCTAAAACTTTTAAATACAGAACATCTAGAAGATGTTAGTTTAGAAGTTCCCCCTGTGCATTTTAATTTTGATTTATCAACAAATATTTCTTTAGTGTTATCGAAGGTTAATAAACTAAATCCTAAAGATTTAGCAAAAGAAATAAAAAAATTATTATTAAGTAATATAGATCATATTGAAAATATTGAGATAGCTGGCCCTGGATTTTTAAATATAAAACTATCTAATAAAGGTTTAGCTTTGAATATTAATAATATTTTTAAAAATAAAAAAACATATGGCTCAACAAGATCTAGCAAAAGATACAATGTTGAGTTTGTTTCAGCAAACCCTACAGGGCCAATGCATATAGGCCATTGTAGAGGCGCAATTTTTGGAGACGTGTTGTCAAATCTGCTATTATTTAATGGTAATAAAGTTGATAAAGAATACTATATCAACGATTATGGAAATCAAATCAGAAATTTTGTTGAATCAGTTTATTTAAGAATAAGAGAAATTAAATTTAAAGAAAAATTTAAAAATGAAGAGCATTTATATCCTGGTAATTATATAAAAGAAATTGCGTTAAAAATTATTAAAAATCAAAAAAAAATCAATATAGAAAATTTTGAAGGTTCTTTTGAAGAACTAAAAAAACTTTCTTTAAAAGAATCAATGAATTTAATTAAAGATGACTTAAAAAATCTTGGAATAGAACATGACAATTTTATTTCAGAGACCGAGCTTGTTAAAAAAGATTTAGTAAATAAAGCAATACAGTTCCTTCAAAGTAAAAATTTTGTAGAGGAAGGCTTTTTAGATCGGCCAAAAGGTGAGTCTGTTAAAGATTGGAAAAAAGTTAAAAGACTTATATTCAAATCATCCACGTTTGGAGATGATACCGACAGAGCATTACAAAAGAATGATGGTTCATGGACATATTTTGCAAATGATGTTGCGTATCATCTAAATAAAATTAATAGAAATTACAATAATTTAATTAATATACTTGGAGCTGATCATACTGGGTATATAAAAAGAATTACATCTGCAGTGACAGCCCTATCAGAAAAAAAAGTGAAACTTAATTGTAAAGTATGTCAATTGGTCAAACTTTATAAAAAAGGTAAACCATTTAAAATGTCAAAAAGAGCAGGAGACTTTATTTCTGTACAGGATCTATTAAATGAGGTTGATAAAGATTCAATAAGATTTATGATGTTAAGTAGAAGCAATGACGTCGAGTTAGATTTTGATTTTGAAAAAGTAAAAGAAAAAACAAAAGATAATCCAGTTTTTTATGTACAATATGCTTATGCTAGAATTAACTCAATTACACGCAACATAAATAAAGAGTTAAATGAGAGTATTTTTGCAGATCCCGAGACATTTGATCCAAATATTTATGAGATAAAAATTATTAGAAAAATTTTTGAATGGCCAAAAATAATTGAGTCTGCAGCTCAAAAATTTGAACCTCACAAAATTCCATTTTATTTATATGAGCTATCAACTTTATTTCATTCATATTGGAGTAGAGGAAATGAGGACGATAAATTTAAATTTATTGAAAACGGAAAAATAAAAAGAAAAGAGACCTTAGTTTTTATTTACCTTACATCAATAGTTATAAAAAATGGAATGAAAATTCTTGGAGTATCACTCCCTGAAAAAATGTGATGCACAAATTTATTAATTTATTAATGCTTGTGATTACAATAGTTTTTATTTTTTTTATTTTGAAATATTATACCTCTAGTAGAAATACAGATAATAAGATTTATAATAGATCAAATATAGATCAAATAATTAAAGAAAAATCCTTTAATTTACCAATTTTGAAAAATGATACTGATAATGTTATTGAGTTTAATAATTCTTTTGAAAATGAAATTAACGAAGGTAAAAAAAGAAGTTTCTGGAATTTGATAAAGATAAAATGAAACGAAAAGCAATAATTGTAAGTATAAAGGGAACAAAAATTTCAAAGTTAGAAAAAATACTTTTATCGAAAGAAAAACCTTGGGGAATTATTTTATTTAAAAGAAATCTAAAATCTTTTAAACAAATAAAAAGAATGACGTCAGAAATTAGGAAACTGACTAAAAATAAGTCGTTTCCAATTATGATTGACGAAGAGGGGGATACGGTTTCCAGATTAAGTAATTTAATAAATCATGATCTTAATGCTCATTTTTTTGGAAAACTATTTGAAATAGATAAAAAATTTTGCATTAAAATTTTAAAAATATATATTTTTAAATTGGCTAAAATTTTAAAAGACTTAGGTATTAATATTAATACAATACCTGTGTTAGATGTTCTTAGAAACAATACTAATAAAGTTATCGGAAGAAGAAGCTTCTCAAAAAATAGAAAAATAGTAAAAGAATTAGGAAGATATACCATTAAATATTTACATTTAAATAAAGTTGCAAGTGTTATGAAACATATACCAGGCCATGGCGCAGCTAGTTTAGATAGTCATAAAAAAATGCCAAAAATAAACTTGAGTATAAAGAAATTAAATCAAATCGACTTTTATCCTTTTAAATTAAATTCAAAATTTGCTATGACGGCACATATTCTTTATAAAAAAATTGACAATACTTCTGTTGCTACGCACTCGTCCAAAATTATTAAACACATAGTCAGGAAGCAGATAAAATTTAAAGGTATTCTAATATCAGATGATATTTCAATGAAAGCTCTTAAATATGATTTAATTACAAATGCAAAAAAATCTTTAGAGGCAGGGTGTAATCTTGTTTTATATTGCTCTGGAAATATTAAAGATAACTTTAAATTGATTAGATCTATGCCATTAATCGATGATTTTACCTTAAAAAAAACTTCAGAATTTTACAAATTTTTAAGGTAAAATTAATAATGGAATCAAAAAAATCAAATCAAATTTCTATAAATATACCAAATTATAGTGGACCATTAGATCTACTTCTTGATTTAGCCAAAACTCAAAAAGTTGATTTAACTGACATTTCTATAACAAAACTTGCAGATCAATTTCTAGATTTCATTAAAAATCATCAAAATTTAAATTTAGAAACTGCATCGGAATATTTATTAATGGCAACTTGGTTAGCGTATTTAAAATCTAAATTACTATTACCGGATGAAGATGACGATGATTTTAAAGCATTAGAGGTTGCAGAAAAGCTTAAACTGCAATTAAAAAAATTGGAATTAATTCGTATTTTATCAGACCAAATGTTAAGAAAAAAAAGATTGGGTGTTCACATTTTTACAAGAGGCATGAAGGGGGGAATAAGATCAATAAATACACCTATATATAATGTTTCATTATATGAATTACTTAAAACTTACTCTACAATTCAAATGCAGAAAACTTTTCAAAACATAAGCATTCCTAAGTTGCCAGTTTTTACAACTGAGGAAGGAATAAAACAAATTAGAAAAAATTTAGATAAAATTACAAATTGGAAAAATTTGATTGAATTAATACCTAAGTATTATTTTGATAAAAAAATGAAAAAGACTGGAATAGCAGGAATATTCGCTGCCAGTTTAGAGTTGACAAAAGAAAGGGTTGTTTCAGTTTCACAAAAAAAACTATTCGATGATCTATTAATTAAAAAATTATAGTATGAAAAATAAAAAAAAGAATAACATAATTGATTTTCCTACTTCACCTTCAAAAATTGAAAGACAAGTAGAAGCTATCCTTTTTGCTGCCTCAGAACCACTAGATCTTGAAACGATTGAGAAAAGAATTCAAACAACTACAAATTTACAAAAGGTTTTAGAAAATCTTAAATTAACTTACAAAAAAAGAGGAATAAATTTAATTTGTATTAAAAATAAATGGTCTTTTAGAACTGCAGAAGATTTATCAAAATTAATGGCTTTACAAAAATCTACTCAAAAGAAATTATCTAAAGCAACTTTAGAAACATTATCAATAATTGTTTATCATCAGCCGGTTACGAGATCCGAAATTGAGGAAATTAGGGGAGTATCATTTGCTAGTAACACATTAGAAATTTTACTTGAGCTAGAGTGGGTGAGACCATCTGGACGAAAAGATGTGCCGGGCAAACCAATACAATATGCAACAACTGAAAATTTTTTAAATCATTTTAATATTCAAAAATTATCTGATTTGCCAACTATAGATGAATTGGGATCAGCCGGACTAATTGATACATCCAGCATAGATAAATCAATATTTGGAACTGGAAAGTTTTTTAAAGAGCAATCAATATCAGAAAAACAGAATATTTATGAAGATATTGATGAAGCGATTAAAAAGGCACCAGAAGAGGAAAAATAAATATATTAATTTAAGTCTATTTATTGTATATAGTTAATATTATGGGTATCAGTTTCTGGCAAATAGCAATAGTTGTAGTGCTTGTTGTTTTACTCTTTGGCAGGGGAAAAATATCAAGTTTAATGGGTGATGTAGCGAAAGGTATCAAAAGTTTTAAAAAAGGCATGTCAGATGATGTTTCATCAAATAATCAGGACGAACAATCTAAGTCAGATAAATCTGATACTGAAAATAAATAATCGAAATGCCTCAAATTGGATGGTTAGAGATCTTATCAGTAATAGTCATTGCAATATTAATTTTAGGTCCAAAAGAATTTCCAGTTGCTTTAAAAAAAATTGGTATTTATATTAAAAAGATTAAAGGCACACTTAATAATCTTCAAAGAGAAGTTTCATCAGTTACCAAAGAAATAGATTTTGAAGAGAACAATAATTTAAAAGATAATAAGACAAAAAAAGATATAGATAAAAATGGCTGATTCAAGTTCATTTACAAGTCATTTTGTAGAGTTACGCGCAAGGCTTTTTCACTCATTAATATTTATTTTTGTAGTATTTATTATTTCCTATCTATTCGCTGAGCATATCTATAATTTTTTAGTTGAACCTTATGCGGCTGCTGTCAAGGATGATGGAACTTCGAGAAGACTTATTTTTACGGCATTACACGAAACATTTATTGTTTATATAAAAGTAGCTTTTTTTACCGCGATTTTCCTTGGGAGCCCAGTCCTATTAATACAAATATATAAATTTATTGCTCCAGGTCTTTATAAAAATGAAAAAAAAGCAATTCTACCATATTTGATATCTACACCTATACTTTTTTTGCTTGGTGCACTTCTTGTTTATTATTTAGTAATGCCATTGGCCATTAAATTTTTTTTATCGTTTGAAACTTTAGGAACAAATTCAAGTTTACCCATACAACTTGAAGCCAAAGTAAATGAGTATCTTTCATTAATAATGAGGCTTATTTTTGCTTTTGGTATAAGTTTTCAATTACCAATTTTACTTAATTTACTAGCTAGAGTGGGAGCCATAGACTCAAATTATCTTAGAGATAGAAGAAGATATGTAATTGTAATAATATTCGCCTTAGCAGCGATTTTAACACCTCCTGATCCTATTACACAAGTTGGGCTGGCAATACCTTTATTATTACTTTATGAGTTATCAATATTTACAGTAAAATTTACTGAAAGAAAAAAAAAAGAAGAAAATTAAATAATGCATAATATTAAGGAACTAAGAAAAAATTTGGAAGTATTTAGATCTAAACTTTTGCATCGTAACTTTGAATTCAACATATCTGTATTTAAGAAGTTAGATGCCAATAATCGAGAGTTGATTAGTAAAAAAGAAAAATTAGAACAAGAGAAAAAAATTTTATCTAAAACAAAAGATAAGACAAATTTTGAAAAATCAAAAAATATCTCTTTAGAAATTGCAAAGGTATCCGATGAACAGCTCATATCTCAAAAAAAATTAAATGATTTTTTGCATATTATACCTAATTTGGCTTTGGAGGATGTTCCCATAGGTAAAGATGAAAAAACAAATAAAATTATTAATAAATTTGGTGATATAAAAAAATTCTCTTTTAATCCAAAATCTCATGTAGAAATAGGTTTAAAAAGTAATAATATAGATTTTGATACATCAATTAAATTATCTGGGTCCAGATTTGTAATTTTAAAAGATAAAATAGCATTATTAGAAAGAGCTTTAATAAATTTTATGATGGACACACATACAAATCAGTTTAAGTATACTGAAATTTCACCTCCTCTTATAGTAAATGAAGATGTAATGTTTGGAACTGGTCAACTTCCAAAATTTGAAACTGATCAATTTGAAATTAAATTTGAGAGTAACAACCAAAGAAAATTTTTGATCCCAACTGCGGAGGTTGTGCTCACTAATTTAGTTAGAAAGAAGTTGTTAAATAGAAATGAATTACCTTTAAGATTTGTTGCTTCTACGCCTTGTTTCCGAAAAGAGGCAGGTAGTTATGGTAAAGACACAAAAGGAATGATTAGACAGCACCAATTCTATAAAGTTGAATTAGTGAGTATAGTTGAGCCAAAAAAATGTAATTTGGAGTTAGACAGAATGCTAAAATGTGCACAAAAAATATTAGATGATTTAGAATTGGCATACCAAGTTGTTTTGTTATCTACAGGCGATATGGGCTTTAGTGCTGAAAAAACTTTTGATTTGGAGGTATGGATACCATCTGAAAATAAGTATAGAGAAATTTCAAGTTGTTCTTCGTGTGGGTCTTTTCAATCAAGAAGAATGGGAGCTAAGTACAAGCACGAAGATACTAATGACTTCGTTGGAACTTTAAATGGTTCCGGATTAGCAGTTGGGAGACTTTTGATCGCTATTTTAGAAAATTATCAAAACCAAGATGGTTCAGTGACTATTCCTAGAGTTCTAAAAAAATATATGAATAATTTAGATAAAATTTGACAAAATTTAACTTGTTAAATTTATACTTTTATTATAATTGTGTTTCATGAGTGGACAAGGAATAGCACAGTTTATACCTCTAATTTTAATTTTTGTAATTTTTTACTTTTTCTTAATTAGACCACAACAAAAAAGGGTAAAAGATCATAAGGCTATGGTCGATTCCCTCAAAAGAGGTGACGAAGTTATAACCTCTGGAGGGATAATAGGTACTGTAGATCGTGTAATGGAAGACGATAGAATAGAAGTTATAATAGGAGAAGGAACAAAAGTACAAATTATTAGGTCAACAATAACAAGCTTACTTAAAAAAGAAGAAGTAAAAAAATAATTCTTTTTCGTGTTAAACTTTTCCAAAATAAATATCTTAATAATCTATTTAATATTTTTCTTAATCTCAATTTTTTCACTTTTAAATTTTCAATCAAAAGAGAATCTGATAATAGATAAAAAAGTAAACTTAGGTTTAGATTTACAAGGGGGATCTTATTTATTATTAGAAATCAATTCAGACTCACTCATTGAAGAAAAAATACAATCAAAAGTTATACCTATAAAGAAATTACTTAAAGATAATAATTTAGATTACTCAAATTTCAAAATTAATAGTAAAAACTTATCTTTTCAAGTCCAAGATGTAGACAAGTTTGAATTACTTTTTTTTTCAAAAAAAGATAATTCTGTTAACCCGTATATAGATATTTATAGATCTTTTGAACTTGATTATAAAAAAGTAGATAAAAATCAGATAGAGGTTTTTTTCTCAAAATACGGATTATTAACAATCAATAATTCTGCTTTAAAACAATCTATAGAAATCGTAAGACGTAGAATAGATGACGTTGGTACAAAAGAACCCACTATTTTACAGAGAGGAGAAAAAAGAATTCTAGTTGAACTGCCAGGTCTAAAAGAACCAGAAAGAATAAAAAAATTATTAGGTAAAACTGCACAATTAAATTTCAGATTAGTAAGTGATAATGCAGAATTCGGAATAGATGAATTAATTTCCGAAAATGGGGAGTCATTAAAAATAAGTAAAAGAATTGTAATGAGTGGTGAAAATTTAATAGACGCTCAACCAAGTATCAAAAATCAACGAAATGAACCTACTGTTTCTTTTACATTAGACAGGCTAGGAGCACAAAAATTTGGTAGAGCAACAACGGATAACGTTGGAAAAAGATTAGCAATTGTACTTGATGGCAACATAATAAGTGCACCAAGTATCAATGAGCCAATTACTTCTGGTAATGGAGTAATTTCTGGAAATTTTACATTTCAAGAAGCAACTGATTTAGCTTTATTGTTAAGATCAGGTGCCTTACCAACACCTTTGAATATTGTTGAAGAAAGAACTGTTGGACCCGATTTAGGAGAGGACTCAATAAAATCAGGAATTACATCTCTTATAATTGGTTTTATTTTGGTGATAGTCTATATGTTTTATAAATACAAACTTTTTGGACTGATAGCTAATTTAGCTTTAATAGCAAATTTATTAATGTTGGTTGGTATACTTACAATTCTAGAAGCTACATTGACTTTACCTGGTATCGCTGGAATTATACTTACAGTAGGGATGGCTGTAGATGCCAATGTTCTTATTTTTGAGAGAATTAAAGAAGAATTAAAAACAGAAAAATCAGTTTTACATGCTTTTGATACAGGGTATTCAAAAGCTAAAATTACAGTTTTGGATGCTAATATTACCACGTTGATAGCAGCGATTATTTTGTTTGCATTTGGATCAGGTCCAGTAAAAGGATTTTCCATTACATTAGGTATAGGAATAGTTACAACACTTTTTACAGCTTATTTTTTAGCAAGACACTTGACTTCTATGATTATTTTACGGAACAATAATAAGGAGATAAATATATAATGCTAAAAAATATTAATTTTGTTTCAAAATTTAAAAAAGCAAATATTGCTTCAATCTTAATCTTTTTTTTAAGTCTGATCTTTATAATCTTTAAGGGGCTAAATTATGGTATTGATTTTAAAGGAGGAACTTTAATCGAAGTAAGAACAGATACTTCCGTTGATGCTTCATCCTTAAGAGATACTTTAAATTCAATGGATTTGGGTGACGTTAATGTAAAAAGATTTGGTAAAGAAGGGGACTATTTAATTAAAGTTGAGCAAAAATATAATAATGATAACAAACTTATTTTTAAAATTAAGCAAAATTTAACTAATAATCTAAATGCTGACATTGATTTTAGACGAATAGAAAATGTAGGCCCTAAAGTAAGTTCTGAATTACTAGAGTCTTCTGTGATAGCTATTTCCCTTGCCCTTGCAGCAATGCTTTTTTATATATGGATTAGATTTGAATGGCAATTCAGTGTAGGCTCAATAGTTGCGCTATTTCACGATGTAGTAATCACTTTAGGCATCTTTTCAATTTTATCCTTAGAGATAAATTTATCAATAATAGCAGCTGTATTAACTATAGTTGGTTATTCAATGAATGATACAGTTGTTATTTATGATCGCATTAGAGAGAATTTATTAAAATATACAAAAATTGGTATTAGTGATGTTTCTAATTTGTCAATTAATGAAACTTTAAGCAGGACATTAATAACGTCAGTGACTACCTTACTAGCTTTAATATCAATTTATGTATTAGGAGGTGAAATTTTAAGAGGCTTTTCTTTTGCAATGATTTTAGGGGTTATCATAGGGACTTATTCTTCTATCTTTGTAGCCTCACCAATTCTTCAATTTTTAAAAGTTAGCTCTAAAACTTTAGATAAAGAAGAAGAAAAAATACATCCTTAATATAGATTTTGCGCAGCTACCATTGATAGTAGCATTGGAAAAGATAGCAAAGTGTTTGCTCTTGAAAAAAGCATAGCTGTTTTTGCCGACTTACTTTTTTCTTCAGGCGAGCATTCTATTATTCCTAAAGCCTTTTTTTGATTTGGCCATATAACAAACCATACATTATATGCCATTATTACTCCTAGCCACATTCCAATCCCAATCGCAGTACTCTTTGGATTATCACTGCCTATACCTAATGTCATTGCTTCATGCACATATCCTTGCAAATACGCTACTATTAAACCTGTAATTATTGTCCCAAGAGCAGCCCATCTAAACCAAAACAGAGCTCTTGGAGCTATAACTTTTCCAATTGCGGGTTTTTGTTCATCTGGAATGTTTGGCATTGAAGGAATTTGTATAAAATTAAAATACCATAATAGACCTACCCACATAATTCCTGATAAAACATGTAAGTATCTGAAAAGCCAACTATAAAAATATCTATTCGATCCTATAATTTCATCACCAAAATAGTGAAGTCCTAATAATAGTAAAATAGCTATTAGAAGTGACATATGGACTGTTTTAGAGAGCGACTGAAGTATATTAGTCATGATTCTTTATAGCATAAATTATATCATTAAGCAGTCTTTTTCATTGAACCATTTCCAATAATTTCCCTTATAAATTTTCCAGTATAACTATCTTTAACATTAGAAACTTTTTCTGGTGTACCTTCAGCAATTATTTTACCTCCGTTTATACCACCCTCTGGACCCATATCTATAATATGATCTGCAGTTTTGATTACATCTAAGTTGTGCTCTATAACAACAACAGTATTCCCTGTATTTGCAAAAGCTTGTAAAATTTCTAATAATTTTTTTATATCATGAGAATGTAATCCTGTTGTTGGCTCATCTAGTATATATAATGTCCTTCCAGTTGGTCTTTTGGATAATTCTTTTGCTAATTTTATCCTTTGAGCTTCTCCACCAGATAGTGTCGTTGCTTGTTGACCAATTTTCATATAACCCAAGCCAACATGTTTTAATGTAATAAGTTTTGATTTTATACTCTGAATATTCTCAAAAAACTCACAGCCTTCATCAACTGTCATATCTAATACATCAGCAATATTTTTATTTTTAAATCTAATTTCCAATGTTTCTCTATTATATCTAGCTCCTTTACAAGTATCACAAGGTATAAAAACATCAGGTAAAAAATGCATTTCGTAGGTTAAAACACCATCGCCTTCACAAGTTTCGCACCTTCCACCTTTTACATTAAAGGAATATCTTCCCACTTTGTAGCCTCTTGCTTTAGACTCTGGCAAGCCCGCAAACCATTCTCTAATTGGTCCAAATGCTCCTGTATAAGTTGCAGGATTTGATCTTGGCGTTCTACCAATCGGTGACTGATCTATATCAATTATTTTATCAATTAATTCAGTTCCCTTGAAACCTGTAAATGCTTTCGGCACTTTACGACTTTTATTTTTATTTAACATCAAATTGAACGCGTTGTATAAAGTATGAAGAATTAAAGTAGATTTACCACTACCTGAGACACCTGTAACACAAGTAAAAGTACCAACTGGTATTTTTAAGTTAACTTTTTTTAAATTATTTCCACTAGCGCCACTAATTTCTATAAATCTTCCATTTTTTGCTGATCTTCTTTTTTTTGGAATAGCAATAAATTTCTTACCAGAGAGATAGTTACCGGTGATACTTTTTTCGTTTTTAATAATCTGCTTTACATCACCTTCTGCAACTATTTGTCCACCTTTTAGTCCTGCTTCAGGACCTATATCTATTATGTGGTCAGAACTTTCCATAGTTTCAATATCATGTTCAACAACTATTACAGTATTTCCTAAGTCTCTCAATTTTTTTAATGCGGTAATTAATTTTTTATTATCTCTTTGATGCAATCCAATAGAGGGCTCATCTAAAACATAAAGAACTCCTGTTAAACCAGATCCAATTTGTGAGGCTAATCTTATTCTTTGTGCTTCTCCTCCAGATAAGGTTCCGGACTCTCTTGACAATGTCAAATAATTTAACCCAACGTTCAGTAAAAAGTTTAGCCTTTCATTAATTTCTTTTAAAATATGTTGGGCAATTTTTTTCTCTCTCTCGCTTAACACACTTTCTAATTTTTCAAACCATTTTTGAGCTTCATCAATTGATTTTTCAGTCACCTGACTTATATTTAAAGAGTTTATTTTTACGCATAAAGCCTCGTCTTTTAATCTCATACCTTTGCATTTTTCACAATCAGTTTCACTCTGATATTGAGAAATTTCCTCTCTCTTCCATTCACTATCAGTTTCTAGGTAACGTCTTTCTAAGTTATTTATCACTCCCTCAAACGTTTTTTTGGTAGTGTAAGACTCATACCCATCGTCATATGAAAATTTTATTTCTTCGTCATTTGATCCGTAAAGAATAATATCTTGAATTTTTTTAGGAATTTTTCTCCAAGAATCGGATAAAGATACTTTATAATGTTTTGCAATAGAGGCTAACGTTTGTGCATAATATAAAGATGTAGACTTTGACCAAGGTTCAATTACACCATCTTGAAGACTTTTTTTCTCATCTGTAACAACCAAATTTGGATCTATATTCAAATTATGACCAATACCTTCACATTCTTCACAAGCTCCATAAGGAGAATTAAAAGAGAATAACCTCGGCTCAATTTCTTCAATTGTAAAACCACTCTCAGGACAAGAAAATTTAGAAGAAAAAGTAATTGTTTCTCTTTTTCTAAATTTTTTTGGCAGAGTTTCATTTTCATATTCCACTATTAATAATCCATCTGAAAGATTGACAGCAGTTTCCACACTGTCAGCAAGTCTATTACCTAAGTTAGAATTCAATATAATTCTATCCACAATTATAGAAATATCGTGTTTTACTTTTTTATTAAGATTAGGAAATTCATCAATATTCAAATATTTTCCGTCAACTTTAATTTTTGAAAATCCTCTTTTTTTATAGTTTAGGATTTCTTTTTTATATTCACCTTTTCTACCTCTTACTATCGGCGCTAATAGATAAATAGTATTATTTTTTGGAAGATTTTTAATTTTATCAACCATCTCACTAATTGGTTGAGATCTTATAGGTTTACCAGTAAACGGTGAATATGGAATACCTACTCTAGCGAACAAAACCCTCATGTAGTCGTATATTTCAGTCACAGTTGCGACAGTTGACCTTGGGTTTTTTGATGTATTTTTTTGCTCAATAGAAATAGCAGGGCTCAATCCCTCAATAAAATCCACATTGGGTTTTTTCATTTTATCTAAAAATTGTCTGGCATATGAAGATAGACTTTCAACGTACCTTCTTTGTCCCTCGGCATAAATGGTGTCAAAAGCTAAAGACGATTTTCCAGACCCAGATAGGCCAGTTATGACAACTAATTTCTCTTTTGGAATTTCTAATGAAACATTTTTTAAGTTGTGTTCTTTAGCGCCTTTTACAACGATTTTTTTCAACATATATTTTACTCCAAATAATAATCACCTTATATTTAGTTATCAAATATGATATAAATTTAAGACTTTTAACAATAAAAAAATCTAATATATTCAAAATATTATGGCTGGAAGTTTAAATAAAGTACAATTAATAGGTCGTTTAGGCGCAGATCCAGAAATCAAACAGATGGTTAATGGTAAAAGTGTAGCCAGACTTAGTATTGCAACCAGCCAGTCTTGGAAGGATAAAACCAGTGGTGAGCGTAAAGAAAAAACTGAGTGGCATAGAGTTGTTATTTTTAATGAAGGACTAGTAAATGTAGTTCAACAGTATGTTAAAAAAGGAGCAAATGTGTATATAGAGGGCCAATTAAGTACAAGGAAATGGAAAGATGAAGCTACTGGTCAAGACAAATATTCTACAGAAGTTGTTTTACAAGGATATAATTCTAGTTTGACTATGCTAGATACGAGAAACAGCTCAAATAATTCCAACTTAGTTTCTGACGATAAAAGTTCTCTACCTAATGATAACCTAAATCAAGCGAGTAACGATTTAGATGATGAAATTCCTTTTTAATTTAAATGGAAAAAAACAACCTAGATAACAATAAATCATTTAAACCTATTTTTGTTCAAGATGAGATGAGCTCATCATACCTATCTTACGCAATGAGTGTAATTGTAAGTAGAGCTTTACCTGATGTAAGGGACGGTCTCAAACCTGTTCACAGAAGAATTATATATGCAATGTATAAAGGTGGATATGACTGGTCAAAACCTTATAGAAAGTCAGCAAGAATTGTTGGTGATGTAATTGGTAAATATCATCCTCATGGTGATCAGTCAGTTTACGATGCATTAGTCAGATTGGTACAAGACTTTTCTATGAGCCTACCTTTAATCTCTGGTCAAGGGAATTTTGGTTCTATTGACGGAGATCCGCCAGCAGCAATGAGATATACAGAAACTAAACTCGGACGTATATCACAATTTTTAACAGAGGATTTAGAAAAAGATACTGTAATGTTCAGAAGCAATTACGATGAAACCGAGAAAGAACCAGAGGTGTTGCCTTCGCAATATCCGAATATACTTGTCAACGGAGCTGGAGGTATTGCTGTAGGAATGGCAACAAGTATACCACCCCACAATCTTGGTGAAATAATTGATGCAACGGTAGCTTTTATAAATAATAAAGAAATTACAATTAATCAATTAATGAAATATGTGCCTGGTCCAGATTTTCCAACTGGAGGAGTTATAATTGGTAAAGATATAATTAAGCAAGGTTATAACAAAGGTAGAGGATCTTTTAAAGTAAGGGGTGAAATAGAATTTGAAGAGAAAAAAGGTGGAAGAGAAAAATTAATTATAAAATCTATTCCCTATCAAGTAAACAAATCTTTATTAATTGAAAAAATTGCTCAGTTAGTGAGAGACAAAAAGATCGAAGGTATAAGAGACTTACGAGATGAGTCTAACAGAGAGGGTATTAGAGTAGTTATTGAATTAAGAAAAGGTGTGGAACCAGAAACTATAAGACGTCAATTATATAAATTAACGAATATTGAAAGTTCATTCGGTTTTAATACTTTAGCTATAGTCGATAACAAGCCAAAGATACTTAATTTAAAAGAATTTATTTCTGAGTTTTTAAAATTTAGAGAAAATACTGTAATCAAAAGAGTAAAGTTTGATTTAAAAAAAGCTGAACAAAGAGCCCATATTTTAATTGGATTAGCAGCTGCTGTTGAAAATATTGATGAAGTTATAAAGATAATAAAGAATTCAAAAAATACCGATTTCGCAAAAAAAAATCTACTATTAAAAAAATGGAAAATTAAAAAAAGTATTAAATTTATAAATTTAATTGAAAAAAAGAAAAATATCTCCACTTATCAATTAACTGGAACTCAAGTTGATGCAATTCTTGAACTTAAATTACAAAAATTAACAGCTTTCGGTATAGAAGAAATCGAAACAGAAATAAATAAACTTTCAAAATTAATCGTTGAATTTAATAAAATAATTAACTCAAAAAAAGCTTTGTATAAACTAATTACAGACGAATTGATAAAGATTAAAGATAAATTTTCTTTACCAAGAAAAACAAAAATTATTGATGCTGTTTTAAATTACAATATTGAAGAAACTATACAGAAAGAAAATGTAGTTATTAATATTACTAATCAAGGATATATAAAAAGGGGGCCATTGAGCTCTTTAAAAGCTCAAAAAAGAGGAGGTAAGGGAAAAACTGGTATATCTACCAGAGAAGATGATTTTGTTGTCCAAATTTTTACAGCGAATACTCATACGCCTGTTTTGTTTTTTTCAACTCAGGGCCTTGTCTATAAAATTAAAGCCCATAAAATTCCAGAGGGTACCGCATCTTCTAAAGGAAAATCTATATTTAATTTGCTACCACTAAAAAGCCACCATTCAATTAGTTCTATTATGCCTTTACCAGAGGATGAAACTGAGTGGAAAGATTTAAAGGTTATATTCGCGACTGCAAAAGGAAATGTTAGAAAAAATTCTTTAGAGGATTTTGTAAATATTAATAATAGTGGTAAAATTGCAATGAAATTAGATCCAGAGGATAAGATAATTGGTGTTAAAATTTGTAAAGATGATCAGGATATTCTCTTAAGTACTCAATTTGGAAAATGTATAAGGTTTAAATCAAAAAAACTAAGATTATTTAAAGGGAGGTCATCTAAAGGAATTAAAGGAATTCAATTGAGTGATAAAGACAAAGTAATTTCTTTATCTATTTTGGACAACACTCAAATCAATACAAAAAATATTAACGGAGATAGAAAATTAAAGAGTGCTATTGGTAGGTTTATATTATCTGTCTCGGAAAATGGTTACGGTAAAAGATCATCCTATTTAGACTACAGAGTAACTAATCGAGGTGGCAAAGGTATAATTGGCATCATTAATTCACCAAGAAATGGAAATATTTCCTCATCTTTAGTAGTTAATGAGGACGATGAAATACTCTTATCTACAGATAAAGGCAGCATGATGAGGTGCGCAGTAAAAGAAATTAGAATAGCTGGTAGAAATACGCAAGGAGTAAGAATTAAAAAATTATCAGGACAGGAAAAAGTCGTCTCAGTAATAAAGATTGAGGATAATATAATTTAATGAAAACTGCAGTTTATCCAGGAACTTTTGATCCAATTACATATGGCCATATAGATGTAATCAAAAAATCATTAAAGATATTTGATAAACTAGTGGTTGCAACAACTGACAATATTGATAAAAATTATTTTTTTTCAATTGATGAAAGATTAAACATAATTAATAACTCTTTGTTTAAAGATCTAAAACTTGATAAGAAAAAAATTAAAGTAATATCTTTTAGCAACTTAACTATAGAATTATGTAAAAGATATAATGCATCAGTTATTATAAGAGGTCTCAGAGCAGTTTCTGATTTTGAGTACGAGTTTCAATTAGCAGGAATGAATAAAAAATTGAATTCAAAAATTGAGACAATGTTCTTAATGTCTGATGTTGAGAATCAAATAATTTCCTCAAAATTTGTGAAGGAAATAGCTCTTTTAGGTGGGAACATTGACAGATTTGTATCTAAATATACTGTTAAAATGTTAAAAATGAAATGTTAATGAAAAAATTTATTTATTTATTTATTATTTTTTTTAGTTTAGTAAATAATCAACTAATGGCAAAAAATTTAATGATTTTAAAATTAACTTATGGCGAGGTTGAGATAGAACTATACCCGGATAAAGCTCCAAACCATGTTGAAAGATTTGAAAAATTATCTAATGAAGGAAAATATGATGGAGTAGTTTTTCATAGAGTTATTTCAGGTTTTATGGCTCAGTCAGGAGACGTAAAATTTGGAAATTCTAGTAACTCTAATTTTAATTTAAGCTTAGCCGGCACAGGAGGCTCAGAATTACCAAATCTAAAAGCAGAATTTAATGACATTCCTCATACAAGGGGTATTTTGTCGGCAGCAAGATCAGCTGACCCTAATAGTGCAAATAGTCAATTCTTTATTTGTTTTGACTCCGCTCCACATTTAGACAGACAATACACTGCTTTTGGTAAAGTGATCAAAGGTATGGAATTTATTGATATGATAAAAAAAGGTGATCCAAATTCAGGCGCAGTTTCTTCTCCTGACAAGATAATTTCAATTAAATCAAAATAGTTAAATGCTAGACTCTAAATTTTCTTTTGAGCTACTAGCTCAAGATGAAAAAGCCAGGCTTGGAAAAATTTATACAAGTAGGGGTGTCATTGATACACCAGCTTTTATGCCTGTAGGTACACAAGGAACAGTGAAAGGAATTTTTACAGACGATATTTTAAAAACTGGTACACAGATAATTTTAGGTAACACTTATCATTTGTTGTTAAGACCAGGTATTGAAATACTAAATAATTTTGGTGGATTACATAGTTTTATGAATTGGCAAAAACCAATATTAACAGATTCAGGTGGTTATCAAATTATGTCCTTATCAAAGTTTAATAAGATAGATTTAAATTTAGGAGCAATCTTTAAGTCTCATTTAGATGGTAAAAAAATTATACTTAGTCCAGAAAAAAGTATTCAAATTCAAAAGGCAATAAATTCTGATATAGTGATGGTATTGGACGAATGTCCTAAACAGACAAGTAATAAAAAAATTTTATCTGAAGCAATAAATATATCAACTCATTGGGCAAAAAGATGTAAAATTGAATTTGGTAACAATAATTCAAAAGCTCTTTTTGGTATAACCCAGGGAGGTTTAGATAAAGAATTGAGAATAGAGAGTATAGATAAATTGATAGAAATTGGTTTTGATGGCTATGCAATGGGTGGATTAGCGGTCGGTGAAAAACAATCTGATATGTTTCAAATTTTAAATGAAACTACAGATCTTCTTCCGAAAAATAAACCAAGATATCTAATGGGTGTTGGCACCCCTTCAGATATTTTAGGAGCTGTTAATGAGGGAATTGATATGTTTGATTGTGTAATGCCAACAAGGTCAGGAAGAACTGGTCTAGCTTTTACATGGGAGGGTAAACTAAATCTAAAAAATTCGAAATATCAAAAAGATAATACTCCATTAGATAATAAATGTCGCATCAAAGATTTAAATAAATATTCAAAATCTTATTTAAATCACCTTATTAAAGCTGATGAAATGTTAGCTTCTATGCTAATTTCATTGCATAATATATATTTTTATCAACAATTTATGCTCAAAATAAGAGAAAATATTAATAGAGGTACATTTAAAAATTTTTATAAAAAATATATTAATTTTTTTAATTAATTATTTGAATTTTTCATAATTAATATATAAAAGATCATTTCAAGGGCCCTTAGCTCAGTTGGTAGAGCACCTCCCTTTTAAGGAGGGTGTCGATGGTTCGAGTCCATCAGGGCTCACCAATAATTAAACTTTTATTGGTGGATACTTAATCATTACTTCATTCATCCAATTTTTTAGATTCTCTATTCTTTTTTTATTGCTAGGATGTGTGCTTAAAAAAACTGGCGGTTCTTTTCCTTTGTTCTTTTCACTCATACGCTGCCATAATTTCACTGACTCTCTTATGTCATACCCTGATAATGAAGAAAAAATTAAACCTAAATAATCAGCTTCAGACTCCTGTTTTCTACCAAAAGGATTCATAATACCTAATTTAAAAATATCTAAACCAGTATTTTGTCCTACGGTATTTCTAGTTCTATTTATTGCTCCACCTAAAAAAATATCAGCAACAGAGGTACCTAAATTGATAGTCATTGCTTGACTAGCGCGTTCTAAAGAGTGTCTTGCAACCGCATGAGCTATTTCATGTCCCATGACTATTGAGAGTGCATCGGTATTTTTTGTGATTTTAAGTAGTCC
Organism: uncultured Pelagibacteraceae bacterium; assembly: GCA_902624195.1. GTDB lineage: Bacteria > Pseudomonadota > Alphaproteobacteria > Pelagibacterales > Pelagibacteraceae > Pelagilacustribacter. The sequence continues at coordinate 52,016 of CACNWV010000007.1, forward strand.
GGTGTAAACAGCAACTTTACCTCCTGGCATAACCCAAGCATTTACAATTTTATCATTATCTACTAAAACATAGTCCCAGCCAAAATTTCTTGTTGGATCTTCTTTACCATCTCTTACAAAGAAAGTGCTAACAGCATTTTCAATTCTTTTACCAATTTCCCTAATTTCATTCAATTGAGCACCTTTTGTAATAAGTTTAGATTTACTTTTAAAATTTTCATATGCTGCAGATGCTTGTTGGTTTATTCGAGCTTCAGGGATTAAACTTAATTGTTTTCTTTCGGTAATTGGCACTGTTGTGCAGGAATTTAAAAGAACCGAGCAACAACTACAGCCAAATAAGCCAAGAAATTTTCTTCTGTTTATGTTATACATTTAAAGATTCATGATTTTAAATAATAAATTATTAATTGCAATTTTTATCTTAATTATAATATTTATAATTTATTCAAGTTATTCATAAATAATGACTAAAAATAATATAAAAAAATCAATTTTCTCAAAATTAAGAAACAATTTCATTGCAGGTATAGTAGTTTTAATACCTATAGGAATCACCTTATATCTCACTCTATTTTTAATTAGAATTTCTGGAAAAGTAATACCCAAGGAAATAAACCCTAATAATTATTTACCCATTGATATCCCAGGTGTTGAAATTTTAATAGCCTTAATAATAATAACTTTAATTGGTTGGTTATCTTTATCTTTTTTAGGAAAAAAATTTTTTGAACTTTTTAATAATATCTTAAAAAAAATTCCTATATTAAGAACAATTTACTCTGCGATTGGCCAAATGACTGAGAGTTTTACTAAAACAGATAACAAACAAAAAAGTGTAGTTTTATTGGAGTATCCAAGAAAAGGTATTTGGGCTGTAGGTTTTGCAACTAACGATAATAAAGGTATAATAAGAAATAATGTTAATGAAGACATCGTAAATGTTTTTTTACCTACGACGCCTAACCCAACAAGTGGTTTCCTGCTTATGGTACCAAAAAAAGATCTTATATATTTAGATATATCTTTCGAGCAGGCCTCTAAATTTATTGTATCTGCAGGGACAACAAATATAGATTAAATATCGGTCACATTTATTATCTCCGCTCTGTCGAATAGTTTTAATAGAAATGAAAATTTTTTATGATTAATGCTATTATTTATACTTTTAACAAACTTTTCAGCTAATTCAAATAGATCTAAATGAATAACCGGGTCTGCAAATCTGAAGTTTTTGATACCACTTTGTTGAAAACCCATCAAATCTCCAAATCCTCTTAATTTTAAATCTTCGTCAGCTATAAAAAAACCGTCATCTGACTCTTTAAGTATTTTGATTCTTTTAATAGCATTTTTGCTCAACCCATCTTTAAATAATAATATACACGTTCCTTGTTTTTCTCCTCTTCCAACTCTACCACGTAACTGATGAAGTTGTGCTAATCCAAATTTATTTGCATTTTCTATAATTATCAAATTTGCGTTAGGGAAGTCTACACCAACTTCTATTACTGTTGTTGAAACAAGAATTAAAAATTCTTTGTTCAAAAATTTTTTTAAAATTTTTTCTTTTTCCTCTTTTTCAAGAGCGCCATGAATTAGACCAACTTTATTTGGAAATCTTTTATTAATTAAATCATATTTTTTTTTAGCAGATGAATAGTCTAAAAATGAAGACTCCTCAATTAAAGGACAAACCCAAAAAACTTGATTTAAGTTCTCAATTTGTTTTTTAATAAATGGCCATAACTCGTTAATTTTTTTTTCTGGTTTACTTAAAGTAAGAATCTTTTTTCTATTTTTTGGTTTTTCATTTACTCTAGAAATATCCATATCACCATAAAATGACATCATCATAGTTCTTGGAATAGGTGTTGCGGACATAAGCAATACATCACAGTTATCACCTCCTTTTTTTGCTAATTCACTTCTTTGTTTAACACCAAATTTGTGTTGCTCATCAATTACAACTAACCCTAATTTTTTGAAAATAATCTTCTTTTGAAATAAAGCATGAGTACCAATTAAAAAATTAGTTTTTCCATTTTCTAAATCTTTTAAAATTATTTTTCTTTTTTTATATTGTGTTTTTCCTGTTAGGAACTCAATTTTGACATCATTTTTGTTAAAAATTTTTTTAGATAATTCATAATGTTGTTTCGCTAATATTTCAGTAGGACTCATAAGAGCACACTGATATCCACTTTCAATGATATTACTAACAGCTAACAATGAAATAATTGTTTTTCCTGAACCAACATCTCCTTGAATAATTCGGAACATTCTATCACCACTTAATAAGTCTAAGTTAATTTCATTTAAAACTTTTTTTTGGCTATTAGTTAGTTCAAAAGGCAACTTACTTATTATTGAATTAGAATTTTGATTACTAAATACTTTAGGTAATTTATTTTTTTTTATCCTTTTTCTATTCTCAGATAAAGACAAAAAATTCGCACATAATTCGTCAAATACTAACCTTCTAAAACTTTTAAATTGAATATCTTTATTTATATTAGAGTTATGTAAATTTTTAATTGACTCATACCAGCCATTTAATTTATTTTTTTTTATAAAATTTTCATCAAGCCAATCATCAATTTTTGGTAAATTTTCAATAACGTTTTCACTTATAGATCTATATTTTTTTTCATTTAAACCTTTAGTTAAATTATATTTCGGAATATTTTTTATCACGTAATCTTTATTTTTCAGTGATGTTACGTAGTCTGGATTTGTGATTTGATATTTTTTATTAAAATAATTTACTTTACCACTAATAATTACAGTTTCGTTTAATGGAAATAATTTTCTCAAGTAACCTTCACGTGAATTGAAATAAATAATTTCAATCCTTCCAGTTTCATCTTCACAAACAATCTTATTAGGTAAGTTTCTTATTCTCGGGAAATAAAGTTTCTTTACTGTTACTTGGATAGATTGTATTTTTCCAATTTCCAGTTGATTAAGCTTACAAACTTTAGATCTATCAGTTTCAGAATAAGGTAGATTTAGGAGAATATCTTTAATTTTTTCAATTTTTTTCCTTTTTAGGTATTTTGATAATTGAATTCCAACACCTTTTAATTGATTAACGTCTTTAAAAATAAAATCTTTTTTTCCAAATATCATCTTTTATATATAATATATATTTATGGCTGAAGAATTAGAAATATTTAAAAAAAAACTTTTATACAGAGCTTCATATAGAGGCACTAAAGAAATGGATATATTGCTAACAAATTTTGTTAAAAGATATATTAATGAGTTTAATAATTCAGAATTAAAAGAACTTGAAAAATTCCTCAAATATGATGATGAAATTATCTTAGATTTTTATAACAACGATATTAATAACGATATAGCCAAGTATTCAATTTCAAAAATTTTTAAAAATTTTAAATTGTAATGGCGGAGAGGGTGGGATTCGAACCCACGAACGAGTTGCCCCGTTGCTGGTTTTCAAGACCAGTGCTTTCAACCGCTCAGCCACCTCTCCAGTGAATATTTAACACTATTTATTACTATCAAAGTAAATAAATAACAATAAATAAGTAAAAAATTTCTTATGCTAGTTTATAAATTATAAATATGATAACAAAAAAAATGTTCAATATATTTAAATTAGTCTTATTTTTTTACATTACAATCTCAACGATATGTTCAGCGTCAGAACATAATTTTGAGAATTGGTTAATCAATTTTAAGAAAGAGGCTATAAATTCAGGCATCTCAAAACCTGTAGTAAATGGAGTAATGTCTAAAGCGAGATTCCTACCGAAAGTTATAGAATACGACAGATATCAGCCAGAGTTTTATGAAGATACATTCACATATATAAAAAAAAGAACATCAAGAAAAAAAATTTTCGAGGGAGTGAAATTATATAAAAAGGAAAAAAAATTAATCGATAAAATAGAGAATGAATTTCAAATAGAAAAAGAACTTTTACTCGCTTTAATGGGGATAGAAACGAATTTTGGAAAATATTTAGGTAAAATGGATATTATTTCATCATTAGCTACATTAAGTTTTGACAAAAGAAGAAGCAATTTTTTTACAAAGGAACTTTTAATTTTGCTGAATTTAGTTGATGAACAGGTCATTAATAAAGATATTTTATTTGGATCTTGGGCCGGTGCTTTCGGAAATTTTCAGTTTATGCCAAGAACCATAAGGGATTATGCAATAGATTATAACTCGAACAAAACTATTGAATTAAAAAAAACCCAAGACTCTTTTGCATCAGCAGCCAATTATTTAAAAAAAATAGGATGGAAAAAAAATCAGCCTTGTTTCTATAAGATTAAATTGAGGAATAATATACCTCATAAATATTTAAATTCATCGGCAAGAGAAATCAAAAATAAAATGAAAGTAAATTCTTTTAAAAACTATATTTTTGATTTTGAAAATTTAAATTTAAGTAAAAATTTAAAAGCTGCTATAATAATTCCTGATAAAGACATTATTCCTGGCGCTAAAACTTTATCACCAGCGTATTTAATTTTTGATAATTATGAGAAAATTTTGACTTGGAATAGATCCTTAAGATTTGCTTTGGCAGTTTGCACACTTAAATCTAATTTTAAAAATGAAATATAAAATTATACTCCTTATTTTTACTATAACATCTTGTTCTAATAATCTTAGTATAGAAAGCAAGGTAGCTTATAGCTCTAAAGGTTTTGCATATATATATAATAAGACTACGGATGAGGAAAAAGCAATTAGAAGCACATTAGATGATTCAAAATTACAGGTATCAAATAATAAGTTAAGAAACAATGCTTTAATCAAATTGATAAATCCTAAAACTAAAGACTCTTTGATATTAAAAAATACAAGGAATAGCACATATCCAGATCTCTATAAAGTTATGATAACAGATGCAGTGGCAAAGAAATTAAAAATTGATTATGATTTACCTTTAATAGAAATAATAGAAATTAGAAAAAATAAATCATTTGTTGCAAAAAAGGCAAAAATTTATAATGAGGAAAAAAATATATCTTCAAATGCACCTGTTACATCTGTAAGAATTTCAAATATTTCAAAGAATAAAAATTCAATAAAAAAAAGTCAGAAAAAAAATTTTAACATTTTAATAGCAACTTTTTACTCCAAAGAGACAGCTAAATTTCTTAGAGACAGAATCATTAAAGAAAATCCAGATTATGATAATAAGAAATTAAAAATAATCAAAAAAAGCAATACGGAAAGTAACCTAATTTCAGGGCCATATAGCACTATCAATTTAATGAAAAATGATTACATTCTATTAAAAAAATTTGGCTTTGAAGAATTGGATTTTATTATAAATGAATAAATTTTTAATAATTTGTATAATTTATCTTAAATTAGCTGTTTCAGCTTACGCGCTTCCAAATATTGATGCAAGAACATGGATACTGATTGATTATCACTCTAATGAAATAATTAATGAATTTGATCCAGATACTAAAATAAATCCTGCTTCAATGACCAAAATTATGACTTCAATAATAGCATTCGATTTACTAAAGAATAACAAGCTTTCATTAGATGATACTTTTTTTGTTTCAGAAAAAGCTTGGAGATTATCTCAAAGTGGATACTCGTCAATGTTTATTATGATTAATGACCAAGTATCAGTTGAGGATCTTTTAAAAGGAATTATTATAGCTTCAGGAAATGATGCTTGTATCGCATTAGCTGAAGGTATAGCAGGTTCTGAGGAAACTTTTGCCGAAATGATGAATGAAAAGGCTGAAGAAATAGGTATGAACTCTACTAATTTTAATAATTCTTCAGGAATTAATGATCCAGATAATTATTCTACCGTAAGAGATATAGCGCTAATGTCAAAATACCTAATAAATAATTATCCAAATTATTATGAAATTTTTGCTGAAAAAACTTTTACTTGGGATAGAACGGGTGGTGAACCAATTAAACAGGGTAATAGAAATCCACTTTTGTATAAAAATGTTGGGGTTGATGGAGTAAAAACTGGTTATCTTTCTGTTGAAAAATACTCATTAGCAAGTTCGATGAAAAAAAATGAGCGTCGTTTAATTGCTGTTGCATCAGGTTTTCCGACAAAAAATCTTAGAAGCTCTGAATCGTTGAAACTATTAAATTGGGGTTTTAGAAATACTAATACATTTGAAATTTCAAAAAAAGACCTGTCTATATTCGAGCTTGAAACTTGGTTAGGAAAAACAGACAAAATAAAAGTATCAACAAGTGAAGATTTTTACCTAACAATAAACAAAAAGGATATACGAAATTTAAAAGTTTTATTAAAATATGATGGTCCAATTATAGCTCCAGTTCAAAAAGGTGAAAAAATAGCTGAATTAATTATCACAAATAAAGATCAAGTTATAAAAACATTACCGTTATATGCATTCGAGGATTTAAAAAAAGTGAACTTTTTTAAAAGTTTAATTACTTCAATTAATTATTTAATTTGGGGTGATGTCTAAAAAAAAACCTTTTTTTATTGTATTCGAAGGCATAGAGGGTAGTGGTAAATCCTATCAATCTAAAAAATTACTAAGTAATTTAAAAAAAAAAAAATTTCCAACCATTCTTACTAGAGAACCTGGCGGAACAAAAAGTGCTGAATTAATAAGAAATTTAATTTTAAAAGATTATTTTAACAAATCACAGAAAGAAAAATTTGATAAATATACTGATACCTTATTATACCTAGCAGCAAGAAATGAACATGTAAAAAATAAAATATTACCAGCTCTCTCCAAAAATAAGGTTGTTATATGCGATAGATTTACAGACTCCACTACGGCATATCAAGTTTATGGAAAAAAAGTAAATCTAAAATTCATAAACAACATTCATAAATTTATTTTAGGAAATTTAAAACCACATTTGACTTTTATATTAAAAGTATCATCGAAAAGCTCCAGAAGCAGATTATCTAAAAGAAAAACAAGAAATAGATACGATAATTTTTCTAAATCTTTTTATGAAAAAGCTCAAAAATCTTTTTTAAGATTAGCAAAAAATAAAAAAAATTATTTTATTTTCGACTCTTCGAAAAATGATAAAATAATTGAAAAAAAAATATTTGATATTACATTAAAATATCTAAAAAAATAAAATGTTATCGGAAATTTTCGACCCTAAAAATACTTTACAAATAATTGGTTATAAGGAAAAATTTAATTTTTTTAAAAAATTATTGAATGAGGATAATTTACCAAAAGTAACTCTCTTATCAGGACATAAGGGAATTGGAAAATTCACTCTGGTATGTCATCTAATGAATTATTATTTTGACAAAAATAATTATGATGAAGAAAAAAATTTAATCAAAAAAGATAGTATTTTTTACAATAAGTTCATACAAAATTTACATCCTAACATAATTCATTTAAAGGGTTCAAATTTAAAGAACTTAAAAATTGAAAATATAAGAAAACTAAGAGATGATTTGAAAATGACAACTATTAATAATAAAAAAAGATTTATTATTCTTGATGATATTGAATTGTTTAACTCAAATAGTATTAATGCATTACTCAAAGTAATCGAGGAGCCATCTGAAAAAAACTATTTTTTTTTAATCAATAATCAGTCCAAAAAATTATTAGAGACAATTAAGTCTAGATGTTTAGAAATAAAGATTATTTTAAACGAAAAAATTAATAAAGAAATTACAGCTAGTT
>CACNWV010000008.1 GCA_902624195.1 uncultured Pelagibacteraceae bacterium
ACTTTGATCAACTTAAATCTTTTTTGATTGAAAAAGGTAAAGTCGAACCTAGAAAGGCAAAGATGAGATCTCAACAACTGTTTAACGCGGTCTATAAAAGAAATATCAAAAGTTTTGATGAACTTACAACTTTTGGATCTGAGCTTAGAACTAAAATCAAAGATTTGATTAGTTTAGAAAAACCAAAAATTATAGATGTTCAAAAATCTAAGGATGGAACCATTAAATTCCTTTTAGAGCTCAAAGACAAAAGAAATGTTGAGACAGTTCTTATCCCTGATAAATCGCAAAGCAGATATACAATTTGTCTATCTGTTTCCGTAGGATGTTATCTCTCATGTGAATTTTGCGCAACGGCTCAAATCTCAAAAAAATTAGTAAGGAATTTATCACCTGGAGAAATAATTTCACAAATAATTTTAAGTAAAGACTATATTAATGATTGGTCGACACAGAAAAAAATTACTAATCAAGTGCTGATGGGTGAAGGTTCTCCTTTTTTAAATTTAGATAATGTTAAAGTTGCCATTGACAATTCAAAAAATAAAGACGGCTTAGAGTACGGAAGGACTAGGATTACAATCAGTACTGTAGGAGTTGGAATAAAAAAAAATAATTTAGATGCCATAGAATGGGCTGCTAATGAATTAGACGTTTATCTTGCATGGAGTTTACATAGTTCAATACCAAAACATAGATCTGAACTAATGCCAATAAATGATAAATATTCTATAAACTCATTATTACCACAACTTAAAAAATATTATGAAAAAACAAAATTACCTATTTTTATTGAATGGATATGTTTAGATGAAAACTTAACAGATAATCACGCTAAAGAATTAATAAAGATAATGAAAAAAGTTCCTTCAAAATTAAATTTGATTGAATTCAATCCTCTTTCAAATAAAGATTTCAAACCAGCAACCCAAGAAAATATAGATAAGTTTTCAAAAATAATACAAGACGCAGGTTTTCTCTCTCTATTTAGAAGAAGCAGGGGTAGAGACATAAATGCATCTTGCGGATCGCTAGCGAATAGTAAAGCTTTACTTAATGGATAATTTACATATTTTTTTAGGTGCAACAGTTGCTGATGCAGCAACTAGACCTTTACATTGGATTTACGATCCGAAAAAATTAAAGAAATATATTAAGGGAAAAAAAGAGATAGCTTTTCTGAAAAAAAATAGAAGTCCTTTCTATAACATTAAAACTGGAAAGGTTTCAGGTTATAACGACATTGGACAAGTAATGTTTCAAACTTTGCTTTACTCAAAAAAAAAATCAGAAATCTTTAAGAATTTCAAAAAAAATATCGTAAAACATTTTGGGCCAGGATCAAATTATTGGAAAAATCTTAAACTAAGAAAAAAATATAAAAAAGTGAAATGGAAAAAACCTATGAATGGACCATGGATCCATCAGAATATCTTAGAGACTATACAAAATATCAAATCTAAGAAAATTATTACTGGTGGCACGAAAGTAAACGAGTCCGATGGTTATTGCGCCGCTCTGCCTTATTTTCTTTTCAACGATAAAGAAAAAGAACTTAAAAAGGTTATTAAATCTGTTGCAAATTCAAGAATAAATGAAAAATACGCTTTATCTAAATTAAAGATTATAGAATTAGCTAATAAAAAAAATAGAAATCCTGTTCAATCTTTTGTTAAAAAATACAAAAAGAATAAATATTTCAAAGACGTAATTAACAATATTCAAAAAGTTTTAAGACTAAAAAACCAAAATCACATAATAACTGTAAGAAAATTTGGGAAAGCTTGTAGTTATCCTGGCACGTTTATGGGATCAATTCACGCGATTATATCATCCAAAAGTTTCAAATCTGCTATCACAAAAACGATTAAAGCTGGTGGTTGTAATTGTTCAAGAGCAAATTTTGTTGGAGCGTATTTCGCGGCATTAAAACCAGAAAGTATTCCAAGACGCTGGGTTAGAAGAACTTTGCCAGCAAAAAATATTTTGAAATATATTAATTCTTAATGTGGTATATTAATTTATGGATTCGTTAATCATAATATTAGTAATATTATTAGTCATTATTAATCTCGGAGTTATTTTCTTTTTAGTAAGAAATAAGCCTGAAAAACAAATAAATCCAGAACAGGCTTTTAAAGATGAATTTAACTCATTTAAAGAAACTTTCGGTCAATCCTTTGGATCTATGAGCAAAGAAATTGCCAAAGATATGACAGGAGCTTTAACTAAAGTTGATGAAAAAGTTTCAGTTTTTAACCAGCAAGTAAGTGAGCTTAATAAAAGCCAAGATAATTTCAGCAGAATTTTAAGTGGTGTTAAAACATATGGAACACTCGCAGAATTTGGATTAGGCGCTCTTCTTAAAGATTTATTACCAGCATCTCAATTTATTGCAAATGCAAAAATGAAAGATGACACCTCCGAGACAGTTGAATTTGCTATTAAGCTTCAAGATGTTTTATTACCTATCGACAGTCATTGGCCAGTTGAGAAATACAAAGCAATTGATGACGCGTACAATGCTAATAATAAAGAAGCACAAGCTGAGGCAAGAAAAGACTTAGCTGCTGCATTTAGATTAAAAGCTAAAACAGTAAACTCAAAATATATAGCTCCACCTAAAAGTACAGATTTTGCAATAGTTTACGTTCCAACTGAGGGATTGTTTTCAGAACTTTCAAGTTATAGAGATCCAAAGACAAAAGAATTATTATTACAAGAGCTTAGAACAAAGTATAAAGTAACAGTATCTGGTCCTAATACTTTATCTGCTTTGTTACAATCTTATCATTTAGGATTTCAAACTTTAAAAGTTCAACAACATGCAACACAAATCTATAGTGACCTAAGAAATATTAGCTCTAGGTTTGAAAAACATTTTGATGGCATTAAAGATCTGAGAAAGAAATTAGAACAAGCCATTACTGCAACCGATAGTTTCGGTAGAGACGCTAGATCTATAATGAATACGCTCGGAAATATCAAAGATCCAGAGCAAGTAACAGACTCCTTGAAAGAAAATCCAGAAAAGATAAAAGTTCTTAAGTAAACATAAATTATGTCTAACTTTGTCTTTTACGATTTCGAGACCAGTTCATCTAATAAGTATTGGGGTCAAATAATTCAAATTGGTGCAGTATTAACTAATGATAATTTAGATGAACTAGATCGTTTTGATGCGAGGTGCAGATTAAGTCCTGGAATAATCCCAGAAGCCATGGCGCTGATCGTGAACAAGACCTCACCCTCGATGCTAAAAAAATCTAACCTCTCTCATTATGAAATGATTAGGCAATTTGTTGAAACACTCAAAAGATGGGGTAAAGCTACATACATTGGGTTTAACAGTATAGAGTTTGATGAGGAATTTTTAAGATGTACTTTGTTTCAAACATTAGAGTACCCTTACATTACTAGCACAAACGGAAATACTCGAGGAGATATCTTAAGTTTAGCAAGAGCTGCTAACTTGTATTATCCAAATACACTTAAAAATTCTGTAAATGAAAAAGGAAACGATGTTTATAAATTAGATCAAATGGCACCTTTAAATGGAATTGAGCATGGAGATGCACATAGTGCAATTGGTGATGTGATAGCGACTATTGGAATAGCGAAATTAATTTCTAAAAAAGCCCCGAATGTTTGGAAAGCAAGCATGTTAACTATGGATAAAAATCTGTCTTTAGAGTTAATAAAAAAAGAATTACTTTTTTGTACGAATGAATATTTTTATGGAAGAAGCAGGCCATATGTTCAAACATTTATATGTCAGCATCCTCAATATCAATGGCCATTATGTTTTGATTTAAGACATGATCCTTCCCCATATTTGGACATGCAAATTAAAGAATTAACTGCAGCAATAAAAAAACAAACAAAATTCATTAGAACCGTTAGACACAATAAACATCCAATTATTATGAATCCATCTTATGGAAATCAATTTGATGAGTACAAACTTATTGGTACAAAAAAATTAATGGAAAGAGCTAAAATGATAAAAAACAACGAAGCTTTTGCGGAAAAAGTTTCCTCGATAAAACGATCTGAAATTGATGAAAAAGAACAAACAAAGTCACAAGAAGATTTATATAATGAGGAAAGTATTTACACAAAATTTACTTCGACAGAAGATAATAAAATAATGCCAGAGTTTCATAGTGTCGATTGGAGTAAAAAACTTCAAGTTATCTCTAAATTTAAAGATGAAAGATTACAGTACTTTGGAAAAAAACTTCTTTACATGGAAAAACCTGAAATTTTAACTAAATCTGACTTTAATTTGATACATAAAGATATTTCAAAAAAACTATTAAGCACCAATAATGAAAACTGGAATACAATTCCAAGAACTTACTCGGAGATAGATACTTTAAGAGCAAAATTTGAAAAAGAAAACCAATTAGAAAAACTAAAAATACTAGATGATATTAACGCATACGTTGAAGATTTGGAAAAATATTATTCATCTGCATAGTTGACAACAAACGAAAAATACTTATTTAAAGGCTATGGCTTTTAAAGATTCTACAGATAAAAAGTTCAGTGAACAAATTGGCGGAAGTAAACTTTCATTAATACAATTTTCAGCTTCGTGGTGCGGACCATGTCAGCAACTTAAACCAATTGTAGAAAAAATTTCAAATGACTTTTCAGATAAAATTGACTGTTATTACCATGATATTGAAAATCAGCCTAATGAGCCAACAAAGTATTCAGTGCGAGGTGTACCAACAATTCTTTTATTCAAAGAAGGAAAACTTTTAGGTACAAAAGTTGGTGCTTCAAGTGAAAAAGACATGCTTGAATTTATCAAACCACATATTTAATTTTTATTTAAAATATTTCCACAATTATAAAGGCTCCCAAAACAAACAATCAACTTTTTCTCTTTACTACTTATTTTCTTAAGTGCTTCTTTGAAATTATTACTCTTTTCTACTTTAAATTTATTTTTAATTGCTATTTTATAAAGTTTATTGGCAGAGACTGAATTCATCTCATTCTCGATTGGCGTAGTAACAACTTTTTCAAATACTCCTTTAAGCTGCTTAATAAACAAATCTGGTTCTTTGTTTTTGGTCATTGCCCAAATTCCATATTTGGGTATTTTTACTTTTTTTAAATATGCCGCTAAGTTTTGAGCATCAGTAATAGCATGTGCACCATCAATCATAATAATTTCGTTTCTGTGTAGCATATTTTTAATTTTACCTTTATTCAGGTACTGAAATCGACCCTCAAAGGAGAGTAAAGGCAAAGTTTTTTGAATAGCTTTCTTGTCAATATTAAGGTCAAGAGCGACTTTTATAGCAAGGCAAACATTTTCAAACATTCCTTTTGAATAAACATTATTGGTATTAAGTTTTATTTTAAATTTTCTATCTTGATAATAGTATTGATCACCCTTTTTAATTAGTTTCCATGTGTTAGGATATATAATTTTACTTGTATTGTTTTTCAAATGCATCTTAATTTTTCTTAAAACATATGGTGACTGTTTACCTATATAAATATTTGTAAAATTACTTAGAGACCCTACATCTTCTTTAATAACTTCATCCAAAGTTTTCCTTTTCAAAAAATTTAAATGTTGTTTATTTATATTTGTACAAATCTGTAGTCTAGGAAAATCATTAATATTATTTGAGTCTAATCTCCAGAGTGCACCTGTTTCTTGTATATTGTAATCTGTATTCATTTTAGATGCATTAATAATATAAACTAATGTAAGACATTCAAATAAAGTCAAAGGAATTTTCAATTTTTCTATTTCGTGAACAGTGTCCTTAATTTTTTTATAAGTTATATATTTGTTACCTAAATAAAATCTTTCTCTTATATCTCTTAGCGACGGCGAAATATGAGTTGTGACAGTTTGTTTGTTAGCTTCTATAAAAGATTTTAAAGAGTATAATGTAGTGAATTTACCTGACTCTCCGATTACAGAAATAACATTTTTAAGTTTTTTTTCTGGATGTTTTAATAAACTTAAAGCTAATTTAATCCTCTTGAGACCGAACTTAACAGATTTATTAAATAATTTATGATTAGCTAGCTGATTGTAAAGTCTTGTCGATTGTGACATTTGACTCTTGTTTAGCCTGAGCCTCAGCTTTTTTCAATAAAACATTTAATAATGTTCCAACCGTTGAATTAAGGTATTTTCTTTCAATCACCAAATCTATTCCACCGTGATCTTTAACATATTCAGCAGTTTGAAATTCATCAGGTAATGTTTCTCTTACTGTATCTTGAATTACCCTTCTACCTGCAAAACCAATTGTGGCTTTCGGCTCTGCTATTAGTATATCACCTAACATTGCCCAAGATGCTGTCACGCCACCAGTTGTTGGATCAGTTAATATTACAATGTATGGGATATTGTTTTTCTTTAATTCATTTACCGCTAAAGCAGTTCTTGACATTTGCATTAGCGCAATAGAACTTTCCATCATTCTTTGCCCACCGGAGCAACTAAAAAAAATATATGGAATTTTGTTATCTATGGAGTGTTGTATACCAGCAATAAAAGCCTCTCCGGATGCTGCACCAAATGATCCTCCTATAAATCTGAAATCTTGTGCACCCGCAATAACTTCAATATTTTTAACTTTTCCCTTAGCTATTGCAACTGCATCATCCTGATTGGTAAGTTTTCGAGCAGATTTTAACCGATCAGAATATTTTTTCTTATCTTCAAAATTTAAAGGATCATCTTTAGGAGACGGCGTTTCAATCAATTCATATTCTTTATTATCAAAAAAAGTTTCAAATCTTTCTTTACAAGTTAGTTTATGATGGGCTCCACATTTTGGACAGCATTTTTGATTTGAGTCCATGTCTTCTTTATAAATAAGATTTTTACATCCACATGTAGTCCAAAGGTTTTCCTCTGTTTGTGAAGATTTTTTTTCAAATAGGGATTTTATTTTAGGTTTAATAAATTTTGTTATCCAATTCATAAAATTTTTTTTTTTAGATTGTACACAACTTTATCTAACTTTGTGACAGGATTTTGTCCCATTTTGAGTGAATTTGTTATTATTTTACACAACATACTGCCCACAACTAGTCCGTTTGCTGATTTTAAGGAAGAAATTGTTTTATCTGTAATCCCAAAACCAATTACAAGGTTTTTTTTAGGATTGATTCTTTTTATCCTATTATAATTCTCAAGTATTTTTTTTGGAGATACTTTTAATCTTCCTCCCGTAGTAGAGAGCATAGATATATAATAAATCATTTCATGAGAATCTTTAATAATTTTTTTCATCCTATCTTTAGATGTGGTAGGAGATAAAAGTTGGATAAAAGTAATATCTCTTTTTTTACATTTTTTTGCAAAATTTTTATTTTCTGGATAGGGAAGATCCACAATTATTAGACCATCAACTCCTGATTTTTTACAATTATTTAAAAATTTATTTTCTCCATTCTGGTAGATAAGATTAAAATAACCCATAAGAATTAGGGGTTTACTTGGATTTATTTTCTTAAATTTTTTCACAATTTGAAAAACATCTTTAAGTTTTGTTCCATTTTTTAAAGCTCGATGTGAACTTCCCTGTATCTGACCGCCATCTGCAATAGGTGTATTATGAGGAAAGCCACATTCAAGGATATCTGCATGTTTTGAAATTTTATTTAGAATTTTTAAAGAATTTTTTCTGGTATTATCTCCAGCCACAGTATACGTAATTAAAGCAGGTCTTTTTTGCTTTTTACAATTTTCAAAAGCTAAAGCGATTTTAGACTTCATCTCACGTATGAACCTAATTTTTGTTTAATAATATCTTTATCTTTTAGACTATCTCCACAAGAATTAACAATGATAACCTCAGATGATTTTAATCTAGGCGCTAATTTAATTGCTTCAGCAAAAGCATGTGAAGGCTCAAGCGATGGAGAAATATTTTCAAGTTTTGAAACTAATTGATAAGCCTTAAGAGCTTCCTCATCACTCGCAGAAGTGTATGAAGCTCTTTTTGTGTCCTTTAGAAAACAATGTAAACTAGAAATTCCAGGGTAGTCCAAACCCGCTGAAATTGACTCTGTTCTTCCTATTTGTCCTTCGTTATCTTGAATTACATACTGAGCTGAGCCATGAAGTATACCAATCTTTGAACCATTTGTTAATGGGGCAGCATGTAATTTACTATTCTTTGGACCACCAGCTTCAATACCGATAAATTCTGCATCTGTATCCATAAATTCATTCCAAAATCCCATAGCTGAGCTACCACCTCCAACGCAATTAAGGAGTTTCATTTTTTTTGGAATTTTTCCGAATTCCTCTTTTACTTGACTCATCAACTCTCTGGAAATTTGAGCCGTACTCCAAGCGCAAATTTTTACAAAAATATTTGGACCCACCGTTGAACCAACACACATATGTGTTGTATCACAATTAGCAACCCAATAACGCATACACTCACTTACTGCATCAACAAGAGTTTGACTTCCAGTGGTAACAGGTACTATCTCTGCTCCATTTTTTCTCATAGATTCAACATTAGGTCTTTGCCTCTTAATATCTTTTGCTCCCATAAAAATTTTACACTTCAAACCAAATTTCTTAGCAGCCATTGAAAGCATCTTTCCTGCATATCCAGCTCCAGTGTCTCCAACGATAAATTTTTTACCAGCTTTTCTTGCTATCAAACAATGTACCGTAGCATTATAAATTTTGTGAGCTCCACCGTTAGCCTCAGATACTACTTTTGCATAAATTTGAGCACCTCCAAGATGATCTGTTAAGTTATCTAGTTTTATAAAAGGGGTAGGAGCTCCTACATAAGTTTTGAAGTAAAAATCTCTCTCTTTAATAAATTTCTTATTTTTTCTTAGTTTATTAAATAACTTTGTTAAATCATCAATAGGTTTTTTCAAAGTTTCAGGAATAAAATTTCCTCCAAATTTACCACCATACATAAAGTTTTTATCGTGTTGATCAATAAGTGGAATACCTTTTTTAATTTTTAAGCTCATTTAGTTTTGTTATAAATTTTTTTATTTTTCGATGATCTTTGTACCCTAATTGATTATCTGATTCCAAGCTACTCGACAAATCATAAAAATTAACTCCTAATTTTGCAATATTTTCAATGTTGTCATGAGAGACTGAACCCGCGAGAGCGTATCTTTCTCCTTTAGGAAGTTTTGAGATTAAATTTTTTGGAAATTCAATAGATTTCTCCATACCTGGTGTATCAAATAAAATTATATCAGCATCTTTATATTTTTTGAAATTTTTAATGTCTGTCTCTTCTTTGATCTTAATGGCTTTAATAACTTTAAGACCCATTGTTTTCAATTCTTGAATTCTTTCATTAGTTTCTGAGCCATGTAACTGAATATAATCAAAATTTTTTAAAACAATATTTTTAATAAATTCATTATTGGCATCTACAGTAACAGCGACAAATAGCGAGTCTTTTTTATTATAATCTTTTAATTTCTTAATTTCTTCTAAATTAACATTTCTAGGAGACTTTTTGTAAAAGACAAAACCTAAAAAATTTACCTTTAAATCAATGGCAAGCTGCACATCTCTGACTGGATTTAAGCCACAAATTTTCACTTTCATTCTAATTTAATTCTTTAATTAGTTTTTGAATATTTTTTTTTATATTTCCTTTTGTCAGACTCCGACCCATTACTAAAGATGTAGCTCCGCTTTGAAATGCTTTTCGCGGGGACATTATTCTCTTTTGGTCACCTTTCATATCACCGGGCAATCTGATACCTGGAGTGATTATTTCCTTCTTAAATACTTTTTTTACTATTTTAATTTCTTGAGGGCTACAAACAATGGCATCTAAATTTGCTTTAAGTGCTAATCGTGCTTGATCAAAAACTAATTTTTTTACATCTTTATTGAAACCTATTTCTTTTAAGGACTTATTATCTAACGAAGTAAGTATTGTAACACCAATTAATTTGGTTTTTCCTGAAATTTGTTTGGCTGCCTTTATAGCTTTTAATCCCGAGCTAATATGTATTGTGATATAATTAAATTTCAGATCTTTTACGGCCTTAATTGTTGACACACACGTATTAGGTATATCAGCTAGTTTGTAATCTCCAAATGTAATTTTATTTTTAAGAGACGATATAAATTTTCTTCCGTTGATAGAATTTAAAAATTCTAACCCAAACTTGTAACCAAAACTAAATCCAGAATTTTGAGATATCTTTATTATTTGCTTAATTTTTTTAATATCGCTTGTATCACAGGCGATAAAAACTCTAGGCTTTTTCATTTATTAATCAATTTCTTTAGTTTTTTACTAGGTTTAAATCTTACCTTATTTTTTTCAGGAACATAAATTAATTTTCCAGATTTTGGATTTCTGGCAGAATACTTTTCTTTAATTTTTTTGATGAAAAAAGTACCAAATCCACGCAACTCTATATTTTTTTCATCAGTTAGAGCTTTCTGAACACATTCGCTGAAAGTATTTAAAACATTCTCTAGGTCTTTATGATTTAATCTTGGATTTCTTTTCTTGAGTTCTTCGATTAGCTCTCGTTTTGACAATTACTTTTCTTTTTTTCCTTTTTTTCCAATAGCTTTTTCAAAAATGCCTTTTAATGTAGCCCCTGATTTAGTAGCGCCTTCACCGAATTTAGCAATCAATGATTTCTCCTCATCAATTTGAGCTGCTTTAACACTTAATTTTACCCTTCTATTTTTAATATCCAACTCTGTAATTTTTGCATCCAAAGCATTACCTGATGAAAATACCTCTGGTCTAGCGTCCGCAGCATCTTTCGCTAAATCAGCTTTTCTGATTGTTACAATTAATTTTTTGTCTTTATCTATTGAAACTTTAACTCCTGTTTTTAAAACTTCGTGTATTCTAGTAGTAATCACATCACCTATTTTTTTGTTATGATCTTTAAAAAAGTCTAAAGGATCTTTATCAAGAGATCTTTTTGAAAATTTAATTTTATCATCTTTTATTTCTAGTATTTTTACGTTTAATGTCTCATTTTTTTTAAATTTCTTAAGGTCATCTATATTTTCTTCGTAAGATATTTCTTTATAATGAAGCATACCTGACAATCCAGAATCAACTAAATCACCAAATATAGCTTTATCAGTAATATTGTTAATTTTGATTTTTACTTCCTCTCCAACCTTATCTTTTATTTTATCCCACGGATTTGGCAAAGTTGCTTTGTAAGATAGAGAAATCCTTTTTGTATCTTTGTCAATATTTACAATTTTAAACTTTATTTTTTGTGAAACCGAAAGAACTTTGTTTGGTCTTATATTTTTATTGGTCCAATCTAGTTCTGAATTATGTATAAGCCCTTCAATACCTTCATCAATTCTTACGAAGCAACCATAATCCATTATTTTGGTCACTTCACCTTCATAAATTTCTCCAACTTTATATTTTTTCTCAATATTTTCATAAGGATCCTCAGTAAGAGCCTTAATTGATGCTGAGACGCGATTAGTTTTACTATCAATTTTAGTTATTTTCACTTTTAACTTCTGACCAATTGATACTAAATCGGAGGGTTTCTTTACTCTTCCATGGCTTAAGTCTGAAACATGAAGAAGTGCATCGATGCCATTTATATCTAAGAAAATTCCCCAGTCAGTAGTTGCTTTCACTACCGCGTTCTCTACCACATCTCCCTCTTTAATATTTTTTAAGGCTTCTGTTATTTCTGCGTTTTTACTTTTTTCGAGGACTGCTCTTCTTGACACGCAAACATTTCCTCGATTTTTATCGATTCTCGTTGCAATAACTTTTACAGGAGTATTCATTAGATGATCTACTCTTTTTAGAGGCCTAACATCAATTTGTGAAGAAGGCATAAAGCATGGCAAACCGTCAACTGTAGCAATAAAACCTCCTTTAACTTTTCCAGTTATGTAACCCGTCATTTCTTCTTGAGTTTCGAAAATTTTTTCCATTTTTTTCCATGCTTTCATTTTTTTTGCTTTATCCCTTGAAATTACTATTTCACCTTTAAAACTCTCTATTCTCTCCAGGTAAACTTCTATCTGTGATCCTACTTTAAGTTTAGTAAGTTCATCATCATTTTTAAACTCTTCGATAGGAATCATTCCTTCCATCTTGGCCTTACAGTCTACAATAATAAAATTATTTGTTATTTCAGTGACTGTAGCTTTAATTATCTCGTTTTCTTTAAGTTTTCTATTTTCGAAATCTTTATCTAGTAAATTTTGGAATTCTTTGTGAAGTGGATTGATTTTTTTTAATTCTTGCTCAGTTGCCATATTTATTTTTTATCACTTTTTCTACATGTTTAGACATTTTTTGTAACACACTTTTTTTATCTAATTTTCCGGTGTCGATTTCTACCGAATCTATATGTTTAAGTAAAGGGGAGTTTTTTCTACTTCTATCCAAAATATTTCTTATTCTAAGGGCTTTTTTAACATCTTTGAGCTTTAGTCTCTTATTTCCTTTTTTTAGCTGCTTATACCTTCTTATTGCAGCAATTTTCAAATTACACTTAAAATAAAATTTAATATCTGAGTTTGGTAAAATTTTTGTGGAAATGTCCCTGCCTTCTATACAACATTTTTTATTTCGCTTTGAGAAATTTAATTGAAATCTTTTTAAAATATTCCTTATTTCAGCTTGTTTAGCTATTATTGCGCTATACTCGGAAATAGCAGGAGTGTGTAAATTAATCCTTTCAATTTTTTTGTACTGAAGTTTTTTAAATTTTGATTTTAAAAATAAAATTTTATTTTTAGGTTTCATTTTAAGTATCAGATAACTTGCATAACGGTACAAAAGTCCTGAAGATAAAAAACTTAAATTATATTTTTTTGCAATCATTTTAGCACCAGTAGATTTCCCTGTAGCAGCACCACCGTCACAAGAGATTTGAATAGATTTACTTTTTTTTCTCAAATTTGCCTCCTAAGATTTTCATTATTTTCAAAAAGGATGGGCTTGAAGTAAAAACTGTCTCAAAATTTTTAATATTTGTTCTAGCCCCTGTTAAAACTCCTAGAATGAATGCAGACATACAAATTCGATGATCTCCTAATTTGGGAACGTCTATCTTTTTATCTTTTGCGTCTATCATTCCGACACCTTTTATCTTAATTGAATTACTAGAGGCAAAACTTTTTACACCCAACTGTCTTAGAATTTTTTGCATTTCTTTTATTCTATTACTCTCTTTATTAGCAAGATCCTTTATGCCCTTAAATGTAGAAACTCCTTTTGTCAGAGCGGCAATTACAAAGAGTATGGGGTACTCGTCTGTGGAGTTAACATAATATTTCTTAGACGCGGTAATAGGTTTTATTGAGCTGCTTTTTATAAAAATATCTCCAAACACTTCGTTATTATTCCTTTTAAGATTCTTTAAAATTATTTTTGCACCGTGTTTTTGAAGAAGTTTATAAAATCCAATTCTTGTTTGATTTAACCCAACATTTTTAATCAGTAAAAAAGATTTTTCATTTAATAAAGTTAACGCAGTAAAAAATGCAGCTGAAGAGGGGTCACCAGGTACTTTTATATTTAATGGCCTTAGAGTTTTTCTTCCATTAATTTTAATATATTTTTTTTCACCTTTAATAATTTTTATAACTTGTCTGTTTTTTAACAGCATATTTTCTGTATGATCTCTACTTCTCTCATTTTCTACAATACTTGTTTCACCAAAAGAGTTAAGCCCTGCAAAAATTACTGCACTTTTTAACTGTGCTGAAACCCCTGCTTTGTAATTAATACCAATAGGCATATTCGATGAAATGAGTTTTAGAGGAAAATTAATTTTATTTTTGGGAAAAAAAAATGCCCCAAATTCAGACATCAATTTTATTAATTTTTCCATACTTCTCTTGTTTAAAGAGTCATCACCTTTAATTTTAACTTCAATATTTGGAGTTGTAGACATTAGACCTATTAGTAATCGAGATAATGTTCCTGAATTACCAAAATTAAGTTCTATATTTTTTTTTGCATTAAACGACCCAATCCCTTTACCAAAAATTATATAGCTACCAGTACCCTCTCTATTAATTTTTATTCCAAGTTTTTTAAGACACATAATTGTAGATTTAACATCATCCGACTCTAAAACATTTTTGACATAAGAAATATTTTGACTGATCGCACCAATAAGAAAACTTCTTATAGAAATAGATTTATCAGAGTCCACATAGATAGTTCTTTTAAATGATGAAATTTTATTATGTAAAAATAAATTAAAACTGTTAAGAGGCATTAATATTAAGAAAATTGTGAACCAAAATACTGTTCAATAGCTTTAGAGGATCTTAATATTTCTCTTGAGGTTCCTTCAGCTATTACAGTATGTTCACCAAGAACATAACTTCTGTCAGTGATATCAAATAAATTTTTAACATTATGATCCGTAACCAGGATTGCTGTCCCACTGGATTGGATCTTCAGAATATACTTTTGGATATCTTGTATAACTAGCGGATCTAATGCTGCTAGAGGCTCATCTAATAAAACAATTTTCGGTTTATTTATCATCACTCTCGCCATCATAAGTCTTCTAATTTCTCCACCAGAAAGAACAGAAGCATTCAATGTTCTCAAATGCTGTAAATTAAATTCATCTAGAAGTTTTTCAGTTATAGCTTTCTGATTATCTGGACCTGTGATTGAAACTTGAGCTATTCCTAAAATATTATCGTATACCGACATATCAAAAACACTTCGTTGTTGTGGCAAATAACCTAAACCTTCTTTTGACCTCAAATGTATAGGTATTTGTTCTATTGATTTATTATTTAAAAAAATTTTTCCACCCTCAACATTTTGTTCTCCTATACACATAGAAAAAAGTGTAGTTTTACCACATCCATTAGGCCCAAGGACACCTACACATTCTCCAGGATAAACTTTTAAAGATAGTTTTTTTAATATTGGTCTTCCGTCGAAAGATTTACTAACATCTTTTATCTCAAAAATTGGTTTGTCTTTTTTAAATTTTAAAATTCTAAAACCTTTTTTCATTTTGTATTAATGTTAGCATTAATTTTTTTATCATTAAATGATGCAATATTTAATGTCTGTTTTTTTATATCAAATAAAAGTTTATCTGCAACCATCGTTCCTTTACTATCGCTTATCTTTACTTCGTCAGAAATAGTCAAATAACTTTTTGTATTAGAATATTCAGCTTTTTGTGCAAAAAGCTCACTACCTT
The DNA here is from genome assembly GCA_902624195.1 of uncultured Pelagibacteraceae bacterium. Lineage (GTDB taxonomy): Bacteria > Pseudomonadota > Alphaproteobacteria > Pelagibacterales > Pelagibacteraceae > Pelagilacustribacter. The sequence continues at coordinate 15,202 of CACNWV010000008.1, forward strand.
CATACAAAGCCCTCACATTCTGTTCAAATCTCATATCTAAAGACTTATTGTTATAAGTACCAAAATCAGAGAAAACTTTCAAAATTGTTTCATCTTTGAAATAAAATAAAGCCTCAACCGATTTCATCTGAACAATTTCTTGATTACTTTTTTCGCTAAATGCCTCTTTAGACTTTAAAATATATCTATTACCAGCTAGGTCTAAACCAGAATATTCAATATTGTAAAAAACATCACTATCTATTGGCTTTTCAGAAATTTGCTTTTTTATTTTTTCCTGGATCTCTTTAGAGACGATGTTTTCATAAGATTGATTTGATTTATTATAATAAGTGAAATAAAGAATTAGAAATCCAATAATTAAAAGCATAATTTGGATAATTCTCAACTTTTTTTTTCTATCAATCATTGAATACCATTTTTAAGTAGGAAATGAATGTGAATAATACCTTTTAAAATTTTATTTTTTTTCTTGTAATCTTTGTCTGAGACGACAAGAAGACTTGTAATTTTTTTCTCGTTCATGATTGCTAACGCTTTAGCAGATGGCATATTTTCATTTACTACAAAGGGAGTTTTGGTCATAAATTTGTTTAAGTTTTTATCTTTTGAGTAACTTCTTATCTCTCTTCGTAAATCTCCGTCAGTTACCAAACCTTTTATATAACGTTTTTTCAATATTACAACTATTCCCAATTTTTTTTTATTCATTATTTTTAATGCTTCTTTAAAATCTTTGTTGAAATTTATCACAGGCATTTTTTTCCCCACAACCATTATATCTTTTGCGAGGAGTAAAGAGGTTCCAATATTTCCACCAGGATGAAAAACTTTGAATTTCTCTTTTGAAAACTTTTTTTGATGCATAACTGTTGTTGCTAAACAATCGCCTAATAAAAGAGTGATTGATGTACTAGATGTAGGGACCATACCCGTTAGATCAGACTCTTTTACCTTTGGTAAAAGTATTTTTACGTCACTAGCTTTCAGCAAAATACTATCTGCTTTTGAGGCAACACCAATAATTTTAATCCGGTATCTGTTCGCATATTTTAACATATTTGTTAGTTCTGAAGTATTTCCTGAATAAGAAATAATAACCAAGATATCTTTTTTCTCTATTTGGCCCATATCGCCGTGCAACGCTTGTGCGGGGTCACAAAAGAAACTCGGTATACCTACGCTAGAAAAAGTCGCTGAAATTTTTCTAGCGATCAGTCCAGATTTTCCGATTCCAGCAAAAATAACTTTTCCCCTACAATTTAATATTAGATCTACTGCATGAATAAAAGATTGATTGAAAATTTTTTTTATTTTTTTTAGTTCTTTAATTTGAATATCAGCGGCTTTACTAGCTAGTGATATGTAATTTTTTTTTTTCATTAATGCTCAAAAATATCTTGCTTGAAACCCTTTTGATCTAATTCAACTCTAGTATTCAAAAAGGCTATACAACTTTTAAATAGATCCATTCTTTTCTCTCTTAAAAGCATTTTTTCTAATTCAATTTTAATTTTATGTAAATAAATTACGTCGTTTGCTGCATACTCTAGCTGTTTATCTGAAAGATCATCAATATCTTTATTCCAATCGCTACTGCCATACCTTTTATCTAAAGATTTGTTGCAAAACTCCTGAACTAAATTTTTTAATCCGTGAGAGTCAGTATACGTTCTCACAATCTTAGACGCAATTTTTGTATCAAATATATTTCTAAGTTTACATTTAAGAAAATATTCTAAAGCATTTTTATCAAATCTTAAAAAATGACCAATTTTTAAGATTTTATCATTTTCTAAAACTGATACTAAATTTGGGGCTTTATAATTGTTTTTATTTGGTTGAATTATAAAAATATTTTGTTTCTCATCGCAAATTTGAATTAGACTTAACTTATCCCTCTCAGGTATTTGTAATCCTGTAGCTTCTGTGTCGATTGCAACACTACCTTTTAATGAGTCGGCAATTTCTGTAGTTATGTCCCCTTTAATCTTAGTTATTTTCATATATAACTCTAAATACCATGAAAAATCATATTTGCACAATTTTAGGTGGTGGTGGATTTATAGGTCGATATCTTGTTCGAAATTTGACCAAGAAAAACTATAGGTGCATTATTACCACAAGAAAAGCCTTTCAGAAAGGCTATTTAAAGACACAAGCTACGCCAGGAGCTATAGAATTATTAGATTGGAGTCCAAACAATTTTAACGATCTCGAAGAAGCAATAAAAAACTCTGATGTTGTCGTAAACCTAATCGGTATTCTCTTTGAAACTAGAAAGCAAAAATTTTTTAATATTCATAGCAAAATTCCCGAGGCAGTATCTAAAATTTGCTCAAACTCTGATGTAAAAAAATTTATTCATGTTAGCGCAATTGGTGCTAATGAAAATTCAAAATCTCTATATCAAAAATCAAAACGTCATGGTGAAATTAATGCATTTAAAAATTTTGATAAAACAGTCGTAATAAGACCAAGCGTTGTTTGTGGTGCTGAAGATAATTTTACAAACTTATTTTCTAAATTAAGCATGCTTCCAATAATCCCAGTTGTGGGAATCAATTATAAATTCCAGCCAATTTTAGTCTCTGATGTTGCCGATGCAATTGTAAAAGCAATTGAAGTAAAAAATAATGAGAGAAAAATTTACGAATTAGGTGGACCAAAAAAAATTAGTTTTGGAGAAATGGTAAAATCTATTTTAAACACAATAAATAAAAAACGATTAGTTGTCGAAATGCCAATGGCTTTAGCCAAAATTCAAAGTAGCATTACAGATTTGCTCCCTTTTCCTCCCATATTAACTAGAGATCAGTGTGAAATTTTATCTGAGGCTGATAATATTGTTTCTGAAGAGCATTTAAACATAAAAGATCTTAACATAGAGCCTGCTGATGTAGAGGTAGAAATGAAAAAATGGCTATGGAGGTATAAAGATGGCGGTCAGTTTGCGAAAGTTTAATTAATGAAAAGCCTCAACTTATTTTCAGGTTATATTTATCTAATAATTGCAGTTATCTTAGGCATAGCCTCTAATGGATTTCTTAAAACCACTGAGAGCTTCACAAAAATAACCCCAACTATATTTTGTATCATTAGTATAGTTGCATGCATATTTTGTTTGTCCAGAGCAATGAGTATTATTCCTGTAGGATTTACTTATGCAACATATGGAGCCTTGACAATTACAGCTGTAACTTTATTTGGTATTTTCAAATATGATCAAACCCCTAACCTTTATGGAATAATTGGTCTAACTTTAATAATTACGGGCGTAGTACTATTGAATATTTTTGGAAAATTAAAATAAAACCTCAGGTAGAATTTAATTTTTTTTATCAGACTCCTCTTTACATATTATTTATGCTAGCTTTTTTTCTTTTAAAAAAAACGGGGGACATTTATGACGAAAAAAATAAAAGCAATAATTGCTTCGTTAGCTCTTTTCGCGATGTTTGCGGGAACAGCTGCCCAAGCAAAAGTAGAAATACAGTGGTGGCATGCTTTTGGTGGAAGACTTGGCGAATTACTTGATGAACAAGTTAACAAGTTTAATGCATCACAAGATAAATACACTGTAGTTCACACAAGAAAAGGTAACTATTCAGAAACTCTTAATGCTGGTATCGCCGCATTTAGAGCTGGACAACATCCAAATATACTTATGGTATTTGAAGTTGGAACGGCAAGTTTAATGGCAGCAAAAGGAGCTTATGTTCCAATGTACCAACTTATGAAAGATGCTGGTCAAAAGTTTAATCCAAAAGGATTTGTTTCTGCTGTAAGTGGTTATTACACTACTACTGATGGCAAAATGTTATCAATGCCGTATAACTCTTCAACGCCTGTTCTTTGGGTAAATAAAGATTTAATGAAAAAAGCAGGTTTGGATCCGGAAATGGATTTAAGTACTTGGAAAAGAGTTGGAAATGCTCTTGATGCAGCAAAAGCGAAAGGTATTGATATGCCTTTCTGTACTTGTTGGCACAGTTGGGTTCATCTTGAGAATTTTTCAGCCTATCACAACATACCATTTGCAACTAAAGCTAATGGATTTGCTGGATTAGATACTGAGTTGGCATTCAACAGCCCGGTTCATATCAAACATATTCAAACTTTAGGTAAATGGGCACAAGAGGGTAAATTTAAGTATATGGGTAGAAGAAATGAGGCCGGTAAAAATTTTAGAGCCGGTGAATGTATGTTAATGACAGAGTCTTCTGCTGGTTATGCTGGTATCAAAAAACAAGCAAAATTTGAATTTGGTATTAGACATTTACCTTACTATGGAGCAACTGAAGCACCTCAAAATACAATTATTGGTGGCTCATCTTTATGGGCATTATCTGGAAAATCCAAAGAAGAAAATAAAGCAACAGCTGCTTTTTTAGCTTTCTTATCAAGAACTGATATTCAAGCTAAATGGCACCAAGATACTGGTTACCTAGGTGTTACAACTGCAGCCGCTAAAAAAACTAAAAGTTCAGGTTTTTACAAATCAAATCCTGGAACTGATTTAGCTGGAATACAGATGATGAGAAATAAAGTTACTCAAAACTCTAAAGGCTTACGTCTAGGATCTTTTGATCAGATAAGAGGTATTATCGATGAAGAGATGGAAGGAGTTTACAGCGGTAAGAAAACTGCTCAAGTAGCTTTAGATAGTGCTGTAAGAAGAGGCAATGTTCTTTTAAGAAGATTTGAAAGAGCGAATAAATAAATCAATTTAATTTACTAGGGGCGGAAGCCCCTAGTAACATTCTTAAAGTTAAATGGAAAAAAGAGTTTTTTTTAAAGGCTGGTGGTTACCAGCACTATTAGTTGCACCTCAACTACTGATTTCTTTTGTTTTCTTTTTTTATCCTTCAGGCCAAGCCATTTGGAATTCTTTATTTTTACCAGATCCTTTTGGACTTAAAACAGAATTTGTAGGTCTAGATAATTTTAGATTTTTATTATCTGATCCTTATTATTTAGCAAGTTTTAAAACTACAATTATTTTTTCAACAGCAGTATCAGTTTCATCTATGGCTTTAGGTTTATATTTAGCCGCGTTAGCAGATCGATTAATTAAAGGAGCTGGCGTTTATCAAACATTATTAATTTGGCCTTATGCTATAGCACCAGCGATTGCGGGAGTTTTATGGTTATTCATGTTTAATGGCAATATTGGTTTGGCATCTTATTATCTTAAAGCTTTAGGTTATGAATGGAATCATACTTTAAAAGGTGATCAAGCAATGTTTCTTGTTATCTTAGCCTCATCCTGGGGAAGAATAAGCTATAACTTTTTATTTTTTTTAGCAGGACTACAAGCTATTCCAAAATCAATTATTGAGGCAGCAGCTATAGATGGAGCCAGTTTTTGGAAACGATTTGGTACAATTGTAATACCACTGCTTTCACCAATTACATTTTTTTTATTAGTAGTAAATATTGTCTATGCTTTCTTTGATACTTTTGGAGTAATACATACAATCACTTCAGGCGGACCTGAACAATCGACCACAATACTTGTATATAAAGTATTTTCAGATGGCTTCGTAAGCCAAGACCTAGGATCAAGTGCAGCTCAATCTGTAATTCTACTAGTTTTAGTCGGAATTTTAACCGTCATTCAATTTAAATATATAGAGAGAAAGGTTCATTATTAATGGTTGAGAAAAAGAGATCAGGATACTGGTTAACACACTTTGGATTAATTCTAGGCGTGTTATTCATTTTCTTTCCAGTTTGGTTAACTTTTGTTGCATCAACAGTTACCCAAGACGCAATAATACAACCACCATTACCGATAATACCTGGTGGAGAATTCTTTGAAAATTATGCAAACGCTTTGTTTAGGGGAGCTCCTGAGGGTTATGGGGCTAGAGTTCCTGTTATGCAAATGATGATTAATTCAGCAATTATGGCTATAGGAATTACTGTTGGAAAAATTGTAATTTCTTTATTATCAGCTTTTGCGTTTGTGTATTTTAGATTTCCATTTAGAAATTTATGTTTTTGGTTAATCTTTATTACTCTAATGCTTCCAGTAGAAGTAAGAATAGTTCCTACCTATGAAGTTGTTGCCAATTTAAATTTATTAAACTCTTACACAGGATTAATCTTTCCATTAATTGCATCAGCAACAGCAACTTTTTTATTTAGGCAATTTTTTATGACTATTCCAGATGAAATGGTTGAAGCAGCTAGAATGGATGGATGCAGCCCTATGCGTTTCTTTATAGATATATTAGTACCCATAAGCAAAACCAACATAGCAGCTCTATTTGTAATCTTATTTATTTTTGGTTGGAACCAATATTTATGGCCACTCTTAATGACAACCGATCCGGACATGCAAACTATTGTAATGGCAATAGACTCAATGATACCAACAGGAGATGACTTTGCTCATTGGCCAACGATTATGGCAACAGCAATGCTGGCTATGGTGCCTCCAGTAATAATAGTGGTAAGTATGCAAAAGTTTTTTGTTAAAGGATTATTAGAAAGCGATAAATAATGTCTCAAATTAGTCTACAAAATTTAAAAAAATCTTTCGGAAAAACTCAGGTTATCCATGATCTAAGTATTGATGTGAAAGATGGTGAGCTAATTGTAATTGTAGGTCCCTCGGGATGTGGAAAATCAACTTTGTTAAGAATGGTTGCTGGTCTCGAGGACGCTAATGAAGGAAATATTTTAATCGATAATAAAAAAGTAAATGAGCTTGAACCCATGGAGCGAAATATTGCTATGGTGTTCCAAAATTATGCTCTTTATCCTCACATGTCTGTTTTTGGTAACATGGCTTATGGTTTAAAGATTGCAAAAGTGCCAAAGGAGGAAATTGAATCAAGAGTTCAAAAAGCTGCTGAAATTTTAGAGCTTGGAGAATTATTAGAGAGAAAACCCAATCAATTATCAGGTGGACAACGACAAAGAGTTGCGATGGGAAGAGCAATTGTAAGAAATCCTGTAGCTTTTTTATTTGATGAACCTTTATCAAATCTAGACGCAAAATTGAGAGTTCAAATGAGATTAGAGATAAAAAAACTCCAAACTCAACTAAAAACTACTTCTCTTTATGTAACACATGATCAAGTTGAAGCTATGACATTAGCTGATCGTATGATTGTAATGAACGAAGGAAATGTTGAACATATAGGAACGCCTTTAGAAGTTTATACAAAACCTAGAACTTTATTCACTGCTCAATTTATTGGAAGTCCCGCAATGAATATATTAAAAGGTAATTGTCAAAATGATAAAGTGATTTTTGCAAATAAAGCTTCACTTTCTATAAATTCAAAATTTAATGGACCAGTTAATGTAGGGATGCGACCTGAAGATTTTGAATTAGATCAAAATGGCCCAATCAAGTTAAAAGTTGATCTTGTAGAACTGATTGGAGCTAATACACTTATTCATGGTAAACTTGAAAATAGTAATGAAATTTTAGTTGCAAGTATCTCAGGTGTTGTTAAAGAGGACACTATTGGAAAAAATATAAATCTTTCCATTCAAAATGACAAACTACACTTGTTTGATACTATTACTGATTTGAGGATTAATTGATCAATCCATTTTTAACGAAACCTAACTACATAAGAATATATGGCCACAGGGGAGCTAGAGGCGATATTGTTGAAAACTCAATCTCTGGTTTTAAATATACTTTTGATCTAGGTATAAAAGCTGTTGAATTCGACGTAGTTATTTCAAAAGATAATATTCCAATAATATTTCATGATTACAGATTAAATCCTGATTTAGTTAAAGATGCCTCAGGACACTGGATTACAGATAAAAGTATGAAATTATTAGAGTTAACTTATGAGGAAATTAGCAAGTATAATATTGAGAGTATAAAGCCCGAAACAAAGTATGCAAAAAGATTTAAAAATCAAAAATCTTCCAAAGATGAAAAAATTCCAAAATTAATTGATTTTTTTAAATTAGTTACTCAAGAGAACTATAAAGACGTGTTTTTAAATCTAGAAATTAAATCAACTCCTATACAAGAAAACGTAACTCCAGATCCAGAGAAAATGGTTTCCTTAATTCTTAAAGATATTAAAAATTTTAAGCTTGAGGATAGAACTTTAATCACTTCTTATGATTGGAGAATTTTATATGCACTTAAGAAACAAAATCCAAATATTTTAAGAGGATTTATTACACTTCAACAAGGTCTTTCAATAACTAAAAAGAATATTTATGAGAACTCTCCATGGATGGTTAAAAATTATCCAATGGAAGAATTGTTTTTGCTACCTAATATTATTAAATCATTAGAGGGCCATGTTTGGAGCGCTTTCTACCGCGATGTTACAAAACAAAATGTAGAATTAGCTCATAAACATGGTCTAGCAACTTGTGTTTGGACAGTAAATAAAGAAAAAGATATTGTTAGGATGATCGAGTACGGAGTTGACGGAATTATCACTGACTATCCAAAAAAAGTTCAAGAAATTTGCAAATCTAAAAATATTTCCTGGTTTTAGGTCTGCTGCTACAAATTCACATACTCCCTAATCTAGTTTTAAACCTCTTAAAATTTCAGGTATAATATAAGAATGACATTATTATTTTTATCTTTGGCAGGTATAATTGCTATAATAGTTATCCTTGTATCAGCTAAATTTATTAAAGCAGGATTTGACGCTAGAGGTGAAGTTAAAGAAGAACAAAGAAAAGAGAAACTTAAGCAAGAGGATGAAGATATTTTAGATGAATTAAAAAGAAAAGATTTATCCGAAAAAGATTTGAAAGACTTATACGATAAAATTCAAGATAAAAACAAAGATAACTAAAATAATCCTTGTGGAATAATGAAATAGTGAATCACTAGAACTATTGCCACTGAAACACTTAAACCAAAAAACATTTTTACAAAATCCTTACCAATTAATGGGAACACATATTTGAATTTATATTCTTTGTTCATTGTTGAAATAGCAAGCTCCCTTCCACACAATAAACCTACAAACACCCATGTTGTTGACATTGGTAAATCATTTAACTCTTTAAAATAGTACAAAACTGCTGCATAGATTACATTTATAATTGTTGCTGATCTTGCGTATCTAGTTCCAGTTTTTTCTAATACAACTTTTTGAATTGGTCCTCCGTGAATATAAAAGATATAAAATAGTAAGGCTGTAAAATACGCCATAACAATTAATAACAATGTTAGATCCAGCTGCCTCGGTAGAAATACTGCAATATTAGCTACGTCGTGAGATAACCAAACCCACCATAACCATCCAGACGTTACCCAAACTGAGTTACGCCAAAAAGAAATCCATGTATCTCCTTTAACCTCATCTAGTTTTTCATTGATAAATTTGGAAACTACAATCCAGCATATGTAGGCAACTGTGGCTGCAATACCGTAGCCAACAATACTTTTTACTAGCATTTTTTCCAAAACAATTGTTGAAGCAAATGCAGATAGAACTAAAAAAGTAGTCGAAACTGGAATACCAATTCTTGTTAATAATAAAAGAATAGCTGGTGCAACAGCGTGGTACCACTGAATTTCTTGATATGGAATTCTCGTTAATCTGCCATAAGAAATATCTCCATCATAATTGTACCATCCCCAAGCTAAAGCAAAAATCATAACTAATGAGGCTGATCCCGCTAGAATATACCAAGCAAACCACTTTTTCTTAGATGCAATAAATGTCCCTAAAGTTTGTATAGAGTCATTTGCTATTACACTGTAACCAGCAAGACCGAAACCAATTATTGTATACACTAAATTTATATCCATAAGATGATTCACTTTATAACTTTCTAAAAAAGTTTGTCTATTGGGAAATTTATTTATTTTTTTTTGCTTTGAGCCTTGGATATTTTATAGAAATTTTTTTTTAAAAATCAAATTTTAAATATTTGATCCACAAATTATCTTATATAATTAAATTTCACGGCCTAATTTCACGAGGTTATTTAAAGAAATATAATTTGATAAAACCCTATTAAGAATAAAGGAATTTGTAATCCGAAGTTTGTAAGAATAGCTTTATCTTTAGATAAAAAACCAGCAATAGTCCAACCTATAACTCCAGCACCGTGAAACATAATATTAGTTGGATAAATGTTGAGATTAGTAAGCAAAATACCAGTAAGAACTAAAAAGGTGCTAATCCATTTAAGGTATTTTTTAACGAATTCCATTTAAATTAAATTATCCAGAGGTCTTAACTTTTTTCTCAATGAAATCTGGCACATCATCGTCCTTGTCAAATAATTCATCTTTTTGGTTTTTTGGCTGAAAAGCATACAAAACGTGAAGCTTACAATAAGGGAAGTCACCCTCTGGTTTTCTACCACAAAAATAAAACTTTTCTTCGTTTGGATGGCCTATAGGCCATTTACAAGTTGTATCGGTTAGTTCCTCAAGTGATTTAGGATTTTCAGGCTCAAAGTTTTTATCTAATAATATTGACTGAAACTTTGCTTTTCTAGAAGTTGGCGCTGGGCCTTTTCTGACTTGCTTATTGTCACTAGTTTTGGTGGAATTAGATTGTTTTGAAGGCGCTCTTGCTTCTAAATTTAATCTATGTGCCTTGCCGATTACCGCATTTCTTGTAGTATCACCTAAAGCACTCGCAATTTGACTTGCTGTGTGGCCCTTGGACCATAGTTCTTTTAATTTTGCTACTTTTTCTTCTGTCCAACTCATTGTATAAAATTACAATATTTAGTATCTATAAAAAACTTAAGACAAAATATTGAGGTTTAAAACATTAAAAAGCATTTAGGCTGTGAGTAGATTAAGTTTTGCACAGTTTTGTTGAGAAGAGGTTATAAGACTATCAATGGTTGAAATTTCAAAAAAATATAAAATTGGCAATAGAAGATTTGGATATATTAACTGGATTGGAGCTTGGACTTTATATAAGAAAGAAGTTCTTAGATTTTTAATTGTTTGGATACAAACTATTATTTCTCCATTAATATCATCCCTTCTCTTCTTGATTGTTTTGTCTTTAGCTATAGGAGCAGATAGAGGAAATATTCTGGGAGTGCCTTTTATAATTTTTTTAGCGCCTGGGTTGATTTCAATGCAAGTTATTCAACAATCTTTCTCTCACTCATCGTCTTCTTTCATGATTGGAAAGATTCAAGGCAATATCGTTGATCTTTTGTATGCACCACTCTCTCCAGCTGAAGTCACAATATCTGTTTCACTTGCTTCAGTTACAAGAAGTGTAATAATTGCAATTGTGTCAATTATAGTCTTTAAATTGATTATAAACTTACAAATAAAAAATTATTTTTCACTTATAGTTTTTACTTTGCTGTCATCATTTATTCTTGGAAACTTAGGTATTATAGCTGGCCTCTGGGCAGAAAAATTCGACCATATGGCAACCGTTACTAATTTTGTGATTGTGCCCCTTTCTTTCTTGTCAGGGACTTTTTATAGCATAAATAGACTGCCCGAAACTCTACAATCATTAAGTAAAGTTAATCCTTTTTTTTATATGATCGACGGTTTTAGATATAGTTTTATAGGTAAAGCAGATGGTTCTTTAAAAATAGGCATAGTGTATTTAATAATTCTAAGTTTTGTGAGCTGGTTTGTTACTTATTTATTGTATAAAAAAGGTTATAAAATTAAATCATGAGTAAAATTTTAAATACCTATGCTAGAAAAAAAATTTCTTTTTCTAAGGGAAAAGGAAGTTTTTTATATTCAACTAGCGGTAAAAAATATCTAGATTTTGTGCAAGGAATAGCTGTAAATTGTCTAGGTCACGCTAATAATCATTTAATAAAGTCTATTAATAAACAATCAAAAAAACTTTGGCATGTGTCAAATGTTTTTACTATTCCTGAGCAGGAAAAATTAGCAAAAAGATTAACACAAATAACTTTCGCTGATTTTGTTACATTTCAAAATTCTGGAGCAGAGGCAACCGAGGCAGCAATAAAATTTGCTAGAAGATATTTTTACTCTAAAGGACAACCTAGAAAAAATAGAGTGTTATGTATAAATAATAGTTTTCATGGAAGGACTATTGCAGCTATCTTCGCAAGTAATAGTAAAAAAGCTACTGAAGGTTTTTATCCAAGAGTAGATGGTTTTGATCATTTTAATTTTGGTGATCATAAGGGTTTAGAAAAAGCTATTAGTAGCAGAACTGCAGCAATTATGGTTGAAACAATAATGGGAGAGGGCGGAATAAAAGTTATTCCAGATATTTGCCTCAAAGGTTTAAGAAAATTATGTAATAAGAAAAAAATTTTACTAATTCTAGATGAAGTCCAATGTGGAATTGGCAGAAGCGGAAAATTTTTTGCATTTGAATATGCAAAAATTAAACCAGACATTGTCCCAATAGCCAAAGGAATTGGAGGAGGCTTTCCAATCGGTGCAGTTTTAGTAAATAAAAAAGTTGCATCTGGTATGAAACCTGGAACCCACGGGTCAACATTTGGTGGCAATCCACTGGCTATGAGCGCGGGTAATGCTGTAATGGACGTAATGACGAAGAAAGGTTTCTTAAGCAACGTCAGTAAAAATGGAAAGTTTTTTATTCAAAAACTAAAAGATATTAAAGATAAATACCCAAATATTATAAAAGAAGTTAGAGGCAAAGGTTTGCTAATAGGAGTCTGCCTTCATGTTGATCAAACGAAATTTATAAAAAAACTTTTGGATAATAAATTACTGACAGTCAGGGCTGCAGAAAACGTTGTCAGACTTTTGCCTCCTTTAAATGTAACAAAAAGCGAAATTAATTTAGGGTTAAAAATAATTGAAAAAGTTTGCAAAAATTATAAATGAAAAATTTTATTAATATATCCGATCATTCTTCTGTTGAGCTAAAGGCTATTATTGAAGAAGCGAAAAAGAGAAAACAAAGTAGAATTGATTTAAATAAATCTGCTCCAGATAATGATAAACCATTTTTTGGAAAATCGATGGCTATGATTTTTGAAAAACCATCAACAAGAACAAGAATGTCTTTTGATATAGCAGTTAAGCAGTTAGGTGGGTCTTCGATTATTTTAAATCCGGATGGAATTCATTATGGTAAAGGTGATGAAACACTTCAAGATACAGCTAGAGTATTGAGCGAATATGTTGACATTGTAATGTTGAGGACGTCAACACACAAGAATTTAGATGAATTTTCAAGGCACTTAAAGATTCCAATTATAAATGGTCTTTCAGATTTAAGCCATCCTTGTCAAATAATGTCTGATATTCTCACATTTGAGGAAAGTAATGGTGCCATCAAAAATAAGATAATTTCTTGGATTGGTGATGGCAATAACAATATGTCAAACTCATTGATTGAAGCAGCAGGCAGATTTGATTTTAATCTTAGAATTGGTTGTCCTAAAAAATACTCTCCAAGTAAACATATCTTAAGCTGGGCTAAAAAAAATAAGGTCAAACTCGAAATTACTTCTAAACCTTTGGAGGCTGTAGAAAATTCAGATTGTATAATGACTGATAAGTGGATATCAATGAATGATAAAGTAAATACCAAAATTAAAAAGAAAATTTTAAAGCCTTATCAAGTTAATAAAAAATTGTTGAATAGAGCTAATAAAGATGCAATTTTTATGCACTGCCTTCCAGTCGGTAGAGGTGAAGAAGTAACAGACGAAGTCATAGATGGAAGACAGTCGGTTGTATGGAGACAAGCTTTAAATAGAGTTCACGCTCAAAAGAGCATTATTAAATGGTGTCTTGATTAAGGTAGAGGTTTTGGATTGTCGCCTTTTGAGTTCATGTATAAAATTACTGAGGCTCTATCTTTTTCTTTTCTAAGACCAGCAAAAGCCATTTTGGTTCCTTTAATGTACGCTTGTGGTTTAATTAAATAACTATTCATTTCCTCAAAAGTCCATTTTTTACCGTAGGCAACCATAGATTTTGAATACTTATAATCACTTACTGAACCAGCAGTTCTACCAATAACACTCCATAAATTAGGGCCAATCATATTTTTTCCGCCAGCTGCTATTTGATGGCAAGCGCTACATTTTTTAAAAACTTTTTCTCCGTGCGATAGATCTCCTTTTGCTAAAAGGACCTTAATGTCAACTTTTTCTACAATTACTTCCTCAGATTTTTTAGTGACCCCCTCATTAGAAGCAGCGTCTAACCCTTCTATTTTATAAGCTGAAACTTTGGGTTTTTCTACATGAAATAAAATATCGGCAAATTTACCAATACCAATCACAATAAGTGCAGTTAAAAGGACTGCCGCTATAATTTTATTTATTTCAAAACTATCCATAATTTTGGTAGATATCTTAGACATATAACATGAGTTTTTAAAAAAAAACTTAAAATTACGAATTTTTTTTGCGTCTTTGAGACGCATAATTATGAATAAAACTGCAATAATAATACCATCTCGATTAGACGCGAAACGATTGCCTGATAAACCTCTTAAACTTATAAACAACAAAGAGATGATTATGCATGTTTATGAGGCAGCAAAAAAGTCCAATGGAGGTGAAGTTTATGTAGCAACTCCAGATCAGAAAATAGCAGATGTAATAAAAAAAAATGGGGGAAATGCAATACTTACTTCAAACCATCATGAAACTGGAACAGATAGAGTATTTGAGGTATTCAAAGATACTTTGAATGAGGTCCCAAATATTATTGTCAATGTTCAAGGTGATATGCCCAATATAAAACCTGAAGATATTAAAAATTTAATTGATTATATTGGTCTTGGTAAAAGTGAGATAGCCACATTAGCTAGCAACTTAACCTCAAAGACTGAAATTGAGGATCAAAATGTAGTAAAAGTTTTGGTAAAAGAAAATTTAAAACCTAAAATGTTTGTACGTGCTTTAGATTTTACTAGAGCAAATCCAAAAAAAGACCTTAAAGTCTATCATCATGTAGGTATTTATGCCTTTACTAATAAAGCTTTATTAAGGTATGTAAGCTTGAAAAGATCAAAACTTGAGATAGAAAGAAAACTAGAACAATTAAGAGCAATGGAGAATGGAATGACAATACACGTTGGTTACATTAATACTTCACCTCTAAGTGTAGACACTGAAAATGATTTGAGTGAAATTAAAAAACTTATGGAAAAATGACAAAGATGAAGATTGCTATACAAGGTGAACTTGGTGCTTATTCACATATTGCCGCTGTTAGTTTATATAAAGACTGTGAAATAAGAACCTGCACAACTTTTGAGGAAACTTTTAAACAAGCTTATAAAGATTCTAATTGTAAAATAGTTATACCAATTGAAAATTCATTAGCTGGAAGAGTTGCAGATATTCATTATTTGTTGCCAAAGTATAAATTACAAATTCACGGTGAACATTTCCAAACAGTCGAGCATAATTTACTAAGCAAAAGAGACGCAAACATTGATGATATCAAATTCGTCAGAAGTCATGCGCAGGCCATTGGTCAATGTCAAAACTTAATTATTAAAAAAAATTTTAAACCAATCATTTCTGCAGATACGGCCGGCTCTGCAAAGGATCTTGCGGAGGGTAGCGATAAATCAATAGCTGCTATCGCATCCGAGCTGTCTGCAAAAATTTATAATTTAAAGATTTTAAAGAAAAATATCGAGGATGAGCAAGGAAACGTAACTCGTTTTTTAATTATGGGAAAAAATATAGAGCAACCAGAGTATAAAAGTAGTAAAAAATTTATTACAAGTTGTATATTTAGAGTAAAAAGCGAGCCTTCTGCACTGTACAAATGTTTAGGTGGCTTCGCGACTAATCAGGTAAATTTAACAAAGCTGGAGAGCTTTTCAGTTAAGAATACTTTTGACCAAGCAAATTTTTATCTCGATCTTGAGGGCCACATAGAACAACCAGGAGTAAAAAAAGCACTTGAGGAACTTGGTTTCCACACCGAAACTTTAGATATTTTGGGAGTTTATGAAGCTTCTATATTCAGGCAAAAATAGTCCACAAAATCTGATTCTACCCTTGTAGTATTTAAATCGAACTTGATATACTGATAATGAGGTTGGCATCAGGTGGATGTTTCATAAACCCGGTCAGATCTGAAAAGAAGCAGCCGTAGTGAAAATTATTCAGGTTGTTGCCTGCCTCTTTTAAAATGACAAATAAAATTTTAGCACTTAAATATAGACCTCAGGAGTTTAAAGATTTAATCGGACAGGAAGTTATTTCGGAGACAATCACGAATGCTATTGCTCTTGGAAAAACTCCCAATGCTTATCTTTTAACTGGGATCAGGGGAGTCGGTAAAACAACAACAGCAAGACTTATAGCAAAAGCGCTTAATTGCGAAAAAAATCTTGACTCTAAAATTAAATGTTCAGATAAAATATTTTGCTCTACTTGCAAAGAGATAATTAATTCTAATCACATAGACATTTTAGAGATGGATGCGGCATCTAAAACAGGCATAGATGACATTAGGGAGCTAATTGAAAATTCGAAATATAGTCCGACAAGCGCAAAGTTTAAAATCTTTATAATTGACGAAGTACATATGCTTTCTAAGCAAGCATTTAATGGTTTACTTAAAACTTTAGAAGAGCCTCCACCAAGTTTGAAATTTATATTAGCTACAACAGAGGTACGAAAAATTCCAGTAACAATTTTATCTAGATGCCAGAGATTTGACCTAAAAAGAGTGAGTATAGAGAAACTTATTACTCACTTAAAAAATATTTCAGTAAAAGAGAAGGGTAATATTACTGATGAAGCCATCAAATTAATTGCAAGATCTTCAGAGGGCTCAGTGCGAGACTCAATTTCATTGTTGGATAGGGCATTAATTTCACAAAATACTAGCTTAGATAAACCTATAGATGAACAAAATGTGAGAGAAATGCTAGGGTTAGTCGACAAGAGTAAGATTATTTTTTTACTAAAAGAAATCTTTAATGGTGATGAAAAAGCAGCTTTAAATATTTTAAAAAAATTAATTGAAGATGGCTTAGATGCAAAAAATTTCCTAAATGATATTTTAGAAGTTCTATATCTTTTTAGCAGAAGGATAAATCTTGGACCAATTAAAAAAGATATGTCAATTTCTGAGTCTGATGCCGAACTAATCGAGAAATATTCCTCGAATATTGATATGCAAGATTTAGGATTATTTTGGCAATTAACAATTAAGACAATGGATGATCTTACGATAACTGGAAACGAAAATATTACTCTAGAGATGTATGTAATGCAGTTAGTTCATTTAAAAAATTTAGATAACAAGCAGGAGATTTCTAATGAACCTGAGACAAGAGAGACTGCTGAAAAAAAATTACCAGACAATATATCAGACGAAAAAACAAAAGACTCAATTTTGTCAAATCAAATAAAAGATCAACTGAAAAGCACTAATCAAATTAAAACAGAACCTATAAAAAACTTTACTACTGATAATAAAAAAATTGAAATCAATACATTCAAAGAATTGATAGATAAATCTGCAACTGAGAAAGAAATAGAACTTAAGTATGATTTAGAAAGAAATGTAAAACTTGTAAGTTTTAACAAAGGCAAAATTGATATTAGTTTTAACGAAAAATTAAACAAAGATTTTATTAAAAATTTAACTGAAAAGCTTTTCTTGTGGACTGGAGAAAGATGGATTATCTCCTTAAGTAAAAATAATGCAGCCATGAGCATCTATGAAAAAGACTTGGAAAATAAAAAAAAACAAGTTGCAATTTTTGAAAAAAGTAGGCTTGCTAAAGAAATTGAGGCTGCTTTTCCAGATGCAAAGTTAATTAATTTAACTGAAGAGGATTAAATGAAAAATTTTTCAGATATGCTTTCAAAAGCAAAAGCAATGCAAGAAAAAATGAGAGAAGCTCAAGACCAGTTAAAAAAGATTGAAGTTGAGGGAGTGTCTGGTGGAAATTCTGTCAAGGTGGTTTTAGCTGGGGACTATGAACTTAAATCAATTCATATAAGTGACTCTGCAAAGAAAGAAAGTCAAGATATTATAAATGACTTAATTATTGCTGCTTATAATAATGCTAAAGAAAATTTAAAAAAAAAATCAGCTGAGGAACTATCAAAAATTACAGGCGGTTTAAATTTACCATTAGATTTTAAATTGCCCTTTTAATGGATAACGATATACCTGAGATAAATGAACTTATTCAGCAATTTTCAAAATTGCCAGGGCTAGGACCAAAGTCTGCCAAAAGAATAATTTTAAAATTAATTAATAATAAAGATAAAATGGTCAAACCTTTAGCAAAATCTTTAGCTCAAGTTTATAAAAAAGTTGTTCGTTGTTCAGATTGTGGAAATTTAAAGATTATCGACAAAGCCTGTATTTGTTCTACCGATAAGTCTTATGATAAAATTTGTGTAGTCGAAAATTTAGCAGATATGTGGGTTATAGACTCAGCAAATATTTATAAAGGTCATTATCATATTTTAGGTGGTACTTTAAATTCAAACGAGAATTATGAAAAAAAAAATTTACTTATTGAGTCCTTAGTGAGAAGAGTCAAAAGGAACAATCTCAAAGAGGTAATAATTGCAACTAGTGCTACTGTTGAGGGTCAAACAACTGCTCATTATATTGAAGATACTATTAAAAATGATAAAATTAAGATCACTAAACTAGCACAAGGATTACCGGTCGGTGGAGAGATTGAACAGTTAGATGACGGCACCTTATTTTCAGCTTTTAAAAATCGAGTTCCTGTAACTGATTAACTAATAGATTTTTTCTCTAATCTTTTTTTGTGTAATAATGGTTCAGTGTAGCCTGATGGCTGTGTTCTACCTTTGAAAACAAGATCGCACGCAGTTGAGAAAGCAAGTGAATTGTCGAAATCATTTGACATTTTTTTATAACTTGGGTCCCCATTATTTTGTTCATCTACAATACTTGCCATTTTTTTCATTATTTTCATCACCTGATCTTTATTACAAATTCCATGGTGAAGCCAATTAGCTATATGTTGAGACGATATTCGGAGAGTTGCTCTATCTTCCATAAGGCCCACATTATTGATATCGGGAACCTTAGAACAACCAATACCTTGGTCAATCCATCTTACGACATAACCTAAAATACCTTGGGCGTTATTTTCTAATTCACGATTAATGTCTTCGATTGACCAATTAGGTCTATCAGCTTTAGGGATCTCTAAAATATTTTCTACTTTAGCTTTTTCTCTTAATTTTATTTTCTTTTGTTCCTCAAACACATTAACTTTATGATAGTGGAGCGAATGTAAAGTTGCTGCAGTTGGTGATGGGACCCAGGCACAGTTAGCCCCAGACTTTGGGTGACTAATTTTTTGATCCATCATATTCAACATTTGATCTGGCATAGCCCACATACCTTTTCCAATTTGAGCTTTTCCAGAAAATCCACAATCTAAACCAATATCAACGTTCCAATTTTCGTAAGAGTTTAACCATGTTGATTTTTTCATGTCACCTTTGAAAATCATGGGACCTGCTTCAAATGAAGTATGCATTTCATCACCAGTTCTATCTAAAAAGCCAGTGTTAATGAAAACTATCCTGTTCTTTACCTGTCTAATGCATTCTTTTAAATTTACAGTAGTTCTTCTCTCCTCGTCCATAATTCCGACTTTAATAGAGTATTTCTTAATTCCTAAAGCTTCTTCAACTTTTTCAAATAAAGTATTTGTGAAAGCTACTTCCTCTGGCCCGTGCATTTTTGGTTTGACAATGTAAACTGAGTTAGTTCTTGAATTTTTCTTATTTTTGAAATCATGCAAAGCACACAAAGTTGATATGAATGCGTCCATAATACCCTCAGGTATTTCCGAACCATCTTTTAATAAAATAGACGGGTTCGTCATTAAATGACCTACATTTCTATTCAGCAATAAAGCTCTTCCGTGAAGAACTATTTTTTCTCCATCTTTAGAGGTGTAAGTCCTATCTGTATTGAGTTTCCTAATAATCTTTTTACCATTCTTTTCAAAAATAGAAACAAGATCACCTTTCATTAATCCTAACCAATTTCTATAACATTTTACTTTATCCTCAGCATCAACAGCAGCAACCGAATCCTCATTATCAACTATTGTAGACAAAGCTGACTCCATTATTACGTCTGAGATACTCGCGCCATCAATTGATCCAACCTTTGAGTTAGAATCCATTAAGATATCAATATGAAGGTTATTATTTTTCATTAAAATTGATTTAGGATTATCTTTATCACCACTAAAACCAATAAATTGATTATCGTTTTTTAGGAAATATTTATTTGAACCAGAAAATAAAACTAAGTTTTTTTTATCTATTTGAATTTTTGAAATTTCTTTCCAACTCCCTTTAGATAAAGGAAAACTTTCATCCAAAAAATTTCTTACATACTTTATTACTTTTAAAGCTCTCTCTTTATCCCAGCTTTTGCCAATTTTACCCGGTATAATATCAGTCCCGTATAACGAGTCATAGATACTTCCCCAACGAGCATTTGCAGCATTTAGAGCATATCTAGCGTTGTCAACTGGAACAACTAATTGCGGACCTGCAATGGAAGAAATTTCTTTGTCAACTTCTGATGTCTCTATATTAAAGTTATTTTTCTCTTCAACTAAATATCCAATTGATTTTAAAAAATTTAGATAATTGATTTTATTAAATTCTTCATTTCTATTTAGTGTATGCCAATCATCTATTTTTTTTTGTATATCCTCTCTTTTTTTAATTAGATCTTTATTAATAGGTGACAATTCATGCGATATTGCAGAAAATTTATCCCAAAAGTCATCAATATCTATTTCAGTATCTGGGATAACTTCCTTATTAATAAAATCGTATAAAGTTGAACTTATTTTTAAGCCATTTTTGTCTACAATTTTCATTATGAGCAGATCTTTACAATATTTTATAATATAATAATACTAGCATAATTGTACCATTATATATGAAAAATTATTTAGATTTTGAAAAAGAAATTAAAGCACTAGAGCAAGAGGTTGATAGTTTAAAAAGTCCTTTTGGCTCGGAAGGGATATCTGAGGTTGATACAAACAAAATTAAAAATACGCAACAAGAAATTAATCAAAAATTAGAAGAAATTTATTCAAACTTAAATAGCTGGCAAAAAACTCAAGTTGCACGTCATGAAGATCGTCCTAAAGCAAATTATTACATTAAAAAAATATTTTCTCAGTTTACACTTCTTTCAGGTGATAGATATTTTGGGGACGACAAATCTGTAATTGCAGGATTTGGCTTAATAGAAAATAAATCCGTTTTAGTTATTGGACAAGAAAAAGGAGAAGATTTAAATAGCAGAATTGAGAGAAATTTTGGAATGATGCGACCAGAAGGATATAGAAAATGTATCAGATTAATGAAGCTCGCAGATAAATTTCAGATACCAGTAATAAGTTTTATTGATACTCCAGGGGCATATCCGGGCTTAGGAGCAGAACAAAGAGGTCAGGCGTCGGCTATAGCAAATTCTATAGAATGTTGTATGTCTTTGACTGTTCCAAATATTTCAATAATAATTGGGGAAGGTGGATCCGGAGGTGCAATCGCTCTTGCGTCATCAAATAAAGTTATAATGCTAGAAAATTCTATTTATTCTGTAATATCACCTGAAGGGTGTGCTTCGATACTTTGGCGTGATCCAAGTAAATCATTACAAGCTGCTGAAGCAATGAAACTTACAGCAAAGGATCTGCTCAGATTAAAAATAATTGACGAGATAATCCCTGAGCCATTAGGTGGAGCTCATAGAGATCCAGAGAGTATTGCAGCAGATATTAAACACTCAATTATAAAAAATTTAAAAAAATTTGAAAGTTATAATAAAGATCAAATTTATGATCACAGAAAAGCAAAATTTCTTCAAATCGGAAGAGATCAAGGTTTTAATAAATCTTCGAGTTTAAACGATAGTAGTCTAAGTTATCAAGAAAGCACTTTTATGAATGTAAAATTGCATGTAATTAAAAACAAATATACATATGGTGGCCTTTCTCTCGTAGTGATAGTAGCCTTAATTGCTCTATTATCTTAGTATTGTTGCAAAAAAACAATTGCGTCAAAAATTATCATTCTTCTATTGACTTTCTCTTAGCAAAGCTATTAAAGGTGATCACTAACTTCAAGTTAGTTAAAGTTAATAATAATAAGGAAAAAAGTAAATATGAGTACACTAAAAGGAAAAGTAAAGTGGTTCAATGGCACAAAAGGATATGGTTTCATTGAAAGAGAAGACAAAGAAAAAGACGTGTTCGTCCATTCTTCTGCGGTAAGAGAAGCTGGTTTAAAGTATTTAAACGAGGGTGATGAGTTAACGTTTGAAGTGGAGAGCACAGAAAAAGGTCCTTCAGCAGTAAAACTGCAGAAAACATCTTAATCTAAATTTCCAAAATCACTGATTATCGGGACACTAATTTTAGTCTTTAACTATTTTTATTGTCCCGTTAATTTCATCTTGAAAAAGTCACAATTTTTTTCTAAATATCTACTATGATTATAAAAAAGAGAGTCATTTCAACAATTAGATCACATTCTCACAGAATGCACGCTAGGCTATTGCTTAGCTTATAATCAAAAACATATAAATTTAATTAAAATTAAGATAAAAATAATAGGGATGCAGCAGTAGCTCAGTTGGTTAGAGCACTAGTTTGTGGAACTAGGGGTCGGTGGTTCGAATCCACCCTGCTGTACCAAACGATGACAAAAGAAAAAAATAATAACCCTTCTAAAGAACTTCCATTAGGGTTTGTAGATAGACAAGAAAAAGAGTTACTTGTACGTGATTTTATAATTTCTAATATTAAAGAAGTTATGATCAAATATGGTTTTCAATATCTTGAAACACCAAGTTTTGAGTATTCAGATAGTATTGGAAAATTTTTACCAGACAAAGAAAGGCCAGACGAAGGTGTTTTCTCATTTAAGGATGAAAATAAATGGTTATCCTTGCGATATGATCTTACCGCACCGCTAGCGAGGTATGTGGCAAAAAATTTCCTAGAAATTCCAAAACCATTCAAAAGATACCAACTCGGAACTGTTTGGAGAAATGAAAAACCAGGCCCTGGTAGATTCAGAGAATTTTTACAATTCGATGCTGATTTTGTAGGAACAAAAAGTTTACAAGCAGATGCCGAGTTATGTGTCATGATTTCAGAAATTCTTGAAAAATGTGGTCTAACTAAATCAGAATATATAATAAAGATTTCATCTCGGAAAATAACTGAAGAGTTATTTAAAAAAATTAATTTAAACGAAAATAAGCAAAAACTTACAGCTTTAAGAGCTCTAGACAAAATTGATAGGCTTGGTTGGGAAGGAGTAAAAGAATTGTTAGGCGCTGGTCGAAAAGACAAATCTGGAGATTTCACAAAAGGTGCAAATTTAAAATCATCAGACATTGAAGTAATAGAAAAAACACTAAAGAAAACGTCACCCGAAACTGAAGATCTGGCTGAAATATTAAAAATTTTTAAAGATTATAATTTTAATAATTTTGAATTTGATCCATCAATTGTTAGAGGGTTAGAATATTATACTGGAGCTATTTTTGAAGTGAATTTAAAATTTGATGTAAAAAATAACAAAGGACAGGTAATTCAATTTGGTTCCATTGGTGGTGGAGGAAGATACGATAATTTAGTAAATAATTTTGGGAACTTTGATGCTCCTGCTACAGGCATATCAATAGGATTAGATCGATTGGTTTATGCATTGCTGCAGAAAAATGAATTCAAAATAAAACAATTAAAACCTGTTGTAATCTGTGTTTTTGATAAAAATTCAATGAAAGAATACATAGACGTACAAACTATATTAAGAAAAGCGGGTATCAGTGCAGAAATTTATCCTGGAGTGAGCAAGTTAAAAAAACAAATGGAATATGCGAATAAAATAAAATCTCCGGCTGTTATTTTATATGGAGAAGATGAGATAAAATTAGGAAAACCAACACTAAGAAATCTAAGTAACGGTAAAGAACTATCGATTAAAATAAATGAATTAGTTAATGAAATCAAAAAAATTATCTGAAACTATAATTAAAAATTTTAAAAGCAATGGTTTTGTTTTATCAGAACCCGATGTTCTTCTAGACTCAGATTATATCATTGAGAGATCAGGAGAAAAATTTAGAAGTTCAATGCTCACGTTTGACAGAGAAGATGGAAAAACGATGTGCTTGAGACCTGATTTAACTGTAGCTTCATGTATAAATTTCTTACAAAAAAAATCTTCCTCAAAAATTTATTATTCCGGTCAAGCATATAGAAGATCGAGTAATAAAAGTACGAATTTCATCAACGACCAGTTGGGTATTGAGATTTTAGGTTCAAAAAATCAAATTCAAGATGATTTTAAAATAATAAGTACAATTTTAAGCTCCGCAAAAAAGATAAAGAAAAAAAAAATTTTAATCAAAGTTGGAGATATTGGTTTATTTAAAAGTTTAATTAATGCCTTGGATATGCCAGAAAGATGGAAGCTTAGACTCATAAGACATTTTTGGAGACCACGTTATTTTGGGGAACTATTAAAAAGATTGGAAAAAAATACTGATATTGATGCAATTACCTTTGATACGGATAAAAAAAGATTTTATGAAATGAAAAAAAAAGACCAAGACAAAGTGGTTGCCGGAAGGTCTATATCAGAAATATTAAAAAGATTCGACAAAAAGATTAAAGACCCAAGATCTTTTGTTGATGGGAAAAAAATTGTAAAAATTATTAAATCCTTTTTAAAAATAAACTGTAAACTCTCAGAACTTGACGAAAGATTATTAGATTTTGCTAAAAAAAATAATCTCAAAAAAAATATATTTAAAGATTTTAAATCTATTCTTAATTTGAAAAAACTTAATCAAGATATCAATTTCATCGCAAATTTTGGTAGAGACATAGAATATTATACTGGAATCGTATTTGAAGTATTCTCAGGTAAAAAAGAAATTGCTAGGGGAGGTCGTTATGATGACTTACTTAAAAGTTTGGGGTCTAAAAAAAATACTCCGGCGGTTGGTGCTGCAATTAACTTAAAAAATATATGAAAGATCTAATTACTATTGGTTTACCAAGTAAAGGACGATTAAAAGATAAAGCAATATCATTTTTTAATGATAGAGGATTTAAGATTTTACAAAGTGAAAAGGAAAGAAATTATTTTGGGACAATTGAAAATAAAAATAACATCAAGATTATTTTTCTTCACGCTAAAGAAATTATTCAAAGATTAGGAGACGGAACTCTTGATATAGGTGTATCTGGGCTAGATCTCTTAAAAGAGTCTGATAAAAACTTACAGAATAAAATTAATATTCAAAAAAAACTTGATTTTGGTAACGCCAACTTAGTTATAGCAGTCCCAGATGATTGGATAGATGTACAGACGATTGCTGATCTAGAGGAGGTATCTTTTGATATCAGATCAAAAAGAAATTCTAGATTGAGAGTAGCTACTAAATATCCAAATTTAACTAATGATTTTTTGATTTCTAAAGGGGTTACCCAATATAAATTGATAATCAGTCTTGGCGCTACTGAAACTTATCCATTTATAGGTTCTTCCGAAATCATTACAGATATTACTTCTACTGGCAAAACTTTGGCTGATAATAATTTAAGAGTTCTTAAAGATGGTCTGATACTAAGCTCAAATGCATGTTTATTTATTGCAAAAAAAAAGGCTGCAAAACTGCAGCCTTTTCTAAAATCTTTTATATAGGTAAAATTACATTCCCATTCCACCCATGCCGCCCATTCCACCCATGCCGCCACCCATTGGAGGCATTGCAGGACCAGCATCTTTTTCTTCAGGTTTGTCTGCGATCATTGCTTCAGTAGTAATTAACAGTCCAGCTATTGAAGCAGCATCTTGTAATGCTGATCTAACAACTTTAGTTGGATCAATAATTCCTTTAGCAAACATATCCACATAGTCTTCATTCTGAGCATCGTAACCTAAGGAAGCTTTTTTTCCTTCTAAAAGTTTACCTACAACTACAGAACCATCAACACCTGCATTAGCAGTAATTTGTCTAATTGGAGCTTGAAGAGCCTTTTTAACTATCTCTACACCTGCTTTTTGGTCGTCGCCTTTTACTTTTACACCGTCTAAATTTTGTGCAGCATAAAGTAAAGCACAACCACCACCGATTACCACTCCTTCTTCTACAGCAGCTCTTGTTGCGTTAAGAGCGTCTTCAACTCTATCTTTTCTTTCTTTAACTTCTACTTCTGTAGCGCCACCAACTTTAATCACAGCAACACCACCAGCAAGCTTAGCTAATCTTTCTTGTAGTTTTTCTTTATCATAATCAGATGTAGTTTCGTTTATTTCAGACCTAATTTGATTACATCTTGCCTCAATATCAGATTTTTTACCTTCACCAGCAACTATTGTGCTGTTCTCTTTATCAATTTTTACTTTTTTACATGAGCCAAGATCTCCAATTTTAACATTCTCTAATTTTATACCAAGATCTTCAGAGATTACTTGTCCTCCAGTTAGAATAGCAATATCTTCTAACATCGATTTTCTCCGATCTCCAAAACCTGGAGCTTTTACAGCAACAACTTTAAGACCACCTCTTAGTTTATTTACCACTAAGGTTGCTAATGCCTCTCCTTCAACATCCTCGGAAATAATCATTAAAGGTCTATTAGCTTGTACTACTGACTCTAATAGTGGAACCATAGGTTGTAGGTTAGTCAGTTTTTTCTCAACTAAAAGAACCAAAGGATTTTCAAGCTCGGTTGTCATTTTTTCAGTATTAGTCACAAAGTAAGGAGACAGATACCCTCTATCAAATTGCATACCTTCAACAACATCTAATTCTGTTTCTACACCTTTTGCCTCTTCAACAGTAATAACCCCTTCATTACCAACTTTTTGCATTGCTTTTGAAATCATATCACCAATTGATTTCTCACCATTTGCAGAAATAGTCCCAACTTGAGCAACTTCTTCGTTGGCTTTAACTTTTTTTGAAGACGTTTTTAGTTTATCTATTACTTGCTCAACAGCTTTGTCGATACCTCGTTTGATATCCATTGGATTCATTCCAGCTGTTACATATTTAAGCCCTTCATTTACTATAGCTTGTGTTAAAATAGTTGCAGTGGTAGTTCCATCACCAGCATTGTCATTTGTTTTGCTCGCAACTTCTTTTACCATTTGAGCACCCATATTTTCAAATTTATCTTCAAGTTCAATTTCTTTCGCTACAGAAACACCATCTTTCGTAGTTCTTGGAGCACCATAAGATTTATCCATCACTACGTTACGTCCTTTTGGACCTAATGTCACTTTTACTGCGTTAGCGAGAGTATTTACTCCGGTAAGCATTTTTGATCTCGCCTCAGTATCAAATTTAATTATTTTTGCCATTTTCTCCTCCTATAAAGATTATTTTTTACTTTTTGAAACTCCCATTATGTCTGACTCTTTCATAATGCTGTATTCTTTTCCGTCAATTTTAACTTCAGTTCCAGACCATTTCCCGAAAAGAACTATATCTCCGACTTTTACATCCATCGAAGAAACTTTACCGTCTTCGTTTTTAGCTCCTGGACCAACAGCTACGACTTCGCCTTCTTGGGGCTTCTCTTTAGCAGTGTCTGGTATAATAATTCCGCCAGCAGTTTTTTCCTCACTGTCTAGCACTTTGATAAGCACACGATCGTGCAGAGGTCTAAATTTCATATATATTTTCTCCTATAAATTTTAACTTAGTGTTGATATGGTATGTTTTAACTATATTTCAAGAGGCAAAAACCATTAAAAAACCATTAAATACTAAAATTATGGGCAAAAAAAGGAGAGAAATAGTAAGTTGAAAGAGCTAAACCACTTAGCAGATATATACGAAAACTATGACACTTTTGTTATAGACCTATGGGGAGTAATGCACAACGGTGTTGTTCTCAATCCAAAAGCTTTAGAGGCAGTGGATCAACTAAAAAGAAATTCAAAAAAAATAATATTTTTATCTAACGCACCAAGACCTAGTTCAAAGGTTATTAATTTTTTGTTAAAAATGAAAATGGATAAAAAATACCTTCACCATGTGATGACATCCGGTGAGGCAGCAATGCATGCAATAAATCAAAGAAAATTTGGCAATACTTTTTATCATCTAGGTCCAGCTAGAGATATTTCAATATTTGAAAAAGAAAAGGATAACAGGACTGATCTTCAAAATTGTGATTTTATTTTATGCACTGGATTATTTGATGACCATGATGATTTAGATTATTATAAAAAATTTTTATTGAAACATGTTTCAAAAAAACTAATTTGCACCAATCCGGATTTAATAGTTCATAGAGGCAATATCGAGGAACTTTGTGCAGGCTCAATAGCAAAAGTTTTCGAGGATCTGGGTGGTGAGGTAATATATTTTGGAAAACCTCACAAAGAAATTTATAATATGTGCTTTACGTCAGATGAAAAGGTTTTAGCCATAGGTGATAACTTAAGAACAGATATTAAAGGAGCTAATAATTTGAAAATAGATTGTATATTTATATCTGAAGGTGTTCACCGAAAAGAATTCAACAATTTTTCTGAGCTTAATAAACTTTTAGAAAAATATGATGTAAAAGCAAATTTTTTTCAAAAAGAATTAAAGTGGTAAAATGAAAATTTACAAAAATCCAAACTTAAATCAAAAACATTGTAATGGTATAATAGCAATAGGTAATTTTGATGGGATACATTTGGGTCATCAAAAAGTTATAAATGAGGCGAAACGAAAAGCTAGAAAAAAAAGTTTACCTTTTGGTGTAATGACTTTTGAGCCGATGCCTGTAATGTTTTTTAATAAAAAAATAAAAAATCATAGAATAAATTCTTTAGATCAGAAAAAGAACATGCTTAAAAAATTTAAATTAGATTTTTTAATTATTATAAAATTTAATAAAAGATTTTCAATACAATCTGCTGAAGAATTTATTAAAAAAATAATTTTTAAAAAAACAAAGTGTAAATACTTATATGTAAGTAAAAATTTCAAATTTGGTTTTAAAAGACAAGGAGATATTAGAAGTCTACAAAAATTTGAAAAAAAATATAAATTTAAGAACATTATAACCAAGCCTTTTAAGAAAAATAATAAAATTATTTCGTCTACATTTATAAGAAAGAAAATTAGATCCGGCAAAATTGAGGAGGCGAATAAATTATTAAATCGCGATTGGAACATTATCGGAAAAGTAATAAAAGGTGATCGAAGAGGACGTAAAATTGGTTTTCCAACATGCAATTTAAAATTAGAAGATTATGTTACTCCCAAACTTGGTGTCTATTCTGTAAAAGTTAAAAGCAAGAATTTTAATAAAAAAGGTATCGCAAATGTGGGTTATAGACCAACTTTTAATGGACAAAATTTATTATTGGAGACAAATATCTTTGGAATTAATAAAAATTTATATAATAAAGTGATAAATATAAACTTTAAAAAATTTATAAGACCAGAAAAAAGATTTAAAAATTTGAAATATTTAAAAAAGCAAATCAAACTTGATATAAAGCAGGCAAAAAAATAATGTCTAAAGATACTTTACAGCTTCCTAAAACAGCTTTTTCAATGAAGGCTAGTTTACCACTTAAAGAGCCAGAAATTTTAAAGAAATGGGAAAAAAATAATATCTTTAAAAAACTGAGAAAAACTTCGAAAGGAAAAGAAAAATTCGTACTTCACGATGGGCCGCCCTATGCAAATGGTCATATTCATATGGGCACAGCATTAAATAAAATTTTAAAAGATATGATTACTCGTTTCCACCAGATGAATGGAAAAGATTCTGTTTATGTTCCGGGTTGGGACTGTCATGGTCTACCAATAGAATGGAAGATAGAGGAACAGTATAAAAAAAAGAAAAAAAATAAAGATGAAATACCAATCAAAGATTTTAGACAAGAGTGTAGGGAGTTTGCAAAGAGTTGGATTAATGTTCACATTAAAGAGTTTAAGCGATTAGGAGTAATAGGAGATTTTGAAAATTATTATTCCACAATGAGTAACGAGGCGGAGGCTCAAATTGTGAGAGAATTAGGTAAGTTTCTTTTAGATGGTAGTTTATATCAAGGTTTTAAACCAGTTCTTTGGTCTACTGTTGAAAAAACAGCGTTAGCTGATGCTGAAGTAGAATATTTAGATCACACTTCTAATACAATTTATGTCGCATTTAAAGTTAAGGAAACAAACAAAGATTTTCTTAAAGACACAAGTGTCGTAATTTGGACTACTACACCATGGACTATACCTGCCAACAAAGCGCTAGCTTTTAATAGTAATATTGAATACGCAGTTTTGGAAATTGAAAATCTTGAGTACTTTAAAGATAGGAGAATTGTAGTTGCAAAAAATTTGATTAATTCAATTACTAAAGAATGTGAAATTAAAAACTATAAAGAATTAAAGACCTTTAAGGGCTTAGAATTTAAAGGAACAATTTGTAATCATCCATTAGTAAAAATGGATTTTAATCATAGTATTCCAATGCTAGATGCTCAATTTGTTAATTTGGAACAAGGAACAGGAATTGTTCATTGTGCCCCTAGTCACGGTCCAGACGACTTTAATTTGTGTTTAAAAAATAATATACCGTCATTATATACGGTTGATAATGCAGGTGTTTACACTAAAGAGGTACCATATTTTACTAATACACATGTATTTAAGGCTGACCCAATTGTTATAGAAAAACTGAAAGAACAAAATAAATTACTTAAAAGTGATAAACTTAATCATAGTTATCCTCATTCTTGGAGATCAAAGGCTCCATTAATTTATAGAGCAACACCTCAGTGGTTTATCTCCATGCAAAAAAATAAATTAAGAGATAAAGCTGTTAAAGCCATTAAAGATACTATTTTTTATCCAAGTAAGGGTAAAGATAGGCTCTTATCAATGATTGAAGGAAGGCCAGATTGGTGCGTCTCAAGACAAAGAGTTTGGGGAGTGCCACTACCAATATTTATTAATAAAAAGACAAAAGAGCCATTAAGAGATCAAAAAATTATAGATAGAATTGCCTCGATTTACGAAAAGCAAGGCTCTGATTGTTGGTTCACAGACGATGCAAAAACTTTTTTAGGCGAAGATTATGATGCTAAAGATTATGAAAAACTTAATGATATCGTAGAAGTATGGTTTGATAGTGGCTCAACACATAGTTTTGTTTTAGAGAAAAGAAAAGATTTGAAATGGCCTGCAGATATGTATTTAGAGGGATCTGATCAGCACAGAGGTTGGTTTCACTCTTCTTTGCTAGAGTCATGTGGGACTAGAGGTAAAGCTCCATTTAAAAGTATCCTCTCGCATGGTTTCGTCGTTGACGGCAAAGGTATGAAAATGTCCAAATCAACGGGCAACGTTATCTCTCCCGAAGATATACTAAAGAATTATGGTGCAGACATACTTAGAGTTTGGGCCTCAGCTTCTGATTATGCCGAGGACTTGAGGATAGACAAAAATATCTTAATACAACATGCAGAATCCTATAGAAAAATTAGAAACACCTTTAGATTTGTGCTTGGGAACTTAAAAGACAATTTTGAAAAACAAAAACTTGAAAAAATTAAGTTAAGTGAATTTGATGAATTAGAGCAATTTATTTTGCATAAACTTTTTTCAATTAATAGATCTTTCAATGAAAATTTAAAAAATTACAATTTTCATAAATTATACAAAGAACTATTGAATTTTTGTACGCTTGATCTCTCTTCCTTTTATTTTGATATTAGAAAAGACGTTCTTTACTGTGATAGTTTAAATTCAAAAAAAAGAAAAGACTGCGTAATTGTTCTGAATATAATTTTAGAGAGTTTATTAAAGTGGTTTGCCCCTATTTTAGTTTTTACTACCGAGGAGATTTATAGCTTAGTGACTAAAGATAAAAATGAAAGCATTCATGAAAATTCTTTTATAAAAATTCCACCTAGCTGGGAGAATAATTATTTAGAAGAAAAATGGTCAAAATTATTTAAAATTAAACAAGAGGCAAATATTGCTATAGAGGAAAAGAGAGCTAGTAAAGAGATTGGATCAAGTTTAGAAGCTGAAATTAAATTAATTTTGAAAAAAGATAAATTTGACCTTCTTGATAATTTAGATTTAGCAGATTATTTTATTGTCTCTAAAGCAGAGAAAGAATTATCTAATGATGATGAAATTAAGATTGAGGTAAAAAAAGCCCAAGGACAAAAATGTGAAAGATGTTGGAAAATTTTAGATAAGAAATGTACAAGGTGCTCTAAATTAGTGAGGGAGAAACTATTTTGAAAAATTTTCAAAATATAAAAAAAGGTTTTTTTAAAAAAGAAAATTTTTATTTTTTCATAATCATAACTCTACTTTTTATCATTGATAGGTACTCTAAAAATGAAATATTAAACAATTATAGTAATAACATTCTTTATTTAAATGATTTTGTGAATTTTGATCTTATCTGGAATACAGGTATAGGATTTGGTTTATTCAATTCTAAGGCACCCTATGTTTATAATTCAATAACACTACTTATATTTTTTGTAATCTTTTTTTTAGCACTTTACTTTTTTAAGTCAGATAAAATTGATAAAACCATTCTCTCTATAATTATTGGAGGAGCAGTTGGAAATTTTTATGATAGATTAATATTTAAAGCTGTTCCAGATTTTATTGACTTTCATGTTGGAAATTTTCACTGGTTTACATTTAACTTAGCTGATATTTTTATAACTTTGGGAATTATAGCTTTTCTTATCAAAGGATTTTTTATAAAAGACGATTAGATGAAAAATATTTTCTTTGTGCAATTGTTTTTAATATTATTTTTAACATCATGTGTAAACTTTGAAAAAGCAGGAAAAGTTTTAAGAAATGAAAAAACAAAAACAACGGATGAATTTTTGGTTAAAAAAAGAAAACCATTAATTTTACCACCTGATTATGACAAACTTCCATCACCAAAAAGTGAAACTGTGGATGAAAAATCCAGTGAGAGTGAAAAAATAAAGAAGATTTTAAAGTCAAATAACCAGATTAAAAACAAAACCGGCTCCTCTTCCACAGAGAAATCAATAATTGATAGAATTCGAAAGTGAAAAGAAATTATAATATAAGCAACTTTATAGTTGAAAATATCAAGAGTCGAGAGCTGAAAAGAAAATTGTCTAATAATTTTAATTTATTAAAAAAAAAAATTTTGGTCGATATAAATAAAAAACAAAATTTTTTTAATGTTTTCGAAAAAAAATTTTCATTAAATATAAAAGTCAAAGATTTTAAGAAATTTAAAAAATTTAAGACCGTTGTAGTAATAGGTATGGGGGGGTCCATTTTAGGAGCAGAAGCAATTTATCAATTTCTAGGTGAAAAAATTAAAAAAAAATTTTACTTTTTTAATGATTTAAATCCTGAAAAAATTACAAAATTTAAGAAAGATAAAGATTTAAGTAAAATACTTTTCATAGTAATTTCCAAATCTGGCAATACAACTGAGACGCTATCAAACTTTTTATTTTTAAATGTTTTAGACAATTTTAAAAAAAATATAATAATCATCTCGGGAAAAAAGAATAGTTTTCTATATAAACTATCTAAAACAAAAAACCTTTTTTTTATTGAACATAAAAATTATATCGGTGGTAGATATTCTGTTTTATCAGAGGCAGGATTGGTGCCTGCTTATCTAATGGGATTAAATATTTCAAGTTTGAGAAAAAACTTAAATAAATATCTTAAGGCTCAAGGAAATCAAATTTTAAAAACAAACTCGTTAAAATTGGCTAATTTAATTTTAAAAAAAAAGAAAACAAATTTAGTTTTATTAAATTATACACCTAAACTCGAAAAATTTCTCAATTGGTACCAGCAGCTTATCGCTGAAAGTTTGGGGAAAAAGCAAAAAGGTTTTTTTCCGGTTTTATCAAATGTTCCAAAAGATCATCATAGTTTACTACAACTTTATTTAGATGGGCCAAAAGATAAATTATTCTATATTTTTTCTGTTAAAGATTTCGGTAAACATAAAATCAAAACTAAGAGATTTGGCAGCAATCTTGGTTATCTCAATAATAAGAATTTATCTGAAATAAAAGAAGCTCAAAAACAAGCCCTTAAAAACTCTTTTTACTTAAATAAGATTTCATTCGTAGAATTTAATATAAAAAAAAAGGATGAAGAAACATTAGGTGAATTATTTTCATATTTCATGCTTGAAACAATTTTCATTGGCAATCTTATTGGAGTTAATCCCTTTGATCAAAACGCTGTTGAACAAGTAAAAATTTTAACAAAAAAGGAATTATCTAAATAAATGTTCCAAAAACTATTTTTGATCTACCATAATATTTAGTTATCTTTATATCTAAAAATTTATTAATATTATCATTTGTCTCTTTCTCTCTGTGAATAATTACAATATGGTTTTTATTGAAAATTTTATTTTGTAAAATTATTTTTAAATTTTCAGTAAATTTTGTGTCTTTGAACGGAGGATCAAAAAAAAAAATATCAAATTTTTCCTCTTCAAGTAATTTGAAACTATCTTCTATCTTTTTATTTATTAACTTGGCATTCATTGAAATTGATAGTGAGGCTAAATTAGTTTTAAGCACATTTGCCGCTTCTATATCTTTCTCTATAAAAGTAATATTTTTTGCACCTCTGGAAATACACTCCAAGCCAAATGAACCTATACCTGAATAAAGATCAAGAACATTAGAATTTAGAATTTCAACGTTTATTTCATTTGAGTGATTGAGAACATTAAAAATATTTTCTTTAACTGAGTCCTTAAGAGGGCGAGTGCTTGGAATTTTTAGAAACTTAATAGATTTTCCTCTAAATTTTCCACCAATAACTCGCATATACTATATAACCTTCCACCCAATATCTTTTCTAAAAAAACCTTGCTTCCAATTTATTTTTTTTATTAAATAAATAATTCTCATTCTTATCTTATTAAATTTAAATCCTTTAGAGGTAATATTTAAAACTCTTCCACCAACTGAAAATATTTGTCCATTTACATTTTTTGTTCCAGCATGAAATATAAAATCATTATTATTTAATTTTAATTTATTTAGATTTTGAATTAAATTGTTCTTTTTATAGTTTCCGGGATATCCCTTGGAACATAGTACAATTGTCATGCATTTCTTGTTGTACCAGTTAATATTTATTTTATTCAAATTATTATTTATTGCGCTTAAAAATATTTTAACGATATCAGTTTTTAATCTTGGTATTATTACTTGACATTCAGGATCACCCATTCTTACATTAAACTCAATTAAATAAGGTTCACCATTTTTTATCATCAAACCAACGTATAAAAATCCATTATAAGGAGTTCCATTTTTTTTAAGTGCCAAGAGAGTTGGTTTAATAATTTTATCAATAATTTTTATTTCAATTTTTTTATTTATAGCTAATGCAGGAGAATATGCACCCATACCGCCAGTATTAGGCCCTGTATCATTTTCACCTACTCTTTTATGATCTTGAGCTGTTCCAAAAAACTTAAAATTTTTGTTATCAGCTATAATAAAATAACTCGCCTCTTCTCCATCTAAAAACTCTTCAAGTACCAACTTTTTTGAGGATTTAAATTTACCATTGAATATTTCGTTTGAAATTTTCATAACACTATTTTTAGTTTTGCATATTGACACCCCCTTTCCCGCAGCTAAACCATCTGCTTTAACCACAATAGGTAACTTGCTTTTTTTAAGAAATTTCACGACTTGATTTTTATTTTTGCAAATTTGAAAATTTGCAGTTGGAATTTTATTTTGCTTACATAGCATTTTCATAAAAGCTTTAGAGCCCTCTAGTTTAGAAGCATACTTATTCGGGCCAAAAACTTTTATTTTATTTTTTTTTAAATAGTCTACCAAACCTTTAACCAAGGGTTCCTCAGGGCCTA
The DNA here is from genome assembly GCA_902624195.1 of uncultured Pelagibacteraceae bacterium. Classification (GTDB taxonomy): domain Bacteria; phylum Pseudomonadota; class Alphaproteobacteria; order Pelagibacterales; family Pelagibacteraceae; genus Pelagilacustribacter. The sequence goes on from CACNWV010000008.1 coordinate 51,066, forward strand.
CAATTACTAAATTAATTTGATAGAGATTAATTATTGATAATACTTTTTTGAAATCTAAAATATCAACCGAAATATTTTGAGCTATTTCAGATGTACCAGCATTACCTGGTAGACATATAATTTTGTTTGTAAGCTTAGATTCAAATATTTTTCGACATAAAGCGTGTTCTCTCCCTCCACTCCCTATTAATGCAATATTCATGACAAACAATATATTGTATAAATTATAGATGGTGAAAAAAAAAGCTAAACTTATTTTTAAACACAATTCTTTTGAGGTGGTGGAGGAAGGAGACTACGTATTATGCGCCATAACCGGTAAACAGATTATGCTTAAAGATTTAAATTATTGGAATGTAGATTTACAAGAAGCATACTTATCTCCCGTCGAAGTTAAGGAAAGGCTTAAAAGGTTGAAGTAAGATATTTATTTCCATCTATTATGTGTCCAAATCCATTCATTTGGATTTTTTTTAATCATTACCTCTAACACTGAGTTTAGTTTTTTCGTTAATTCAATTTTATTTTCATAATTTGTACTATCAATACTTTCAAAAAACTCAATTTTGTATTTTCCGCCATTCAATCTTTCAATAAAAACTGGCACTATTGGTAATCCAAATTTCAATGCTAATTGCGCTGGTAAAGTTGTTGTTAATGCAGGTTTATTAAAAAAATTTACTCTTTCTCCCTCACTTACCCTTTGATCAACCATTAAAGCAATACTGTATCCTTTTTTTATAAATTCAATCGAGTCTTTTACGCCCCTAATACCTTTTTTAATTTGATTACGGCATACAAATTTTCTCCTTAAAAATTCCATTAACGGATTTAAAAAAATATTGTTTAATGGACGGTAGATTGTTGCTAATGGAATATTTTTTTTTGTTATCTCCATGGACATAAGTTCAAAATTTGAGAAATGACCAGAGATGAATATAACAGGTTTTTTATAATTAATTATTTGCTGTAAGTTTTTATCACCTTCAATTCTGATATGACTATTATTTTTTCTAAATGAATTTAAAAAAATATATTCTATAAATGTAACACCATAATTTTTCCACATATTCGAGATAATTTTTTTTTTCTCGTTTTTATCCAAATTTTTATTATAAATATCTAAATTTTTTTCTATAGTTTTTTTGGATCTAAACAAAGGACCTAATTTTAAGAAAATAAAAGAAAAAAATTTTCTACTTAAATACTTTCCTAGTATTCTTCCTAAAATAAAAAGTATATAAATAAAAAGTGCCTGAAAAAAGTAGCTAAATATTTTTTTCATAAATTGAAATAATCTTTTTTAAAAACTTATCTTTATTTTTAATCTCCACATCTACTTTAAGAAATTTTACTTCTTTAAAGCCGAACTTCTGAATTCTATAATAATCTTTTTCGGTTACTAAAACTTGTAAATTTTTTTCCTTGGCTTCATTAATGATATTAAGGATCTCAGATTTTCTAAAAGGATAGTGATCCGGAAACGCTAATTTTTTTTCAATCACTAATTTGTTGTCGACAATCAATTTGAAAAAGTTATCTGGATTTCCAATACCAGCAACTGCAAATAATTTTTTGTTCTTAAATTCATCTATATTTCGAGGTTTATAGAGAGTATAAAAAATCGAAATCTTATTATTTAATTTTATTAATTTTTCTTCAAAAGATAAATTTTTCTCACCATTGATAATAATTATTTGTGCATTTTTAATTGAAGATAAATCCTCCCTTAATGGTCCGGCAGGAAAAACCTTTCCATTACCTATAAGTTGGTTCTGATTAAAACATAAAATGCTCAAATCTTTCTCTATTTTATAGTCTTGAAAACCATCATCCATTATTACAGTGTCAAATTTGTTTTGTATTGAGTCCTCAATAGCATTAAATCTATTTTTATTTAAAATTAAATTACTAAATTTTTCAGAAATTAAATCATGCTCATCTCTATGTTCCTTATAAAACTTTTTTACTATCACTGGTTTTTTACCTAATAAACTAAGCTCATGAGCTAAAAAAATAGACAAGGGTGTTTTACCGGTTCCTCCAATATAAATATTACCTACACAAATAACTTTAATTTTAAATTTAAATTTTCTGGTTAATTTTTTTTTACAAAAAGTTAGGAATTTAACAACAATACTTATTGGTAATAATGATATTGAAATTAAATTATTTGTTTGCCAAAAATTCGGTTTATGAAACTTCATTAAATAAAAATTTGTTTATTTTTTTCATTGTGTCATTTAACGTTTTTTGCCCCAATTTATTTATTTTTGAGGAAAATTGCTTATTTTCATTTGCTAAATCCTTGAGATCAAATATTAAATTCGACGCTAAATCATCTATTCCTTTAATTTCCTCTGAAATTTTATTCTCTAATAAAATTTTATAAATTTCTTCAAAATTGTAAACAAAAGGACCATGATATATTTTACATCCTTGGTTTACTGCTTCAATTGGATTTTGCCCTCCAACATTTTCAAGTTTTTTTATTGTTGATTTTCCTACAAAAACACTTTTAGAATATTTTAAAAAGACAGGAAGAGAACCGTAAGAATTTATCAAGATTATCTCTTTGTCATTTAAAATAACATCATTTTTATTTAATACTTGATATGACAAATCTAAATTATTACATATTTTTCTAATTTCCTTTATTCTCTGAATATGTCTTGGAGCAATTACAGTCTTTACTTTTTTGTAATGCTCTTTCAATTTTATATGAACATTTAAACAGAGTTCTTCTTCATTATGATGAGTGCTCATTGCTATCCAAAATTTATTTTTACTCAAATAATCTTGATTAGGATCATCAAACAAATTTTTAGCTATTTCATTTATCAGTTTAATATTCCCTAAAAAATGAATGTTCTTAGCATTTAACTTTTCCAAGTGAAATACAGTTTCTCTATTCGATGCAAGACATAAATCAAAAATACTAAAGATTTCTCTCGCAAAACTTGGCACTAGTTTCCATTTTTTAAAAGTTTTTTTTGTGATTCTTGCGTTGATTAAAGAAAGAGGAATATTGTTTTTTTTTGCTGATAAAATTAAATTTGGCCAAATCTCTGAGTCGACTAAAAAAATAGCATCAGGTTTCCATGACTTAATAAATTTTTTTATTAAAAATTCAGAATCTACTGGAAAAAATCTATGAAAAAGATTATCTAATTTCTCCTCTTTTATTAATTTAGCTGAGGTAATAGTTACAGTTGTTATCAAAAACTGCAAGCTAGGTTTTCTTTTGTTTAATTGATGTAATATTGGAATAATGCTTTTAAGTTCTCCTACACTAGCTGCATGAAACCAAATAAGTTTAGTGTCCTTTTTTTTAATTGCTCTAAAATGCTTATAAAAAATTTTTTCCTTATACCTTAAAGCATCTTCTTTTTTTAAAACTTTTCTAAGATAAATTATTAAAATAAAGATTGGAAAAAATAAATTAGAAAGCGCTTTGTAAAAAAAAACCATTTAGATTATTTCAATTGTTTTTTATATAAAGATTGGTATTCGTCACAGTTTTTTATTAAATAGTCGTGGTCACCTGAATTTATTATTCTTCCATTTTTTAAAACAAAAATTTTATCAGCGTGGTGTATAGTTGAAAGTCTATGGGCAATAACTAGAGTAGTTTTATTTTTTGTGAGATTAAGAATAGCATTTTGCACAATTTCCTCCGAATCGGCGTCTAATGAAGAAGTAGCTTCATCTAATAATATAATAGGCGACTCTTTTAATATAGCTCTTGCTATTGAAATTCTTTGTTTCTGACCTCCTGATAGTCTAACACCGTTCTCACCTATCAAAGTGTCGTAACCTTGAGGTAATTTTTTGATAAATTCATCTGCTGCAGCAAATTTACAAGCTTTTTCAATTTCCTCAGAAGTGGCTGCATCTTTTGCGTACGCAATATTATTTTTAATTGAGTCGTCAAAAAGAATTATATCTTGGCTTACAAGTGAGAGATTTTTTCTTAAAGATTTTAGAGACACATTTTTAATATTTTGATTATCTACTTCAATTGTACCTTCTTGAGGATCATAAAATCTTGGAAGAAGATTTATTATGGTACTTTTTCCTGCACCACTATGACCCACAAATGCAGCCATCGTATTTCCTTCTATTGAAAAGCTAATATCTTTTACTGCTCTCTCGTTTGTAGTTTCGTATTTAAATCCAACATCTGTAAATTTTATTTCTGAATTTTTTAAAATTAATCTTGGATAATCGCTATTATCTTGAATTTTTATTTTTTTATCTATTATTTTGCTAATTCTTTTAAAAGCTGCAGCACCTTGATACGCCGACATATTGATTGTTGCCAAAGATCTAATTGGTTGATATGCGAGCATCATTGCAGCTAAAAATGAAAAAAAATTATTTACCCCAAGTTCGCCATTTGCAATTAGCTGTCCGGAAAAAATAATAAATCCTGCAATCATTAAACCAGTTAAAGTTTCCATTATAGGTGCAGCTCTTATTAATACACTTCCAATTTTTATGTTTTTTTCAACTAAGTCATCAATTACTTTCTCAGCTTTACGGTTTTCCTTTTCCTCTTGCTGGTAAATTCTAATCATTTTAGAACCCTTAAATACTTCAGATAAAAAAGATGCAACTTTTCCAGAAGACTCCCCGGCCTTTGTTGTAGCTTTTCCCATTCTCTTTCCTAAGGATTTGGCAAGTCCGCCAGCTAGTGGCATCATCAAAATTGCGAATAAAGCTAATTTCCAATTTTGATAAAACATTAAAGATACTAAAGCTACAACAGAAAAACTATCCTTCATTAAATTTAGTACCCCTGTCCCGACTAAATTTTGAATATGATGTGCATCAAACATTACATTGGAAATATATTTACCAGAATGCCTATTTTCCAAAGTTTGAATGTCAGAGATTAAAATATTTTTTGCAATTTTTTTTTGCAACTCACCTGCAACCTCTTCTCCAACTTTTAAAATATTTATTCTCGCAAAATAAAGAGAGAGGCCTTTACTTGAAAAAGCAATAACTATTAGAACTGGAATTGACCACGCAAATACTTTGTTTTGCTCAATAAATATTTTTTTTACTGCTGGATCTAACAACCAGGCTATCCCTGCAGTACTGCCAGCTACAATGATCGACAGTATTAAAGCTAAAAAAATTCTTTTTAGATGTCTCCTGACATACTCATAATACAGTCTTTTTAAAATTAATTTTAATTCCTCAAATTTCATTTCAATAACTTATTGATAAAATGCTTAAAAATAAAAAAAATCCTGAGAAATTATTTAGTTTAAACATTTTTAAACAAGTTTCTGATTTTCTTTCGTTAAATTTCACACACTGATAAAATAAAGTGAATATAAAAAAACTTAGTAAAATTGAAAAAATATTCAAGCCAATATAGTTTCTAAATAAATAAATCATACTGATTACTGTCAAAAAATAAGAAATTGATACAAATAATTTTATATTTTTTTTGAATTTAATAGCTGTAGATTTTAAACCAATTATTTCATCATCTGACATATCTTGAGCTCCATAAATGGTGTCATAACCCAATGTCCAAAATATGGCTGACATATAAAGTATTAATATTTCATGAGAAATTCCATTATTCATTGCAGACCAACCCATTATTAATCCCCAATTAAAGGTAAGTCCCAGAAATAACTGAGGCCAATATGTTATCCTTTTCATGAATGGGTAAGCAAAAGCGAGTATCATAGAACTCATTCCTAGAATAATTGTTAAAAAATTAAATTGAATTAAAATTAAAAATGCTAAAAAACAGAATAAAACAACATAAAACATCGAATTCGTTACTGATATTTTTCCAGAAGCAATAGGCCTTAATTTTGTACGCTTAACTTTTTTATCAAAATCTTTATCTATTATATCATTAAAAATACATCCAGCACTTCTCATTAAAACTGAGCCTAAGAAAAATAAAATTATATAATAAATAAATAGACTATCATTTTTTAAAAATTTATTCGCGTAGGCAAGTCCCCAAGAACATGGCCAAAAAAGAAGCATGAATCCGATTGGCTTGTTTATCCTGGTCAAATTTACTAAAATTTTTAAATGGTTCATGAAATATTACTTGTAAATATCAAACACTATCTTCATAATCAAATCGATTCGATATGGATATAGATTACACAGTAGCTGCACTAATGTTCCCAGCTATTCCGCTAATGATGACGATGTACAGTAATCGTTTTCACACATTAAGTGCACTGATAAGAAAAATTCACGATCAATATACTTTTGAAAAAAAAGTACCACCAGAGTGGGAAAATCAACTTCACGTTCTTAATAAAAGAACAAATTATCTTAAATATGTAATGGGATTTTCAGCATTTGGCTTTTTATTCAATATGCTTACAGTATTACTGCTTTACCTTGACTTAGTTTTTTATGCACGGTTAAGTTTTGCATCATGTTGTGTATGCATGATCTTTTCTATTTTTTTATTTTTGCAAGAAATTAGACTTTCTAATGCAGCTTTGAAATTTCATCTAAGTGATATGGACTCTATGAAGAGAGATCTATAACTATTTTTTTTCTAATTGGTTTTTTTAAATATAGATATTCCTTGTCTTTTTTTATGGTCATAAGACTCTATGAATGTGTTCAGCTGCCATCCTTTCATTCGTCCAGTAATTATTTCAAGGTTGTTAATTTTCCATTCATTAGATGTATTTTGATCTTTCCATAAATTTTTTTCTTTTTCGGTTCTTGCACATCCGTAACAATAACCTGTAACTGGATCAGTTTTACAAATACTTATACACGGTGATAAAATTTTATCGGGCATTATGGAACTAAAACGCATGGGCCTAGAAGATTTCTAGCTTCCAGCTCTTTATGTGCTTTTTGTGCTTCATGCAGTTTGAATTCCTTAAAAATTCTAACCTTTATCATTCCAAATTTTATTTTTTCAAACATCACGTCTGCTCCTTCTTGTAATTCTTTTCTGTTAGAAAAATAATGACCCATCGTTGGTCTTGTTAAATAAAGACTCTTAGGTTGAATTTCTTTTGGGACATTAACAAGATCTAAAGGGCCAGAAGCATTTCCAAAACTAACTAATACACCTCTTGGCATTAAACATTTTAAAGAGCCATGAAAAGTTTTTTTACCGACACCATCAAAGACGGCTGGTACTCCTTTACCATTAGTAATCTCAAGCACTTTTTCAGAGAAATTATCTTTGGTGTAATTTATAACGTGCTCATATCCATTTTTTTTGGCAATTTCTATTTTGTTATCAGATCCTACAGTTCCTATTACTTTTGCACCGATACTATTAGCCCATTGAGCAAAAATTTGACCTACGCCACCTGCTGCTGCGTGAAATAAAACAGTTTCATTAGCTTTTAATTTATAAGTTTTACAAAGCAAATAATGAGTTGTTAGTCCTTTAGTCATTAGGCAAGCTGCAACTTTTGAGGAGATGCCATCAGGAATCTTAACAGCTATTGATTTAGGTATGATCTTTTCTTCTGAATATGCACCAATAGGCATACCAGCATATGCAATGTTGTCGCCTTTGTTAAATTCAACTACATTTGAACCAACATCTAAAATTTTTCCAGCTCCTTCAAGCCCAATACCGCTTGGAAGAGGCAAAGAATATAATCCTGATCTATGATATGTATCAATATAATTTAAACCAATTGCGGTATTTTTAACTTTAATTTCATTTGGTCCGGGAGAACCTATATTAGTTTCTTGAAGCTCTAAAACTTCGGGCCCTCCGTTTTTTTTAATTATTATTGATTTTGGCATTTTTATGAATACGTACTTTAACTTTTAGTATTTAGCAAATGTTCCGTTGTTATAATCTTGAATAGCTTCGAGTATTTCAGCTTTTGTATTCATCACAAATGGTCCACCTCTTGCAATTGGTTCTCCAATCGGCTTGCCAGCTATGAATAAAAACTCAGATTGTTTGCTTGCTGTAATTTTTAGTTTAGTTCCTTGCTTTAACAAAATTAAGTTTGAGTCAGCTGTTTTATTATGATCTTTTTCTCCGATTTTTAACTCTCCTTTTAACAAGTATACAAAAGAGTTATGCCCTGATGGTACGTCACAATTAAATTCTTTTCCTTCATTTAAAATTACATGAAAATAAATAGGATCAACGTTATGATTTTTTTCTGGTCCTTCAGCTTTTTCATATTTACCTGCAATTACTTTTACAATTTTCTCACTATCTTTATGCTCTCCAAGTTCATCTCCTTTAATATAAAGGTATTCTGGCTTATTCTTTTTCATTTTAGCAGGCATGTTTATCCAAAGTTGAAAGCCCAATAACTTACCTTCTTTCATAGCAGGCATTTCGGAATGAATAATTCCTCTCCCAGTTTTCATCCATTGTACATCTCCAGATGTCATAATACCTTTAGCTCCAGTGCTATCTTGATGTTCAAACTCTCCGTTTAACATATAAGTTACTGTTTCTATTCCTCTGTGTGGA
>CACNWV010000009.1 GCA_902624195.1 uncultured Pelagibacteraceae bacterium
GATAAAAAATTATTTTATTGGTTAACCAAAAATACAAAAGAAGTTTTATTAAAAAATACATCAAAACTTATGTATGCAATCAAAAGAAGTTGTGAAATTAAAATGTCTTTTGTTTTAAAAGATGTAAATGAGAGGAAATTAAGAATGATGCTTAATTTTGGTCACACATTTGCACACGCGATTGAGATTAAAAATAATTATTCTAGAAACATTTCTCATGGTGAAGCAGTGCTTTCTGGGATGATTTTGGCAACTAGATTATCAAATTTACTAAAAGTATGCAGTAACAAGACACTAGAGGAGATTACAAAAATTTATAAAGAAAATAATTTAGATTATACAATAAAAAAATATTCAAATTATAAAAAGATAAATGAACTTTTGCCATTTTTAATTAATGATAAAAAAAACGATAATGACAAGATTAATTTTATTCTTCTCAAAAAAATAGGTAAAACTACTATGCCTAATAGCTATAAGATTTCTCAAAATAAAGTTAGAAAGATGACAAAATCTATTGCTCAATACTAATTTCTAGGGCATGAATTTTATTTTTTAAATCTTCATTTAAGACATTCATTATAATTCTTTGTGCATTAATTCTTGGCAATGTTTTTAGGTAAGAGGATTTAATCTTGATGTGAAGGTGAAATTTTTTTGAGTCAAAAAATTTGTGATGCCTATGCTTATTTGAGTTATCAATAATAGTTATACTTTCCAATTTTATATTTTTTCTCAACTTACTTTCAATAATATCTAAATAATTTTTCATTTTAGAAATTTTACTATATAGATTTGAATTATGAAAATAATTTGTGATTGGGATAATTGTAATAAAACTGGAATTTACAAGGCTCCAGTTGAGAGAGATAATAGCAAAAAATACAGGTTGCTATGTCTTGAGCATATTAAAATATTTAATAAAAACTGGAATTATTTTGAAAATATGAATGATCAACAAATTGAATATTTTATTAAATCTGATGCAACTTGGCATAAATCAACTAAGAAATTCGGCTCCTCTGAAAATTTTTTTAACATTTTGTGGAATAACGCCTTAGAAGATAAGTTAAATATATTTAGCAGGTCTAATTACAAAGAATTTAAAAAAACTAAAATGTCTCAAACAGATAAGGATGCTCTTCAAGTTATGGAGTTAAATGATGATGCAAAATGGGAAAAAATACACTCAAAATTTAAAGAACTTGTAAAAAAATACCACCCTGATAGAAACAAAGGTAATAAAAAATTTGAAGATAAATTAAAAATAATTACTTTAGCTTATAGTCAACTAAAAAAAACACTGGGAAAAAAATGAATACAGATCAACTTTTGCAGAAACCGGATATTAAACTATCTGTAAAACAAACATTTAATTTCGACAGTGATATGAAAGTTGAAGCATTTTCAAAAAAAAATGAATATGTTCCAAAAATTGATCCTGATTACAAATTTGATAAAGACACAACTCTTGCTATTTTAGCTGGCTTCTCTTTTAATAAGCGAGTTTTGATACAAGGTTATCATGGCACGGGAAAATCTACTCATATTGAACAAGTAGCAGCAAGATTAAACTGGCCTTGCATTAGAATTAATCTCGATAGTCATATAAGCAGAATCGATTTAATAGGGAAAGACTCAATTGTTCTAAAAGATGGTAAGCAAGTTACAGAATTTAATGAAGGTATTCTTCCAAAGTCAATTCAAAACCCAGTTGCCTTAGTTTTTGATGAATATGATGCAGGAAGACCTGATGTTATGTTTGTAATTCAGAGGGTACTTGAAAGTGATGGTAAATTTACTTTGTTAGATAAAAATAAAGTTTTGAAGCAGCACGACTTTTTTAGAATTTTTGCCACAACAAACACTGTAGGTCTTGGAGATACAACTGGTCTTTACCATGGGACACAGCAAATTAACCAAGGCCAAATGGATAGATGGAATATTGTATCAACCTTAAATTATCTTCCATTTGAAAAAGAACTGGAAATCATATCAGCGAAAAATAAAAGTTTTAATAACAAAGAGGGCAAAGAGCTTTTATCAAATATGATAAAAGTTGCAGATTTAACTAGAAAAGGATTTATTAATGGGGATATTTCTACTGTAATGAGTCCGAGGACCGTTTTGCATTGGGCAGAGAATGCAGAAATCTTTAAAGATAAGGGGTATGCTTTTAGAATAACTTTTTTAAATAAGTGTGATGATTTGGAAAAAAAAATAATTTCCGAGTATTTTCAAAGGTGTTTTGGTGAAGACCTGCCTGAGTCTTCGATAAATGTTTCAATTTAAAGTGGATAATAAAAAAGAAAAATTAGAAGACTTTAAAACTGCAATAAGTTCAACAATTAGATCTATTTCTAATTCTAATAAGATTGAGGTTACATTTGGAAATCAGCCATCAAAATCAAATGAGATTTCTATCAAATTACCCGATCTTAATAGTGATAATAATAAATTTAATTATGAGGAAGTAAGAGCTGTAGCTGACTCAAAATCTTTAAGAATAAGATTCTCTGACAAAAAAATATTAAAGAGGTATGAACCTCAAGGAAATATATCAAAAAAGCTTTATAATATCGCAGAAAAAATCAGGTGTGAAATAATTGGAACAACTTATTTTCGAGGGATAAGAAGTAATATCGAAAAATTCTATCACAAAAGAGTTGAAGATTTAGATTTGAAAAATAGTGAAGACAGAATTATTGAGTCTTTTGAAAATTATTTAAGAGTAAAATTCCTTAATTTTGTCTCTCAAGGTCAAATTGAAAAGAAATTAAAATCTTATAAAAAAGATTTAAATAGTCAATTTAAAGATAAAATTGATGAGCTTAAAGAATCAGCGCTCGATCAAAAAAAATTTAATTCTTTAATTTCTCAGCTAATTTCAAACATGACCTTGGATGAAAATATTGATGAGGAACAAAAAAATGATGAAGATAATAAAGACAAAAATAAACCATCAAAACCTCAAAGCCAGGAAAAAAGTACTAAAGAAAAGAAAGAAAATTATGAAGAGATGACTATCGACAGCTCTGTACCCGATTTAGAAAACATAGCTACGGAGTCTGACAAGGCTGATGAAGAAATTGAGTTAGAAGACAGTTCAAGACCTGATTTAAAGAAAAGAAAAAGTAGTACTTTTGGTGATTTAAAGTATAAATCATATACTGAAGAATTTGATGAAATAATTAAGGCTGAAGAGCTTGAGGTAGCTGATGAGCTTGCACGTCTAAGAAAAAATTTAGATCAACAATTGCTTCAGCTTAAGAATTTTATATCAAAACTTGCCAATAAACTTCAAAGAAAATTACTTGCAAAACAAAATCGATCTTGGAATTTTGATTTAGAAGAAGGTCTTTTAGACACTTCTAAACTTACAAGAATAGTTATAGATCCTTTTAACTCATTATCATTTAAAAAAGAAAAGGACATAGAATTTAAAGATACTTTGGTAACAATACTTATAGATAACTCTGGCTCTATGCGAGGTAAACCAATATCTGTTGCTGCAATATGTGCAGACATACTATCAAGAACTCTAGAAAGATGTATGGTGAAAGTAGAAATATTAGGATTTACTACCAAACATTGGAAAGGTGGTTCATCTAGAGAAAAATGGATGAAAAGTGAAAAACCTATCTTACCTGGAAGACTTAATGATTTAAGGCACATTATTTATAAATCTGCCGATACTCCCTGGAGACAAGCAAAAAATAATATAGGGCTAATGCTGAAAGAGGGTTTATTGAAAGAAAATATTGATGGTGAGGCTCTTAGGTGGGCTTTTAACAAGATGAACAAAAGAAAAGAAGATAGAAAAATTTTAATGGTTATATCAGATGGTGCTCCAGTTGATGACTCTACTCTTTCAACTAATACAAGTGATTATTTAGAGACTAACTTAAAGAAGACAGTAAAGTGGATTGAAAATAAATCTAATATAGAGCTACTGGCTATTGGGATTGGTCATGACGTTACTAGGTACTACAATCGAGCTATAAAAATTACTGACGTGCAAGACTTAGGTGATGTGATGATAAATCAGTTATCTGACTTATTTGTTGATGGAAATAAAAAAACTCTGCACTAAGATTTAGCTTTTGAAACCGAACTTTCAGTATAGTCTTTAATCTTATATAACAAGAGCCTGAATGGAATTAGCATTACGACCGTTATTAATAGTTTTATTGCTAAATCTCCTATTGCCAAAGTTACCCACGGTATTCCTGTAGCGTAAAAGGCTATTGAGAAAAATAAGAAAGTATCAGTAATAGATCCTATAATAGATGATGCTAATGGAGCAACAAACCATGTTTTTTTTCTTAACCTATCAAATACTTGAACATCAAAATTTTGTGCAATGAAAAATGCTATTCCTGAGCCTAATGCAATTCTAATTGAAATCAAATCATCGAAGTTTGTAGAAATAAATAATGTTAACGCTATTCCAACAATAAATCCTACGTATACAACTTTCCTTGCCACAACTTTACCGTATGCTCGATTTGCTAAGTCGGTAATCAAAAAAGTTACAGGGTAACTAAAAGCACCATAAGTAAGAATTTCTTTTAATCCAAAATATTGAACCGGAAATTGAACTAAATAATTGGAGATTAAGACTACAATACCCATCAAAACTGATAGTTTGTAGTATAAATTCATATTATAATTTTGATGAGATTGAGGCTTTAATTTTTTTTACTTTCTTAGACAAGTTTGCGTTTTTAGCAGTTCTAAGGAACTTATCTAAACCACCCTTGAAATCTACAGTTCTTAAAGCCGCGTTTGCTACATTTAATTTAATATCTTTCTTTAAAACATCGCTTCTAAAAGTTACTTTTTTGAGATTTGGTAAGAATCTTCGCTTAGTTTTATTTTTAGCGTGACTTACGTTATGACCTTTAAGAGGTGATATTCCAGTTAATTCGCATCTTTTAGACATAAAATTTTCCTACAGCTATATAAGAGTAGTGTTGGGTTCGGTCAAGCTTTAATTCCAATAGCTTCACTTATATTTTTAAGTCTCTCTTTTTTCAAAATTGAAATTAACTGCTTTTTCATGTCTTTAACCACTGCGGGCCCTTTATAGACCATGCCCGTGTATAATTGTACTGCGTTAGCCCCAACACTTATTTTTTCAAAAGCAGACTGACCTGAGTCAACTCCTCCAACGCCAATAATTTGAACTTTTCCTTTAGTCTCTTTAAAAAATTTTCTTATAAGATTAGTGGATAAATCTTTTAAGGGTTGGCCTGATAACCCACCTTTCTCATTTTTATTCAAGTCTAATAAGTTTTCACGATTGCGGTCTGTTGTATTAGATATTATTATTCCATCAATTTTATGTTTTATAGTTAATTCTATTATTTGACTAATTTCATTATCCTTTATATCTGGCGAAAGTTTTAATACTAACGGTTTAGAAATTTTTTTCTCTTTTCTTATCTTATTTACTCCAGTTAGGAGTTTTTGAAGTTCATCTTTTTCATGAAAATCTCTTAAACCTTCGGTGTTTGGTGAAGAAATATTAATCGTTAAATAGCCTGCCAAAGTATAAAGTCTTGATAAACATAGAAAATAATCTTCTTCTTTATCTCTCGTATCTCTATTTGGGCCAATATTAATTCCTAAGAAACCATCAGGTAAATTGTTAGAAATTCTTCTACTTACTATCTCGGAGCCATGATTATTAAACCCAAGACGATTTATCAAAGCTTGATCTTTTTCTAACCTAAAAACTCTTGGTTTGGGATTTCCAAGCTGTCTCTTAGGTGTGATAGTGCCAACTTCAACAAAGCCATAACCTAGTTTGAATAAAGAATTATAAACCTCAGCACTTTTATCAAATCCAGCAGCTAACCCAATAGGATTCGGCAATCTTTTCTCTAGTAAGTTAGTTTCCAACATTTCTTCTTCCTCTACCTTAAATACACTTTTAGGCAAAACATTAAATTTTAAAGATTTAATAGCTAAATCATGAGCTACTTCAGGATCTAAAGAAAATATGTAAGGTTTTAAAATTGAGAACATTATTTTATTTTATCATTAATTAATTTAATTGTTTCATTAAGTCCAAAAAAACTTATAAAAAATCCCATCCTTGGCCCATTCTCTTCTCCGAAAACAACCTCATAAATTAATTTAAACCAATCTCTCAAGTTTTTCTCATATCCATTTTCTTTCCCTACAGTGTAGACATAAGTTTGTATTTCTTCAGGTTTTAATGATTGATTAATCTCTTTTAATTTATCAACTAAATTTTGCAAAGCTTTCTTTTCATTTGAATTAGGTTTTTTAAATTTTTTATTTGGTTCAACTTTATCTTTAAAATAATTTATTGCGTATTCAGTAAGATTGTCAAATATCTTATGTTTGCTTGGATCTATTTCTTTGTGAAATCTATTTACAAATTTCCAAAGAATATCTTTATTATCTGCATTACTTGACCCAACAAGATTTAATAGCATTGAGAAAGGCATTACCATTCTCTCCTTAGGTGGCTTACCGTTATGAACATGCCATACAGGATTTAGAATTTGATCTTTTTTTTCTTGTGTTGGATATTTTTCAATCAAAGAGAGATATTCATCAACCGTTTTAGGCACAACTTCTGAATAAAGTTTTTTTGCCCTTTTTGGGTTCGGATACATATAGAGCGCAAGACTCTCAGGCGACGCATATCTTAACCATTGATCTATGGAAATACCATTTCCTTTTGACTTGGAAATTTTTTCACCTTTCTCGTCAAGAAATAATTCGTATGCAAAACCATTTGGAGGATTTTTACCAAGTACACGGCAAATTTTGTTTGATAAAATTGCACTTTCTGTCAAATCTTTTCCGTACATCTCAAAATCAACATCGAAAGTAAACCATCTCATTGCCCAGTCAACTTTCCATTGCAGTTTACAATTTCCATCAAAGACATTTGTCTCTAACTTTTTCCCTTTATTATCAAAAATAACTCTTCCCGATTTATCATCCTTACTTATTAGTGGAATCTCGAGCACTTTTCCTGTTGTTGGACAAATTGGTAAGAAAGGTGAGTAAGTTTTTTTTCTTTCCTCTCTTAATGTTGGCAATATAATATTCATTATCTCATCAAATTTTTCTAAAACTCTTAACAATGATTGATTAAAAAGACCTTTTTTATAGTTTTCCGTAGAGCTTTTAAAACTAAAACTAAAATTAAATTTTTTTAAAAATTTTTTTAACATCTCATTATTATGTTCTCCAAAACTATCAAATTTTTCAAATGGATCTGGTATTGAAGTTAAAGGTTTTCCTAAATTAGTTTTTAAAATATCGTCGTTTGGAATATTATCGGGGACCTTTCTTAAACCATCCATATCATCAGAAAATGTTATTAATTCACTATCAATATTTTGAATATGATTAAGAGCGTTAATCATCATTGTTGTTCTAGCAACTTCACCAAATGTTCCGATATGCGGTAATCCGCTAGGACCATAACCAGTTTGAAAAATAATTTTTTTCTTTTTATTAATTAATTCTTTTCGTTCTTTTAAAAGCTTCCTTACTTCCACGAAAGGCCATGAAGAAGTTGATTGTATTATGTCGTTATCAAGCATTAATATGGTTTATTAAATTTTATGCGCAAAATACAGTTATAATTACACTATATTAAGTTGAATTTTAAAAGTATATAAATAGTCTCAATTTCAATGGCTACAAACAAAACAGTCTTTTTTTTGATTGGTATATTGCTAATTGTTTTAGGTATCTCAATGTTAGCGCCTTATGCTTTACAAGTGATACTTAATGAGGGTAATCATAGCTTTTTATCTGCTTCATTCGTGACAGTTTTTGTTGGTGTCTTATTTATTTTAGCTAATCTTGAGAAAGAATTTAAGTTAAATTTGAGACAAACTTTTTTATTTTCATCTTTAGCATGGATAATGGTTGCTTTATTCGGAAGCTTGCCATTTTTATTAGCTACACAGAATTTCAGTTTTAGTGAGGCTTTTTTTGAGAGCATGTCTGGTATAACTACTACTGGTGCAACTATTATATCCGATTTAGATAACAGCCCAAAAAGTATATTATTGTGGAGAGCAATTATGCAATGGTTAGGTGGAATTGGGATAGTTGTGATGGCGATAACTATTTTGCCACTTTTAAAGGTAGGTGGTATGCAACTTTTTAAAATGGAGGGACCAGATAGTACAGAAAAAATCCTACCTCGTACTGTAGAAGTAGCTACAATAATTATCTCAACATATATAATTCTTACACTTTTTTGTAGTTTTTTTTATTGGTTTTTTGGTATGACAGTTTTTGATAGTCTGAGTCATGCAATGACTACAATTGCAACTGGTGGATTTTCAACACATAACGACTCAATTGGATTTTTTAAAAACTCAAATATTGAGATTGTTGCAAGTATTTTTATAATTTTAGGAAGCATACCTTTTATTTCATATTTAAAATTTGCCAAAGGAAATAAAAAAATTTTCTTTAAAGACGTTCAAATTAAAGGCCTTATTAAACTATTACTTATATCGGTAATAGTAATGTTTTTATACCTACTATTTATAAATTACGAAAGCTCTTTACTTGATAAAATTAGAGTAGCATCATTTAACGTTATTTCTATTTTATCAGGAACTGGTTATGTTACTGATGATTTTGGGCTTTGGGGAAAATTTTCATTAATATTTTTTTTATTTTTAATGTTTATTGGCGGTTGCGCGGGCTCCACTGCATGTGGAATTAAAATTTTTAGATTACAAATGCTATTAATTTTTTTAAAAAATCAAATTAGGAAAATTGTTTCTCCAAATAGTGTGATAATTTCTAAATATAATAATCAAAAAATTTCAGACAACTTTATTAATTCAGTCATTATTTTTATTTTTACTTTTTTGTTTATTTTTCTAATAATTGCAATGCTTTTGTCGATTAGTGGTCTAGATTTTATTACATCAATTTCAGGAGCGGCGAGTGCGATTTCAAATGTAGGCCCTGGACTAGGCGATATAATAGGTCCAAATGGAAACTATAAAGAAATTCCAGATATTGCAAAATGGATTTTATCTGTAGGAATGTTGCTTGGAAGGTTAGAGCTGTTTGCAGTATTAGTTTTATTTTTTCCATCATTTTGGAGAAATTGATTATGGAAATTTATAAAAAACAATCGCTTTCAGATTCGTTCAAAGTTTATTTTGATAAGAGAATGATTAAAATACTTTTGCTTGGTGCGATAAGTGGTTTTCCTTGGGTAATTATTGGAAGCAGCCTAAGTCTTTGGTTGAAAGAAGATGGTTTAAGTAGAAGTACTATAGGGTGGGCTGGATTAATTTTTGCAGTTTATGCGTTCAATTATTTATGGGCTCCAATTATAGATAGGGTAAGAATTCCTTGGTTGACAAATAAAATTGGTCATAGGCGTGGATGGATTATTTTAATGCAAATAATCATACTAACTTGTTTAATTTGTTGGAGTGCAATTAACCCAACTACAAATTTGGCATTAATAATAAGTATTGGGTTAATAATCGCAATTGCTTCTGCAACTCAGGATATAACTGTCGATGCATTAAGAATTGAACAAATTGGAGAAAATGAGGGAAAATCCATGCAAGCCGGTGCAGCTATTGCAGTGGTAGGTTGGTGGAGTGGATATAAGCTTGGCGGTGTAGTTGCTCTTACCTCAGCAGAATTCTTTCAAAATTTTGGTTTTGAAAATTATTGGCAAATGACTTTTCTAGTTCTAGGTGTTGTAATTATAGCCTGTAACATTGGTTTAATGTTTATAAACGAAGCTTTACAAACTGATAGAAGCGAGACTCAAAAAAGGACTGACAAAATGATTGAAGATAAATTAGGTGCTTCAAACCTTTTAACAAAAACTATTGCATGGCTTACTGGGACAGTTACAGGTCCTATTATAAGTTTTTTTAAAAAAAATGGTTTTAATATCGCTTTAGCAATATTAGCTTTTATTTTTCTTTTTAAAATCGGTGAGGCTTTTCTTGGTAGAATGTCAGTAATTTTTTATAAGGAAATTGGTTTTACTAAGACAGATATAGCATTGTATTCTAAAGGTCTTGGGTGGTTAACCACAGTAATTTTTACACTGCTGGGTGGTTTATTCGCTATTAGATCTGGTGTGATAAAAGCTATGTTTGTTTCAGGAATATTGATGGCCTCAACAAATTTACTTTTCTCTTTATTAGCATGGTCAGGTAAATCTGAAATATTATTTGCTATAGCAGTTATATTTGATGACATGGCAGCAGCTTTTGCAACAGTGGCTTTTGTGGCTTTCATTTCAATGTTAGTTGATAGAACTTACACTGCAACTCAGTACGCACTCCTTGCATCGATTGGTACTGCTGGCAGAACAACTTTGGCTGCATCTTCTGGGGCATTAGTAGATTGGCTAAATGGAGACTGGGGAATATTTTTTATCATTACTGCTATAATGGTAATTCCATCTCTTATATTTCTTTATACGATAAGACATAAATTAAAATTAAATGACTAAATATTTTACAAATAATTTCCCAATAATAAACCTACATAAAAAACCTTCGGTGAAATCTGAAATAGTCACGCAGATGATTTATGGAGATAGTTTTTCTATATCTAAGAAGTCAAAAAAATGGCTTAAGATAAAAATTAAAGAAGATAATTATAAAGGATATATTAGAGAAAAAAAATATTCTAATTTTTTAAGGCCTACTCATAAAGTAAATTCTTTAAAGGCAAAAATTTTTAAGTTTCCAAATAGAATAAAAAAAAATGAAATTACTTTTGGATCCAAAATAAGAGTTATAGATAGTAATTCGAGATTTTTGAGATTTGCTCAGGGTTGGGTAAAAAAAGATGATGTTAAACCAATTTCATATAAAGAAAAAGATCCTTTTAAAAAAATAACTTCTTTCAAAAATATAAGATATAAATGGGGTGGAAAATCTTTCGAAGGAATTGATTGCTCAGCACTTGTACAGGTATTTCTAAATTTTAATAATAAATTTTGTCCACGTGATGCTAAAGATCAAGTTAAGTATTTTAGAAAAAATATAAAATTAAAAAATATAAAAAAAAACGATATTATTTATTGGAAAGGACATGTTGCAGTTGCCTTATCGAGTAAAAAATTAATTCATGCTTATGGTCCGATGAAAAAAACTGTTATCATGGATATCAATCAAACAGTTAAAAGAATTGAGCGGACTGCTAAGTTAAAAGTAATTGGAATTAAAAGGTTATAAAAGGAAAGGCAGCTTCAGTCTCCCTCCACTGCCCTGACAATAATTTAAACGATTCGCTTTAGTTATATAAGACTATTATAAGTTGTATGTGGATATTTAGATCACTATATAACAAGTTTAAATCTTCAGAAATTATTTTAAATTTATCTTTTTTTCGTAGATAATTTTATTTTCTTTTTTTATCTGAAGGTAAATTCTCATTACATATTCACTAATGATAATGCACATTAAAACAATAAGCATTAGTAAAAGTAAAATTATATTTTGAAAAAGAGTAAAAAATTCAAAATTGTAATAAACATTTACAAGACTAAAAAGAACTGAAAAAAAAAGTAAAATTATTCCTATTCTTGCAAAAAATCTAACGAAAATTCTTGTTTGTTCTATCAAAGCGTTAATTCCATAGGTAAAAGTATTATAATAACCCAATTTACTTTGACCCAATTTCCTATTTGTTCGATCATAATCAACACCTTTTGGCCTTGCAGCTAAAGAAAAAGTTAAACCTCTAACGTAGGGATATATATTATTATTATTTA
The DNA here is from genome assembly GCA_902624195.1 of uncultured Pelagibacteraceae bacterium. Taxonomy (GTDB): domain Bacteria; phylum Pseudomonadota; class Alphaproteobacteria; order Pelagibacterales; family Pelagibacteraceae; genus Pelagilacustribacter. The sequence goes on from CACNWV010000009.1 coordinate 11,783, forward strand.
ATATTCGATTTATTATAGTCTTATCAATTAACCTAAAGCCACCTGCTCCTTCTGGAAACTTGTTTTGAGATGACTCGTTCATTATTTTGTAATAAGCTTTTCTTAAGAGCGTGAATAAAAAATTTTCTTTTCTTTTTTTTCTCACTCCATAAACTAAGTCATGACCATTTTTCCACTCATCTATAAATGTTTTCAGAATATTGACAGGGTCCTGCAAATCACAATCAATAACTATAGCGGCCTCACCAGATGAATTTCTATATCCTTCAAGTATAGATAAATCATAACCTATATTTTTATTAAAACGGATATATTTAATTTTTTGATTACCCTTAGCAAGGTTTGTAATTATCTCTTGCGTCTTATCAGAGCTATTATTATCAGTAAATATTATTTCGTACTGAAAATCTTTTAAATTAATTTTAAAATATTCATCGATAGCATTGTAAGTATTAAGAATATTTTCTTCCTCATTTAAAACTGGAATACAAATCGTAATTAAGCTCATAGTTTTTCTTTTAGTAAATATAAATTTTTAAAAAAATTTTTTAAATTTTTAAAATTATTTAATACTATACTTTTATCGTTTTTACCTGATTTTAAAAAAAAGTATAATTGATATTTTATTGTTTTTGACATTAATTTATTTGGAATTTTTACTAATTTACCATTAAATTTTACTTTAACATCATTATCTTTAGAAAAGTTTATAAAAAGTAAATCTTTATTATAAAAATAGAGTTTAATATTTCTAGTCCTTCGATCATAAACTCTACTAGAGTTTAAATATGTAATTATTTTTTTATTCACAATAAAATTTATGTGTTCTATGTTGTTTCTTTTTATTGGCTGGAAGTTAAATGAATAGTTTTTAATTTTTGCCAGTATAGATAAGATACTATAAACATGATAAAAAATATCTTCTATAAAATTAATTTTCATATCGTGTTTTTTAACTATTCCATTTCTTTTTTCATTTTTCTTATCAAACCAGTCTATTGTTATTTTCTCAATTTTTTTATTTTTTACAAATTTTTTATTTATAAAATGAAAATAAAAAGCGTAAAAAAACTGCATACTTATCGTTAAAAAAGTTTTTTTCTTTTTTAGGTTGCTCTCTAGATTAACCAATTCCCTTTTTGTTAAAATCAAAGGTTTTTCACACAAAATGTTGTTTCTAGTTTTAAGGAATATTTTTATATATTTTAGATGATCTGAATTTTTATTTGAAATAATGATATATTTAACATCTTGTTCTCTAATTAACTTTAAAGAATTAATAAAAATAATTTTTTTATTACTATTTTTAATTTTTTTATTTTTAAATTTAGAGCTATATATTAATATTTTTTTAATATTCGGAAAATTGGAAATTAGTTCTTTTGTAATTACTCTCGACCACCTTCCTCTACCTATTATTAAAATTTTATGATTTAATTTAGTTCTATTTTTATTGAATAGATTAATAGCTCTTAAATAATTGCTCATTTAAAATCTTTAGTCTCAAGTATGTCAATTATTTTTCCTTTATATCCCATCTTACGTAAATAATTTTTAATTTCCTTATTTATATGCCATGCTAAATTAATAATTATTTTGATTTTATCTTTGTTTTTTAAAAAATTATTATCTGATTTTATTGGAATTGTAGTGCCCGGTAAATAGTGACCAATTTTTTTTGAATTGGGTTTCTCAAAAACTTCAGAAATAACTTTTTCATTTATATTTAATAGTTTAATCAAAATTGATGCTCTGCCAGGAAAAGCTTTAGCACTTAATGGTCCATATTTATTTGATAATAGCATTAATTGTTTTCTTTTTTTCTTTTTCCATTTTTCCATTGAAGATTGCAAATTTTTAAGTTTATGAAAATAAGAGCTTTCATTTTTAATTTTAATTTTATTATTTCTTGATCTATTAATTACAACTCGAATATTTCCTCCATACCTTTTTGGGAAAGAGCAGTGAATTAAATTTGCTTTAATTTTTTTTGCTATTTCAATAAAAGAGCGTTGACTGTAGGTCCTAGGATGCTCATGGTAAAAAGTATCAAATTGTTTTTTTTCAAGGACTGAGCCTAAGTAGTGATTCTCTATTACCAAAAAAGTATTTTTATTCATTAATTTTTTTACGCATGAAATCAAATAATTCAGATTATCAATATGGGCGAACACATGGGTAAAAGTAATAATGTCTATCTGCTTATATTTTTTCTTAATCTTATTTACCGTTTTTAAATTAATGTAATCTTTATAAATATCATGCCCTTTTTGCTTTGCCTCGTATGCTGCCCCTGTAGGTTCAATTCCTAATGTAATAGCTTTTTCTCTCTTAAATCTGCTCAATAAAGTACCGTCATTACAACCAACATCTAGAACTACTTTATTTGAGTAATTGTTTACAAATTTTTTTATATCCTTTACAAGGCCTTCCATTCCCATAATAACATCATTGGTTAAGCTTGACCTGTAGTGATATTGATTTGGAAACAGAATTTTTTTCCTAACATTGTATTTCTGATAAGCAGTAGAACAGTTTTTACAATATAAAATTTGTGTTTTATAAAGCTTGCTTTTTTTCTTACTATTTATCTTTATTAAATCATCAACTAAAGGTAATGATCCTAATTTCAACGTTTCAACTAAGTATTTTTTTGAATTACATATTTCGCAAGAATTAATCATATTATGCAAATTAAGTTATAATATTTTGAAGAGAAAATTTAAAATTGGAAACTTCAATTATCATAAAGTGATTATTTTATAAAGAAATTTAAAATAACAAACAATCAATATTTCTTTTAAAATTTATTGCTAATAACTGTCGTTAAGTGATCTTTCTTGAGAAAATAATTAATTTTACTAATAATTATCAAAGCCAATATCGTTTAAATGGATTGATTTACAAACTTATTTTTAAAGCCTTTGATCATTTAAATTTTTTTTTGTATTAGTTTATTAATATTAAACTTATTGATTTCAGTTAAATTTAAAAAAAGATATATATGTGCTAATGTATACATTGCTGTACAATGGCGAGGATATACAAAACCTATTATATACGGAAGAAAGTATGTTATTAGAATTATCAAATAATAAAAGTCTATTTTTTTTTTTAAATAAATTCTTTGTTTGTTAAATAAATTAATCAAAATAAGAATAAGACTTAAGTTAAAGATTATTTTATTCGGGAAATTTGAGTATCTTATTGGATTGCTATCTTCTACTCGTTGCCTGGTATCTTTAAATGGACTTATGGTGATAACGTACAATTTTTTAAATACACCTCTGACTACATCATAAGGATTATCTTTTAGATATGTGAGTGATTGTTCAATTAAGATATTCATCAATTGTCTCTCGTTAGTAATATTTTTTTCTTTAATTAAATTTGCAGTTTTTTCATGGTATATATCCGGGCTAACTTTTGGATAAGTCATATTAAAATCTTTGTGATAAACTATTGCAAGATTTACTGCATTTTTTGCACTGCCTTTAGGTCCAAAAGCAAAGTAATCATAAATTTTATAGTTATAAGAGCCCCAAGCTAAGTTTGAAATTACAATTATTATTAAAGGTAAATATTTATCATTTTTTTTTTCTAAAAATAAATAAATTATTGGAACTGCAAAAGTTAGTATAAACATGGACTCTTTAGTAAAAAAAATTAAACTTAAAGTAGCTCCGACTAATAATGATTTATGTTTATAATCTCCTAATATTAAAAAAAACAAAATAATTAATAGGTAATTTAAAAAACCTTCTTCGGAACCAATATCGTACATGGTGTGAGTGTTATGAGGGTTGTAAAAAATTAAAATTAAACAAATAAACAAAAACAAGTTATTGAAATTTTTGTTATAATTTTTTATTACAAAAAAAATTATTACTGCCATTAATATATTTTTAATTAATAAAATGAAAAAAAAATTAGTTGATATATTTTCAAAAATAAATATCAAAAAATATGGCAAAATAGGCCTCATAGAATAATAAAAGTCCATACCTAACATATTTATCTTGGGAATTCCTTCTTCAAGAATTGATTTTATGTATACCCCGTTCATATTGTTGAGATTATAAATAATTAAATTTCCAAGATCGTCAGTGATATGATTATGTTCTGCTGAAATTAAGTGAGACCAAACGTAAATAGAGGTAAATAAACTAAATAGATATAAAAAAAACAGTATATATTTTTTTTCAATTAATCTTAAAAAAAATAAAATTGATTTTTTAATTACCATATTAATTTATAATTGAATAACGGGTTCATTAAAAACGTGCAAGTGTTAAATCTAAAACTTATGACTATATTTAAGATTTGCTTGAACACTGTTTGCATCTTGAGTTGTATGAAGTCCATCTAGTGAAACCGAAAATTTATTATTTTGTGAAAAATTATAATCATAATTTAGACCGGCAGATAAACTAAATTCAGTCTTTAAATCATTGTTCTGAGTGTAAGATCCTTTTGTACCATTTACATAAAAAATTTGTACATTATCATCCAAAATTGTTCTAGCATCAGCTATCCAAGATAAATAAAGAATCTTTTTATCATTTTTTAAAATTTGATGTTCATTACTTAAAGCTACTGATCCGTTATAAACATCTTTATCTTCCCACTCGTAATATTTGCTTTCTTTATGAGAAGGTGTATGTGAGTAACCAAAGTTAAAACTAAGATCAGGTAACAAATTATTCAAGTTTATCTTTTTTCCAATTAAAAATTCATAACTTAAATAATCATCTGTAATGTCAAGTTCTCCTGTAGAAGTAGTATTAGTCAAAATATTTCTTGTGCTTTTATTAAAACTAGCTCCACCTAGAAAAAAAAGTTCTGTACTTAAGTTTTTGCTTATTTTAATTTCATCGAAATGCATTCCTGTCAAGAAACTAAATTTATCAACATCATGATTTTGAGAAATATTTTGTAAGCTGGTTTCAAAAGAAAAGACTAAATTTTTACTATTTGAAATAGGTTCAAAAATATTTGCTCCGATACCTATTTTTTCAGCGTTTAGTTTTAAAGTACTATTTTCTCCGTCTCTTTTTAAAAACGATGTAGTAATTTCGCCCCAACCCTTATCTCTCTCTTTATATTCATCACTTTTTTTAAATCTTGTAAGAGAGTTTCTTAAAGCTATCGACTTATACCCTAGTTCCTCATCAATCATCTCATTACCTCCTTGACCAATAGATCCTGCTGAACCTTTAACAACTGGGTTTCCATCCAAATCCTGTAATGTATAAGATCCACTCCCATCTATGTCATAAAAATAGCCTTGGCCTACACCATGTTGTAATTTTATTGTGTGCGCCGTAGTCGACCCACCAGCTACACTAATTTTTCCTATTACTTTTCCGTCATCTTTTAAAGTCATTGTGACCCCGTTTCCGGCTATTCCTATAGAATAATTTTCTACACCACCTTTATTTTCAATTGTTCCACTATTAGTTAATGTTGCGGATGAATTTGCAGCTATGAAAACAGTCGAAGCATTTAAAGCAGTGCTAGAGGTATTATTATTATGTATATGACCCCCAACATTATTTACTACAGTAACATTATCTGTATCATCTTCAGATCTTATGGCATTGTTTGATGTGGCTCCCGAACTAGCCGCACCAGCTGAAATTTGTCCAGAGTTATTTATTGTTACGTTGTTAGCCACTCCTGAATTTTCTGTAACTGTAATAGTGTTAGTATTACTCTTAATAACTCCTCCAGATTTATTTGTAATAGTTGAGCCCTGCGCGTTTAATAAGTTAATGGCTTTAGAACCATCAGCATTTATAGTTCCAGAGTTGGTAATAGTTAATCCTGATTGATCCTTTCCTTGAACTGCATTAGAGGCAGTGGAAGTTACAGTGGATCCAGAATTTATTGTTAAGGTACCATTATCCTTTCCATTTATATTTACTGGCGCGGCTCCAGTTCTTGATAATGTCGCAGAATCTGTAATTGTTAAAGAAGTATCGTCTGCGTTGTAAACTTGTTGGACATTATTTGTGTCACTATTTATTGTGTTAGAGCCAGTAATATTGGCAGCATTAACACGACTTAATAACATCAAATGAATGATAATAATTACAAATCTAAATACTCTCATATTTTTTTTTTTATAGATATACCTAAATTTTTATCAAAACGCATCTATTCCATTTTAGGTCTTATTTATGGCGGAGAGAGAGGGATTCGAACCCTCGAAACGGTTTCCCGTTTACACGCTTTCCAAGCGTGCGCCTTCAACCACTCGGCCACCTCTCCAATTAGTAGTCGTCAATTGCTTTTACGAATTCATCAATAAATTCTTTATTAGTAGGCAATTTATTTTTCACCATATCTTTTTGAATTTTTTTATAATTTTTCTTAATGTGATTAAGAATTCCAAAAAAATTAAGAAAATTTCTTTTAGCTACAAAAATACCTTTCTTATTACCTATCACATGTTCGATCTCTTCAAAAATAATAACTGGCCTTCTTCTGGCTAAGGCCTCTAATAAAACCATTGGATGCCCCTCTGTAAATGAGGGTAATATAAATATATTATGATCATCATAATATTTTATTAGTTTTAATTTATTGCTTTGAGTAAGCTGAATATTTATATTACTCTGGTTTATCTTGTAAGAGGTATTTTTTTCTGCTCCGACTATAGTTAAAGAAATGTCTCGTTTATTTTTAATTAAATTTGCTAATGAAAAAATTCCTTTTTCCAATCTAATTCTCCCAACATATAAAAGTTTAAAGTTTTTGACCTCTTGGTTTTTAGGTCTCCTAAGCCACACAGAGTCAAGTTGTGATGGATTAACAACTTTCCCTTTTTTACCTTTTAAAATATAATTTCTGCAACTTATCAAATTTGATAATAGTGATGTAAAACTAAACATTAAGTGGTAAATAAATTTACCTGGGCTTCCAAGAATAGCCTTATACTCTCCATATCCATCGCTTCTTAAATAAACTATTGGAGTTTTTCCATAGATCCTTAAAAATAAACAAATGAAAAACGTATAAGGGGAAATAGATATAATTAAAAACTTTGTATTTTCATTTTTTGTAGATCTTGCTACTTCAGATAAATAAGAAAATATATTAGAGAAAATCTTAACCTTTTTTAACTTTATCTCATGTGCTCTTTTTTTTGTAGATTTTCTCCCAAAAAGATTTACATCAAATTTTTTGTTTAATCCTTCTGGACTGGATTTAAGATCAATATTATCGCAAAAAAATCTCTCCTCTTGTAAGAAAATACTCTCGTTAGTGAAAATAAATAATTTTTTTTTCATTAATTTTCTTTGTTAATTTTTAAAACACCTATAAATGCCTCTTGAGGTATCTCTACTTTTCCAAACTGTTTTGATCTGGCTTTACCCTTTTTTTGTTTTTCTAGAAGCTTTCTTTTTCGATCAGTTGCTCCCCCACCATGAATTTTTGTTAATACATCTTTTTTAAATCCTTTAATAGACTCTCGGGCTACAATTTTTCCTCCAATGGCTGCTTGCACTGGTATCATAAAATTGTGTCTTGGGATTAAATCTTTTAACTTTTCACAAACTTGTCTGCCAGTTTTTTGAGCAAATTCTTTATGTATTATCATTGCTAAAGCATCGACAGGTTCTGAATTAACCAAAATTCCTAGTTTCACTAAATCACCTTCCCTATAACTAGAAATCTCATAATCAAAACTTGCATAACCACTTGATACAGATTTAAGCCTATCATTAAAATCAAATACGACCTCATTAAGCGGCAGGTCATATGACAATACTGCTCTACTTCCAGAGTAAGATAAATTGGTTTGGACTCCTCTTTTATCTTGGCAAATCTTAATAATTGATCCTAAATATTCATCTGGAGTTATAATTGTAGACTTAATCCAAGGTTCTTCGATTTTTTCGATCTGAGAAGGATCCGGCATATTCGTTGGGTTCTGTAAATCTAAAACTTTACTCGATGTTGTGTGAACTTTATAGATTACCCCAGGAGTTGTTGTAATTAAACTTACATCAAATTCTCTCTCTAGCCTTTCCGTTATTATTTCAAGATGTAGCAGACCTAAAAAACCGCATCTGAAACCAAGACCTAATGCACTTGAAGACTCAGGCTCATATGAAAAACTTGCATCGTTTAATTTAAGTTTAGCTAAACCGTCTTTTAATTTTTGGTACTCTGAGCTATCGACTGGAAATAGCCCACAAAATACAACAGGCTTACTCGGCTTAAATCCAGGTAGAGGATCTTCAATTGGGTCGTTAGCATCGCATATTGTATCCCCAACTTTTGTTTCTGATAAAGATTTAATACCAGTAATTATGAATCCAATTTCTCCTGAGTTTAAATCGCTGATATCAGACGGTTTAGGAGTAAAAACTCCGACTCTTTCAATTATATGCTCTTGATTATTAGACATTAGTTTTATTTTCATGCCTTTTTTTAATTTACCATTAATAACACGAACCAGAATTACTACACCAAGGTAGCTATCATACCAACTATCGACCAATAGACATTTTAGTTTATCGTTTGAATTACCTTTCGGTGCTGGTAACTTATTTATTATTGCCTCTAAAATGTCATCAATCCCCTCGCCAGTTTTTCCTGAACAAGGGATTGCATTTGTCGTTTCGATACCGACAACGTCCTCTATTTCTTTTTTTGTTTTTTCTAAATCTGATGCAGGTAAATCTATTTTATTTAATACAGGTATTACTTCATGATTTATTTCAAGCGCTTGATACACATTAGCTAAAGTTTGTGCCTCCACGCCTTGAGTACTATCTACTATTAAAAGTGAGCCTTCACACGCAGACAATGATCTGCTGACTTCATAGCCGAAGTCTACATGTCCAGGTGTATCGATTATATTAAGTTTGTAAATTTGACCATCTTTCCCTTTGTAATCTAGTTTTACTGTTTGAGCTTTAATTGTAATGCCTCGTTCTCTTTCTATATCCATTGAGTCTAAGACTTGTTGTTTCATCTCACGTTCTGTCAAGCCACCACACTTATGGATTATTCTATCTGCGATAGTAGATTTACCGTGATCAATATGCGCAATTATAGAAAAATTACGTATTCTTTTTATATCTGACATTAGGACCTAATTGTAGCGCCTGTTTTTTCTTTAACTACATCAATAATTTTTTTACTAATCTGATCTATATCTTTTTCACTCAAAGTTTTATTTAGAGACTGTAAGGTTACATTAATTGCTACTGATTTTTTTTCTTTAGGAATATTTTCTCCCTCGTAAACATCAAAAGTTATGACTTCTTGAATGAGTGATTCATCTATTTCTTTAATAATCTTTTCTAGCAGCCCTATCTTAAAAATTTTGTCAATTACAAACGCAAAATCTCTTTGGGATTTTTGAAAATCTGAAGGTTGAAAACTTTTTTTTGATTGCCTTATCTTTTTATTAGGTTCGGGTACATTCTTTAAAAATATTTCTAATCCATAAATATTTGGCTCTTTAAAATCTAATTTTTTTATTATAGCAGGATGTAATTCTCCAAAGTAAGCAAGGTGAGGTCCTTTTTCTGATTTTAAATTTATAGAGCCAGATCTTCCTGGATGGTAACACTGTTTTGTATTATCACTTATAAAAAGATCTTTCTCAGATAACCCAAGTTCAATTAAAGTTTTGACTACGTCACTTTTTATATCAAACACATCTATATTCCTCTCTTTTTCAATCCAGCTTTTTCTATTTACTTTCCCTGACTTTAAAGCACCAACTACAATCTGTTGTTCTCCAGGATTTTTTCCAAAAAATACTGGTCCTATTTCAAATAAAGACACATCTTCATAACCTCTATCTTGATTCTTTTTAAGATAGAGTGAAAGATTTGAAAAGATTGATCTTCTTAAAACATCAAGGTCGGAAGAAATTGGATTAAAAATTGGAATTTCCTTTTCACCTTTTGAAAATTGACTATCAATTTTGGAGTCAGTAAATGACCAGGTGACTGACTCGAGAAATCCTTTTGATGCAAGAGATCTTTGTGACAAATGAAATAGCTTTTGTTTAAAATTTAAAGTTTCACTTTCTCTAATTCTCTTAGGGGCAACTAGTTTTATATTTTTGAAACCTTTAATTCTAATAAGTTCTTCAATTATGTCTACATCTTGATTAATATCTGGTCTCCATGAAGGAATTTCTATTTTAAGATCTTTTTTTCCTTTTTTACAAATGAAGCCCAATGAGATCAGAATTTTTTGTGCCTCATTAAGAGATATTGGTATACCAATCAAATTTTCAAAATTATCGATCTTAAATTTTATAATTTTATTTTTTTGAGAATTTTTTCCTGCGATCGTAAACTTACTTGCTTGCCCACCACAAATCTTTAATATCATTTCTGTGGCTACTTGAAGACCCTCTATTACAGAGTTGGGATCGATGCCTCTTTCAAATCTATATTTAGCATCAGTATTAATTGCTAAGTCTCGAGATGTTTTTCTAATGGAAGATGGTAGAAAATATGCAGATTCAAGTAAAATATTTTTGGTATCAAATTCTGTTGAAGTTTTTGTTCCCCCTATAATTCCACCAAGGCCCAGAACACTAGACTTATCAGTAATAACACACATACCTTTTTTAAGTTTGTATTTCTTATTATCTAATGCTTCAAACTCTTCACCTTCTTTTGAGTCTCTTACAATTATCTCTCTATCAATTTTATCTGCATCGTAAGCATGCAATGGTCGGTTCAAATCAAACATCACATAATTAGTAATATCGACAACAGCAGAGATTGGTTTTAAGCCAAGAGCATGAAGTTTTTTTTTCAACCATTCTGGACTCTCTTTATTAACTATATTTTTAATATAACAACTTCCAAATGTGAGACACCCTTGATGTTTATCTTTAGTAATTGAGATCTTAACTTGATGCTTAGAGCTTTGTTTTATCTTTTTTCTTTTTGAGGTTATTAATTTACCTATTCCAGTAGAGGATAAATCTCTTGCAATACCTCTTATGCCTAAACAGTCTGGTCTATTTGGTGTAATTGCAATGTCGATTGCTTTTTCTGACTTGCTTTTAAAGTAACTTTTTCCTATTTCTTTTTCCTTATCATTTAATTCTATTATTCCTTCACTCTCATCTGATAAATTCAATTCACTCTCGGAACATAACATACCGCGAGACTCAATCCCCCTTATTTTGGCAATTTTTAATTGAAACTTGGACTTAGGTATTATAGCTCCTGGTGGAGCGTAAATTGTTATGAGTCCGTCTCTTGCATTAGGTGCTCCGCATACAACTTTTAAAGTATCTTTTCCGCCAATGTTTACATCGCACACTTTTAATTTATCTGCGTTAGGATGTTTCTCAGCTTTGATAATTTTAGCTATTTTAAATTCACTTAGCTCTGAAGAGCTTTCTTTTACACTTTCAACCTCTAAGCCGATGTTAGTTAGTTTGTTTATAATTTCGTTTTCGTTTGCGTTAGTTTTTAAATGTTCTTTTAACCATGGAAGTGTAATAATCATTTGCTTAATCCTCTATAGTTTGTTGGCACATCTAAAGGGTCAAAACCAAAATGACTTAACCATCTATAATCTGTTTCAAAAAAAGCTCTTAAATCTTTAATTCCATATTTTAACATAGCCAAACGATCAATACCCATACCGAATGCAAATCCTTGATATTTTTTTGGATCAACTTTTGCATTTTTTAGAACATTGGGATGAACCATTCCACAACCTAATATTTCTAACCATTTATTTCCTTCACCAATTACAATTTTTTCATTCTCAATTCTATATCCAATGTCTACTTCAGCGGATGGTTCGGTAAATGGGAAATGACTGGGTCTAAATCTCATTTTAACATTTTTGACTTCGAAAAATTCTTTAATAAAATAATCTAAACATCCCTTAAGATGGCCCATAGTAATATTTTTATCAATGTGAAGTCCTTCTAACTGATGAAACATTGGAGCATGAGTTTGATCACTATCGCATCTATAAGTTCTACCAGGAACAATTATTTTAAATGGTGGTTTTCCACCAAGCATTGCTCTAATTTGCACTGGAGAAGTGTGTGTTCTTAAAAGAAGTTTTTTATTTTTTTCCAAATAAAATGTGTCATGCATATCTCTTGCTGGATGGTCCTCTGGTGTATTTAATGCCGTAAAATTATTATACTCAGTTTCAACATCTGGACCCTCAGCAACAGTAAAACCAACTTCAGAAAAAATAGAGGAAATTTCATCTATGACTTGAGATACCGGATGTATTTTCCCTTGCTGGTATGGTCGGATCGGTAAAGTTATATCAACTTTTTCATTTTTTAATTTATCGCTAATTTCTGCATTCTCTATTTCAAAACTTTTCTGTTCAATCTGATTAGATAAATCATCTTTAATTTTATTTAAATTTGAGGCAAACTCTTTTCTCTTGTCAGGTTCCAGCGCACCAAGTTTTTTGAATTGCTGTGTGATTTGTCCATTTTTTCCAAAAAACTCTGTTTTTAAATTTTGTAGATCTTCCTTATTTTTAACAGAGTCAACCTTTGCATTAAAAATAGAATTTATTTTATCCAAATCACTCATCAGGTAATTGATTTTTTATATTAAAGTTTGCTTTAAATCAAAGACCCTTTTATCCAAGGGAGGATTGAACCTTTTTTACTACTGATTTAAAGACTTCTGGATTATTGTAAGCTAGTTCCGCTAAAACTTTTCTATCTAATTTAATTTTGGATTTAGCTAGACCATTTATAAATTTTGCGTATGTCAAACCCTCTGCTCTAACCCCAGCATTGATTCTTTGTATCCAAAGCGATCTGAATTCTCTTTTTTTTGCTTTTCTATCTCTATAAGCATATTGCATAGCTTTCTCCATTGCTTGACGAGCAATTCTGATAGTATTTTTTCTTCTTCCGTATTGACCTTTTACTAATTTTAAAACTTTTTTATGTTTTGCTCTACTGACAACACCACGTTTTGTTCTAGCCACTTTATCCTCTTAAGTTATATGGCATATACGATTTTACAATCTTTGAATCTTGTTTTGTCATTATCGTAGTGCCTCTTTGTTTTCTAATTTGTGAATTAGTTCTTTTAATCATACCATGACGTTTACCAGCTTGAGGCATTTTAATCTTACCAGAAGCAGTAAATCTAAATCTTTTTTTTGCAGAGCTTTTAGTTTTTAATTTTGGCATAAATAATTCGGTTTTATATAGATATTATCTTAGCTTAGCAAGTCGCTAATATTATTAGTTTAAATGGGCTGAATGATCATTACCATTTGTTTGCCTTCAAATTTCGGCTGGCTTTCAACTTTTGCTATATCTTTAGTTTCTTCAATAATTTTGTTCATTAACTCTTTACCTAGTTCGGTATGTTGCATTTCTCTTCCTTTAAATTTGACTGTAAACTTAACTTTATCACCTTTACTAATAAATTTTTTTGCATTTTTAATTTTAAAATTATAATCATGAGTCTCTGTGCCGGGTCTTAACTTAATTTCTTTAAGTGACACGGTTTTTTGTTTTTTCTTAGCTTGATTTGCCTTTTTTTGTAAATCATATTTATATTTTCCCATATCCATAATTTTACATACTGGAGGGCTGGCGTTGGGGGATATTTCAATTAAATCTAATTCTTCATTTTTTGCTTGCTCAATAGCTTTTTTAAGAGGCATAATCCCAAAATTTTCTCCACTACTTCCAATCACTTGAACATCCAAAGCTCTTATCCGCTCATTGGCTCTTGGACCTTGTGGCTTAGTTCTTCTTTGAAAGTAATTTGGTTTTGAATTTGACACTTAGTTTAAAGGCAGCTTATTTAATTCTAGTATATTTTTAATTAATTCTTCTCTTTTCATAACATTTTGTTTTTCCGAACCTAATTTTCTAACAGTAACTGTATTTTCTGCAACTTCTTTTTTTCCACAAACTATAATGTAAGGAACTTTTGCAACTGAATGTTCTCTTATTTTATAATTAATTTTTTCATTTCTTAAATCCATTTCGCATTTTATACCTTCTTTAAAAAGATCTTCAAATAATTTTTTAACATAATGATTATTTTCCTCTGCGATTGTACATACTACTACTTGTGCTGGCGATAACCAAAAAGGTAATTTACCAGCATAGTTTTCGATCAATATTCCTATAAATCTCTCTAAAGATCCAAATAAAGCCCTGTGCAACATGACTGGAACTTTTTTTGAACCATCATTCGCAACATAAGACGCTCCGAGTCTACCTGGTAAATTTAAATCTACTTGAAGTGTACCGCATTGCCAATCTCTACCAATAGCATCTCTTAAAACAAATTCAATTTTTGGACCATAAAAAGCTCCCTCACCTTTATTAATTGTGTAATCAAGTTTTGATTTCTTAATAGCTGTCAATAAAGCTGCTTCTGATTTATCCCAGATTTTATCATCTCCAACTCTTTGCTCTGGTCTATCAGAGTACTTCAAAATTACATTTTTAAATCCTAAATCTTTATAAATCTCAAGAATTAAATTAGTTACCGATAGTGACTCTTGTGTGATTTGATCTTCTGTACAAAAAATATGTGCATCATCTTGAGTAAAAGCTCTTACCCTTAAAAGTCCATGTAATGCGCCGGATGGTTCATATCTATGTACTTTTCCAAATTCAGATAGTTTCAAAGGTAAATCTCTGTAGCTTTTTAAACCTTGATTAAAAATTTGAACACAACCTGGACAATTCATTGGTTTGACAGCAAAAGTTTTCTCATCTGGTGTTTCTGAAGTAAACATATGCTTTCCAAATTTTTCCCAGTGTCCAGATTTCTCCCATAAAGTTTTATCTAAAAGTTCAGGTGTATTTATCTCTTTATAACCTGCTAATCTTTGTTTCATTCTCATGTACTCCACCAATCTTTGAAATAATAGCCAACCTTTTTCATGCCAGAAAACAGAGCCAGGGCTTTCTTCCCTAAAATGAAATAAGTCCATTTCCTTGCCAAGTTTTCTATGATCTCTTTTCTCTGCCTCCTCGAGCCTGTGAAGATATTCATCTAATTCTTTTTTTGTGTTCCAACAAGTGCCATATATTCTTTGTAACATCTCATTGTTCGAATCTCCACGCCAATATGCGCCCGAAACTTTTGTAAGTTTAAAAGCTTTTCCAATTTTACTTGAAGAAGTTAAATGTGGCCCTCTACATAAATCATGCCACGTATCACCGTGATGATAAATTGAGAGTTCCTCATTTATAGGGATGCTCTCTATAATTTCTGCTTTATATTTTTCTCCAATCTTTTTGAAATGGGAGATCGCTTCCGTCCTCTTCCATACTTCTCTTTTAGTCTTAACATCTCTGTCAATTATATCTGACATCTTTTTTTCGATCTTTTTTAAATCATCGCTAGTAAAGGGCTCTTTTCTCGCAAAGTCATAATAAAATCCATTTTCTATAACTGGGCCAATAGTAACTTGAGTGCCTGGATATAATTCTTGTACTGCCATTGCCATTATATGTGCTGCGTCATGTCTAATTACTTCGAGACCTTCTTTGTCTTTAGAGGTAATTATTCTCACTTTTGAATCTTTCGTAATTTCATGACTTAAATCTTTAAGGTTCCCATCTACTTCCATAATTAAAGCAGATTTTTCGAGAGACTTACTTATTTTTTTTGTAATTTCCAAACCATTGATAGATCTTGAGAAAGAAATCTTTTTTCCATCTAGTAGTTGAATTTGTGGCATTAATTTTTAAGTAATTTTTTATACTCTCTTAAGTTTGAGTCACACATTATTTCTACATCAAATTTTTTTGATATGTTTTTTCTACCCTCGTTTCCCATTATTTTCAACTCCTCTTGATTTAATTGAATAACAGTATTTAAATTTTTAGCAAGTTCTCTTGGGTCATCATGTTTATATAAATAACCAGATTTTTTATTTATTATTGTTTCTTTTGATCCTCCAATATTACTTGCAATTATAGGTTTTCCCATTGCCTGTGACTCAACTGCAACTCTTCCAAAAGCTTCTGGTTCAATAGATGCTGAGACAACAGCATCCGCCAAAGAGTATGCTAAAGGCATCTCATTATAATTTTGAATAAATTTTACTTTTTTTGTCAAACTATATCTTTCAACTAAACTTGAAAGTTTTTTGGAGTATACCTTTCTGCCCTGGTCCGAACCCAAAAAAATAGCCTGGAAATTTGCAAAATTATAATCCTCAGCAAGAATATTTAAGGCCTCAATTAATTTTTCTTGTCCTTTCCAATAGGTCAATCTGCCGGGCATTAAAATGGTAAATTTATTAGGATCTAAATCCCACTCTTTTTTTAACTTTTCCTGTTTTAAAATAGATATATTTCTTGGATTAAAATAATCAACGTTGATACCTCTAAATATAACTCTCAATTTTTTTTTTTTACTTAAATATTCGTTATAATTTTCATTAATATGACTGAATATAAAATTAGATCCTGCGATAGTTAATTTCGACCTCAACATAATGCTATTATAAAATTTTTTTAAATTGCTTTTAAAATTATAAGTTCCATGAAAAGTTGTAACAAAATTTGCATTTGTCACAAGGCATGCCAAATAACATGACCAAGCAGGTGCTCTACTTCTAGCGTGCACAATATTTATTTTTTTAAATAGAATTATAAAAGATAAGAAAATTGCATTTACTAAAATTATAAATGGATTTTTTGATTGTACAGGAAGCCTAAATATTCTCACTTTGTTTTTTTTCACAAATTTAAGTAATTCACCTCCAGAAGTTGCTATATAAGAACCGCAATCCTGTTCTGCCAAATAATGAGCTATATCATAACACCCTGTTTCGGCACCGCCGTACCCAAGTTTAGGAATTACTTGAAGAACATTTAATTTAGTAGTCATCTTATTATTTGTTATATAATAGCACTAAAATATTCGCATATGAAAAAATTCAAATACTTAAAAATTTCAAAGACAAAAAAACTTAGATTTATTGACAATTATTATAAAAAAAATCTCTATATTGTTTTTCTTCCTGGTTTTATGTCTGATATTGATGGAGAAAAACCTCAAGCCTTCAAAAAATATGCTGTAAAAAGTAAATTAGGTTTTTTAGCTATAGAGTATTCAGGACACGGTAAGTCATCAGGTGAATTTACAAAAGGAAATATAACCAAATGGTCCAATGATGCTAAGAATTTAATTAAAAAAATTGTTAAAAAAAATAGATTTATACTTGTTGGTTCTAGCATGGGAGCATGGATATCTTTAAATCAATTTAAATATTTTAAAAATCAAATTGTAGGTTTTGTTGGTATAGGCTCAGCTCCCGAATTTCTTGAAAGATTAATGTGGAAAAAATTTCCAAAAAAAAATAAAAATGAAATTATTACTAAAGGATTAAGTGTTATTAGGAATGGGCAATATGAATATCCTATTACATTTCAGCTAATTAAAGATGGAAGAAAAAATAAAATCTTATCTAAAAAAATAAGATCTAGAATAAAAGTAACAATGGTTCATGGCAGCAAAGATGAAGTTGTGCCAGTGTCCTTTTCAAGAAAAGTTCTTACGTTATTTCCAAGTGCGCAAAAGAAGTTAGTGATAATTAAAAACGGGGACCATAGTTTATCAAATCAAGTTCCCTTAAAAAAAATAATTAAAGAATTAAAAAGTATTGTTAAAGATATAATTTAGTCCTTCAACATAAGTTGGATACTTTAATTTGTGATTAAAAAAATTTTTCATTTTTTTATTGTCTACTTTTTTTGAGTCTTTATAAAAATTTTTTAACATTTCGCTTTCAACTTCTTCGAGTTTTACAGAATTAGGTTTCTCTATTTTTAGTAATTTTGCACCATAGGATGCTACCTCGATTTGCGAAGCAGGTTTATCATCACAAATATTATAAATTTCATTATTTTTAAAATTATCAAAGGACTTAAATAAAATGTTAGCTATATCCTCAACATGAATTCTTGAAAAAAAATGATTTTTTTTATCTACAATTTGCACTTTACCAGTTTTTAATCTTTTCAGAATATTAAACTCATTTGAATATATGCCGGCCAATCTAAAAATTTGAAGTGGATAATTTTTCTTATTCGATAAACTTTTCCAGTTTTTTTCTGCTTCTAATCTACTTTTCCCATTATCTGACGTAGGTTGAGTAGCGCTATCTTCGTTAACCCAATCACCTTTATGATCTCCATATACACTAGTTGCAGATAAATATGTAATCCATTTACAATTTATTATTTTTTTTAGATTTGTATCAAGGTAATTTGCTACAATATCTTTTCCGTTAATAGGCGGAATAGAAACTAAAATGTAATCTGCTTCTTCTATTTTTTTTTTAATGGAGTGATCAAATCTGTCTTCAGTAAATTGGTATGAATTTATTTTAATTTTATTAAACTTTACCTGATGAGTTTCCTGTCTAGAAGTAACACTTAAATCAAAGTCTTTTTTTTCATTAATTAACTTATTAATAAAATTTTCTGCGACTTGGCCAAAACCAAAACAAAAGATTTTAAGTTTACGCATTAACCTGCTTTCTTAGTATGAGGTCTTAAACTAATAGGATTGTCTAATTTATCAAGCATTTCTATTGGGCAAACTTGTTTAAAATTTTTAAGCTCTTTATCAAAATTCTCCAGTATTTTTTTTGCTTTCTTTGAACTTGTTTTAGATTCGAAATCTACAATGCTTTTTTCTAGAAAATTTTTCCAATA
>CACNWV010000010.1 GCA_902624195.1 uncultured Pelagibacteraceae bacterium
TTTTATGAGAATCAATGTTATGAGAAAATCTCCTATTCTATCAGTACGAAAAATAAGATAATTACTCATTTATTTGAAACGTTTGAGATCTTCTAGAACCATTTCCTTTACTAAACCTTTAAAATTAATTGATGGTTTCCATTTTAATATCTTTTTAGCTTTAGTATA
Source organism: uncultured Pelagibacteraceae bacterium (assembly GCA_902624195.1). Lineage (GTDB taxonomy): Bacteria > Pseudomonadota > Alphaproteobacteria > Pelagibacterales > Pelagibacteraceae > Pelagilacustribacter. The sequence goes on from CACNWV010000010.1 coordinate 169, forward strand.
ATCTGCTCGCAATGTATCAACTTCCGATGGTCGGTAAAGATTTTTATCAATTTTAATAAATTTTTTGTAATTAAGACCTACTATAGAGAATGCCAAATTCAAAAATTCTTTAACTGAATGCATTTCACCTGTACCTACAACAAAGTCAGAGGGTTTTTTTTGTTGAAGCATAAGCCACATAGCTTTTACATAATCTCTAGCATGCCCCCAGTCTCTTTTTGCGTTAATATTTCCTAAGTAAAGATTTTTTTGCTTTCCAAGTTTAATTTTAGCCACTGCACTGGATATTTTTCGAGTTACAAATTCAAATCCTCTTCTCGGTGACTCATGATTAAATAAGATTCCAGTACATGCAAACAAATTATATGCTTCTCTATAATTCCTCGTAAGTTCAAATCCAGCAACCTTTGAAATTCCATACGATGATCTAGGATAAAACCTTGTAGTTTCGTTTTGTTTTTTTTTATAAACCTTTCCGAACATTTCAGATGATCCAGCAAAATAAAATTTTGTTTTAGGTGAAAATTCTTTGATAGCAGAAAGTAAGTAATGTGTTCCATTTATATTGGTATTAAGTGTTGAAAATTCATCTTCAAAAGAATAACTTACGTAACTCTGTGCTCCTAAATGGTAAACTTCGTTTGGTTTAATTTTCTGAATTATTTTAACTATACTCGCATAGCTTTCTAATGAGGCGCTACTTAATTTAATTTTTTTTAACAAATGTTTAATTCTCCATAATCTATGAGTTTCATCCTCTAAGGCTACTCTTCTAACTATTCCGTAGACTTGATAATTCTTTTTTATAAGAAATTCAGCAAGATATGATCCATCTTGTCCTGTTATACCTGTTATTAAAGCTTTTTTTATTTGTCCCATAAATATTTTGTTTTTATATTTCGACCTAATGTTTTGTTAATAATAAAATCAGCAACTAAAGTTGAATTAAAATATTTCATATATTTTTGTTTTCCTTTAAATGCAATTGATTTTCTCAATTTTTCATCTCTTGAAACTTTTAAAATCTTTTCTGATAAATCGTTTATATTTTTATAGAAAACCATTTCTGAATTATCAAAAAAATCTCTATATTGCGTTTTTTCGTCAATTAAACATACCAGCCCATTACCAACAATTTGTGTTATCCGATCACTACTATAATATTTTATCGCATTTCCCCTGCTTAAATTTAATCCCATTTTTGCATTTGAAATAGTTTTGAAATAGTGATCTGCCCAAATTGGCTGTACTTTATCAATTCCGTAAAGATCAAATTTCACATCAGGTGTATTTGCTGAAAGTTTTTTTAAAAAAGTTATTCTATCGTCGATTTTTCCTGACTTTAATACTCCTCGATGAACACCATGACTTAAAGCAAAAAAAACATCAACGTTACAGGATTTTTTAAAATTATTTAAAGTCTCAAACGATCCATCACTTGGATTTGGGATATAAAAATTATTTGTATTTTTCGGAAGAAAATTCAATACACTTGGACTAGTTGTAACAAAGGATGCATCTAAATGTTCTATTTTATCAAGTATTCTATTTTTGTTTCTTAAATAATCTGGCCCTTTTTTATTTAAAGGATCTAAAAACCACTGTCCAAATTTTACGTTAGGATAATCATTTCTAAGCTCCATAATCTGGTCAGATGAAATTAAATCTGCATGTCCAAGCATTATTATATCTGGTTTATAATTGTAACAAGTTTTCCTTAATTTCTCATTCAAAGTTTTGGCGCCTTTGAAGTCTTTAAAATTTTTATAATATTTTTGAATATCTCTATCACTAAATCCTAATACACTATGACCTAATCTTATAAATCCGTTATTAATTCTTCTCCCAGTGTTAAAAAAAAGTCTCCCGTCCAATCTTTCATTAAAATTTGTGATATGCAAAATTCTTAAGTTTTTTATTGGTTTAGTTGTATTAATTCTTTTTAAATAACTAATCTTTTCTGACCGGTATGTATCCATAGCTTTTGTTACAAATTTATGAGTTAAATAAAAATTTTTAATTGATAATCTTTGAAGTTTTTTTCTTATATCATTATTATTTATTAAAAAATCTAAAGTCTTTGTTAAAGATTTAACATTAAGTTTTTTTAATATTTTTGCGTCAGTAACAGTTTCTGGCAATCCACCCTTGTTGGTAATTACAACTGCACATCCATTAGCTGAGGCTTCAAGACTTGTTCTTCCAAAAGGCTCCTCCCACCTTGAGCAGGCTACAGCAATACTCGTTTTTTTAAAAATATTTAAAACTTCATTATGTTTTTTAAATCCCAATATGTCTGCATTTTTATGTTTTAAAACAATTTTTTCTCTTTTTTCATCACCTATTATTTTAGCTCTCCAAGTGGAATGTTTATCTAATATTCTTTTAATTGATGAAGAAAATATATCGTAACCTTTTGCTTTATTTAACTTACCTACAAATGTGATCCATTTTTTTTTGTTTTTCAACAAACTAAATGAACCTTGTCTAGCAGACTGATGAAAAACTAATAATTTATCACTATTTACAAACTTGTTTTCTAAACCTTCTAAAAATCTTTTTTTTGACCATGAACTATTGAATATGATTTTGTAACAGTTTTTTAAAAGGTTTTTTCTTTCTTTAATTGTTTGAGATCCATCCATTGATAGTGGATCATTATGGAAATATAGTGTTAAAATTTTTTTAGAAATATCTTTAGATAAAATATGGATATAACTTGGTCTGTTATGAACTTCAATAATAGTCGACTCATTTCCCTTTTCTAGCTGAATGAATTTTTTTACATAGTTTTTGGTTTGACTACTAAAAGGATTTTTAACAAGATTTATATTGACATATTTTAATTTAAAAATATTTTTATAATTAGTATTCCCAAAAATTGTGATATCTTTTTTAAATTGACTAATTTTAGTAGTTTCATAGACAAATAAAGATACTGCGCCTGGATATTCTGGAGAAAAGTTTTCCTTATAAGGTAGTAAAATTGAAATTTTCATTTTTAATTTTATTTCTTATATTTCTGTTATTCTTTATATAATATTCTCTGGAAATTGCCTCTTTTTTCGTATTAAGCTTTTCCATATATATTAGTTTCCATTTTCTCCCTCTTGTAAATTTCGCTCCTTTACTTGTATTATGAAGATCAATTCTTTTCTTGAGATTATTTGTATAGCCAACATATGTTACTGATTTTTTACCCAAAGACTTGAGCATATAAACATAATAATTCATAGAAAACTAATACCCTTTTCCTGAGTCCTTGTTTTGATCTTTTTTTAATTTACTAAGAGCTGACTTCGAGGCTGCTGTCATATATCTTTGATCAGATCCGATGGTAACTAGTTGAAAACCTTTTTTAATCATTTTTTCAGCATATTCTGGCTGCCCGTTCTGTATTCCAGCTATTATTTTATTTTTTTTTGCATGTTCTAAAATCTTCATTATAACTTCATAAACAGGATCCCCTTCAGGTTTATCAAAACTAGGTTTTTGTCCAATTGCTAAGCTTAAATCAGCAGGACCAATATAAATTCCATCTAAACCAGGTGTTTTCATAATTTCATCTAAATTTTCGAGAGACTCTTTTGTTTCAATCATTGCGAATTTTAATATCTCATTGTTAGCTTGATCAGCATAATCAGATCCGCCATAAACTAAACCTCTAATAGGACCATAACTTCTATAACCATTAGGTGGGTACATACAAGCTTTAACAAAGTTTTGTGCTTCATTTTTATTACTTACCATCGGGCAAATAATTCCATAAGCTCCAGCATCAAGTATTTTCATAATTTGGCCAGGTTCATTCCAATTAACTCTGGCCATTGGAACAACTTGAGTTGTAGATATAGCTTGTAACATTCCTACTGCGTTTGGATAATCAATTACTCCATGTTGCATATCTAAAGTTAAAGAGTCCCAATTTTGATTAGCCATTAATTCAGCCGTAAAAGAATTGGGTATTTGCAACCAACCATTAACTGCAGATTTTCCTGCCTGGAATATTTCTTTTAATTTATTTTTTCTCATTCGTATGAAATACCAAAATGAGTATATTTGATATTTAGATAATCCTTTATAGCCATTGATCCACCTTCTCTTCCGTAGCCAGTTTGTTTAATTCCTCCAAAAGGCGCCTCGGCAACTGCAACAACAGGTGTATTTACAGCAACACAACCAGTTTCCAGCTTTTCAGATGCTTGATTTGCTTTTTTTAAATCAGTTGTGTAAACATAGCTTGCTAATCCAAGGTCATTATTATTAGCTCTCTTCATTACTTCATCAAAATCTTTAAAACTTAATATCGGGACGATAGGACCAAAGGGCTCTTCTTTCATGACTGTAAAATTGTCTTTAATATTATCAAAAATAGTAGGCTCGTAATAATAACCTTTGTTAAAATTTGCAGCTCTCTTTCCGCCTAAAAGAATTTTTCCACCTTCTTTTTTAGTTTTTTCAACTAATCTTTCAACACCCTCTAATCTTTCTTTTGTGCATAAAGGTCCAAGTAAAGTATCTTTGTCCATACCGTTACCCATTTTAAGTTTTTTAGTTTTCTTTACCATCAATTCAGCAAATTCATCTTTTTTTTTTTCGTGAATATAAAATCTATTTGGAGAAATACAAACTTGACCATTGTTTCTAAATTTAGCAGTTATAGCCATGTCTGTTACTTTATTTAAATCTACATCGTCAAAAACGATAAATGGGGAATGACCACTTAGTTCCATCGTTACTCTTTGAACTTTATCTGCAGCTTGTTTAAGGATAAGCTTACCTACTCTAGTTGATCCCGTTATAGATATCTTTTTAATAATATTTGATTGAATTAATTCAGATGAAATCGCTGCTGGGTCGCCTGATAGCAAATTAACAACACCTGGTGGTACACCAGCTTCTTTACATATATCAACAATCTCCATTACACTACCTGGAGTAATTACATCTGGTTTCACAATGACGGAACATCCAGCTGCTAAGGCTGTTGAAATCTTTCTTGAAGCTAAAATAACTGGAAAATTCCAAGGAACTAATGCTGCTACCACACCAACGGGCTGATAAATTACGTGTATTTTTGTATTTGGAAAACGACTCTGGTTGATTTCACCGAAAATTCTTTTTGTTTCTTCAGAGTTCCACTCAAATATATCTGCTGCACCTCCAACCTCACCCGATCCTTCAGATAATGGTTTACCAACTTCTAAAGTAAGCCATTTAGATAAAGTATCCACTTTCTTTCTCATTAGCTCTGAAATTTTTCTAATTATTTTGGATCTTTCCCAAGGTGAAGTATTTCTCCAGATTTCTAAACCTCTTTCTGCCGACTTAAGAGCTCTTTGTATATCTTCACTATTTGCTTTAGAGACTTTGCCTATAATTTCTTCGGTTGCTGGATTAATTACTTCATAGTTTTCACCACTTGATGATTGTTGCCATTTACCGTCGATAAACTGACCAAATTTTTCGTACATAAATATATATAATTATTGAATATATTAAGTTAATTAACTATCTTATAATGAATTTATGAAAAACATTCAACTTACTTGTGCCCACGCCCTTGTTAAATTCCTTACAAAACAAAAAATTTTGATCGACGGAAAGAAAGAACCGTTGTTTCCAGGTGCATTTGGAATTTTTGGCCATGGTAACGTAGCTTGCTTGGGGCAAGCGCTTCAAGAAAATCAAAAAGAACTTCCTACTTGGAGAGGACATCACGAACAAAATATGGCTTTGACAGGTATAGCTTATTCAAGAGCTAAAAGAAGAAAGCAAATTTTCATTGCTACAAGTTCTGTAGGACCAGGTTCAACAAATATGATTACCGCAGCAGCAGTCGCCATGAGTAATCGTTTGCCGATTTTGTTTCTTCCTGGAGATACTTTTGCAAATAGAATGCCTGATCCAGTTTTACAACAAGTAGAGCATTTTAATAACCCTGGGATAACACAAAATGATGGTTTTAAACCAGTTGTAAGATATTTTGATAGAATTACTCGACCTGAACAAATAATTTCAACTTTGCCTCAAGCAATTGAAGTTATGCTTGACCCTGCAGATTGCGGCCCTGCATGTATATCTTTAAGTCAAGATGTCCAAGGTGAAGTATTCGACTATCCTGAGGAATTTTTCAAAGAAAGAGTTCACTCTATTAGACGTCCACGTCCAGATGATTATCAAATAAAAAAAGCAGCTGAGGCAATTAAATCCTCTAAAAATCCAATAATAATTTCAGGTGGAGGAGTATTTTACTCTGATGCAATGGATGAATTATCTGATTTTGCAAAAAAACATAATATACCAGTAACACAAACCGTCATGGGTTATTCTACTATGAAAAGAGATCATTCTCACTTTTTGGGACCAATAGGTGGTCTTGGCGGTAAAGCTGCAAATAATATGGCAAAAAAAACAGATCTAGCTATAGCAGTAGGCACTAAGCTTGCAGATTTTACTACAGGATCTTGGGCAAATTTCGAGAATCCAAATTTCAAACTTGTATCTATAAATGCAGCGAGATTCGATGCAAATAAACATATGGCACAAGCTGTAGTTGGTGATGCTAAGGTTTCATTATCTGAATTGTCTTTAGTCCTTGGAAGTTGGAAAGCTGAGGATAGCTGGAATAAAAAAGCACAATCAGAATTAAAAAGTTGGAATGAATATGTAGACAAAGAAAGTGGTCCTACAAATCAAAAATTACCTAGTTATGCTCATGCAGTTGGTGCAATATATAGAAATTCTAATCCATCAGATATAGCAGTTACTGCGGCAGGCGGCTTAGTAGGAGAAGTTGTGCAAGTATGGCGACCTAGAGAATTAAATACTCATGAAACTGAATGGGGTTTTAGTTGTATGAGTTATGAAATTTCAGGGGCTCTAGGAATTAAAATGGCAAACCCAAATAAAGAAGTTATAGCATTTGTTGGAGATGGATCTTATTTGCTTTATAATTCAGATATTTACAGTTCGGTAATTACTAATAATAAATTAATTATAATAGTTTGCGATAACGGCGGTCATGCAGTTATAAATAGACTTCAATTGTATAAGGGAGGTAAAGAATTTAATTGTTTGTTAAAAAGTTCAAAAACTCCTAATCTTGTTCCAGTTGATTTCGCGTCGCATGCAAAAAGTATGGGTGCAGAAGGAGAACAAGTTAACTCAATATCTGAACTAGAAGAGGCTTTTAAAAGAGCAAAAAAATCCAAGAAAACGTATGTTATAAGTATTCATACTGATGGATATCAATGGCTAGAAGGTTCTGCTTACTGGGAAAGCCCTACTCTTTCAATACCTTCGACTAAGGAAAATGAAAGAGCCCTAAAAGAACACCTAGAAGGGAAGAAAAAACAAAGAAAAGGTGTATAAACTTTTTAATGGTAAAAGTTTATAAAGTCGGTCTAATCGGCTGCGGTCATATAGCTGAAACTTATTTTAGGGCACATAAATATTTCAATAACTTTAAGATAATTAAATGTGCTGATATTGACAAGTTAGCAGCTCGAAAGTGTGCAAAAACTTATAAGATAAGTTCATCTTCGGTTAATGAATTACTTAAAGATAAAGAAATTCAAGTTATTCTAAACTTAACAATACCTAATGCACATTATATAATAGCTAAAAAATCATTACTTAATGGTAAACACGTTTATTCTGAAAAACCATTAGCGGTTTCATTTAAAGATGGAAAAGAACTTATAAAAATAGCAAAAAGAAAAAAACTTTTCATAGGAAATGCTCCTGATACTTTTTTAGGCGGAGGAAATCAAAAAGCAAGAGAACTTTTAGATAAAAAAGTAATAGGTAAAGTAAAATTTGGTACAGGAATATTTGCCTTTCCAGGAATACAATCTTATCATCCTAATCCAGAGCCTTGGTTTGCTCAAAAAGGCGGTGGACCAGTTATAGATATGGGTCCATATTATTTAACTGCTTTAGTAAATTTATTGGGTCCAGCTAAAGAAGTAACAAGTATAAGCTCAAAAGGGGTAAAGAAACGGACTATTGGTATAGGACCAAAAAAAGGTAAAAAATTTAAAGTGGAGTGTCCCACAACTTACTTTTCTACTATAAAATTTCATAATGGCACAATAATTAGATTAACTTTATCTTTTGATGTTATTTCTCATCTAAGGAACCACATAGAGCTTTACGGAGACAATGGATCAATGATAGTTCCAGATCCAAATATGTTTGGTGGATCGGTTTTAATCAGTAAAAAATTAGGTAGCACATGGATGGCTCATCAAACAAACAAAATGTCATTGGGAAAAATTAATATAAGAACCCAAAGTTCTAGAGCAAATGAGTCTCCTACTAACGCAAATTATAGAGGTGTTGGATTATCAGAGATGATATATTCAATCCAAAATAAGAAAACACATAGATGTAACGGAAATTTATCTCTTCACGTACTAAATATTATAGAGGCAATCCATTTATCTGCAAGAAATAATAAAAAACAAAGAATTTCTGTTAAATGTGAAAAACCAAAGCCATTTTCGAATAAAGAGATTAATTCAATACTTAAATAGAACTTTGCCTACTCAAAATAGCAGCACCCCTTACTCCACTTGCATCTCCGTACTTTGGTTTTAAAAATACTGTTTTAAGATTAGGTTCATTTATAAATGATGATGTTTTTTTTTTAATTTGATCTAAAAAATCTATTTCATTAGAAATTCCACCTCCAAAAACAATTGCATCTGGATCAAGAGTTGTTACTATTAATACCAAACATCTTGCTAAGATATCCTTATACTCATTTATATATAAAATGGAGTTTGAATCCTTTTTTCTATATCTGCTAAAAATTTCTTTTGCTGAAATGTTCTCATTAAATTGTTCATTAAATCTTTTTTCAATTGATTTACCAGATAGATAACCTTCCAATCTATTTGAAAAATCTAAGATTTTATCTGATTTTAAGTTTGGTGTATTTGTAAGTGGCATTTGATTTAAGCTCCATTCTCCCCCTAAACCATTTGCTCCGGATATTATTTTTTTATTTATTACTAGTCCACCACCACACCCTGATCCTAATATAATCCCAAACACTGTTTCATAGTGACTAGCAGATCCATCAAAAGCCTCAGATAAACAAAAACAATTAGCATCATTTTCTGAAAGGAAATTATTATTCATTTTTAATTTTAAATCTTTTATTAAGTTTTTATTATTTAGCCATTGAGAGTTATGTGCGTTTTTAATTAATCCTGTCGTTCTATCTACTGCTCCAGGATGACATATACCTACATTAAATTTCCCAGATTTATTTTCTAATTTTTTTACGATTTCAGTTATTGTAATTATTGTGTTTTCATAATCTTTAGGTGTTTCAACTCTGTCTCTTTTCAATTCTACATTATTATTATCTAGAAGAACGTACTCTATTTTGGTTGCCCCTAAATCTATTCCTATTTGCATTAATTAGTTGAAGGTCTGTTCATTTCTTGAAGTTCTACCTCCAATTTATTTAACTCTTCGCCACCTGCCATCATGCTTAATAGTTTTTCCCTAGAAATATTTTTTTTTTCATAGGTGCCTAAACTTTTTCCTCTATTCAATACTGTAAAACTATTTCCAACAGGGTATGCATGATGAACGTTATGAGTTATTAAAATTACAGCTAAACCCTGGGAAGCAGCTTTGACTATATACTTTAAAACAACTGAAGCTTGGTGAACTCCTAAAGCAGAAGTAGGTTCATCTAAAACAAGAACTTTTGCTCCAAAATATATAGCCCTACTTATTGCTAAACACTGTCTTTCTCCACCCGACATCGTTCCAACTGCCTGAGATGGATCTCTAACATCAATACCTATCTGCCCCATTCTCTCGGCTGCTATCTTATTTGCTTTTTCAATATCAAAAGTTTTAAAAAATGGTGGACCTTTCATGGGTTCTCTACCCATAAAAAAGTTTCTTGTCACACTCATTAATGAGACTAAAGCTAGATCTTGATACACGGTAGCTATGCCCATATCTAATGCATCTTTAGGACTATCAAATATTGTTTTTTTTCCTTCAACAATAATTTCACCTTCATCAGGCCTATGTACTCCAGCTAATGTTTTAATTAAGGTTGATTTACCTGCCCCATTGTCACCAAGAAGACACATTATTTCACCTTTTTTTAATTTCATTGTTACATCTTTCAAAGCAATAACCTTTCCAAAAAATTTACTAATATTATTAAATTGAACTAAATAGTCTGACATTATTTGCTTTCCGTTACCTTTCTTCTTATATAATTATTAAAGATCACCGCAATCAACATCATTGCTCCTAAAAAAACTTTAAACCAGTCTGTATCCACATCGGTGTAAAATATCCCCATTGAAACCGTACCAAATATCAAAGCTCCAAATGCTGCACCTATTGCTGAACCATATCCCCCAGTTAATAAACAACCGCCAACAACTGCAGCCGCAATAGCTTCTAACTCCTTCAAAGTTCCACGCATTGTATCAGCTGAACCAGCATCTAAAACTTGAATAGTAGCAAAAATTGTTGCTGCTACTGCAGTACCAATAAATAAACTTATTTTTACTCTACCAACTGGTACTCCAACATTGTTAGCGCCATTTTTATCACCTCCAGATGCAAATATCCAATTTCCATATCTTGTTTTCATTAGAATCCATGTTGTAATAATTGCTAATACTATGAACCATATTACAGACGGAGGAATTCCTGTGGCGAGTGGAGTTCCATCAGTTCTCAATGCAATCAGATTCATCGAACCTAACCAAGTAAAAACCCATTTAAACGTATCAGTTGCAAAAATCCAAGCTAATGGATCATCTTCAATTAAAACTCTTAGGCCTGGAACTTGAGTTCGACCAGTAATCAATCTTGTTATAGCTAAAGTTGCGCCTCTTAAAATAAAAAGCATTGCAAGAGTTACAATAAATGATGGTAGACCTGTCCTTACCACTAATATTCCGTTAAAATATCCAACGAGAACTGCCATTGAAAATGCAAAAATTATACTCATCCATAATGGCCATCCCCAATAAATTGCTGGAATAGCTATACATATACCTGCAAATCCAATCATTGAACCAATAGAGAGATCGAATTCTCCTCCTATCATTAACATAGCAGCGGCAATAGCAATTATTCCTAGATTAGCTGAGACATCTAAGAAGTTTAATACTCCGTATGCACTAAACATTCCCGTATCCCCAGCAACTATACCAAAAAATATAAATACGAGTATAGCTCCGCCTAAAGCGCCAAGTTCGGGTCTATTTAACAATAGCCTTAATTTAGAAATTTTTTTGAGTCTTTCATCCTGATTGAAATCAGATTTTGTTTCAATACTTTTTGACTTTGTAGACATATAAAAAAATTAAAAAAAAAGGCCTAGTGAATTATCACTAGGCCTTTCTAATATTTTTCTTATCTATAACCTTGAGCAGCCCATTTAATTACACTTTTAGCGTTTTTAGGTGTAACAAAACCAGGTCCTGTCATAACAACACCAGCTGGCATTGTTCCATATCTCATATATTGAGAAAAGATAGCTATAGGTAAATAACCTTGTAGATACTGTTGTTGGTCAATTAAGAACTCAACTTTTCCAGCAGCAGCAGCTTTAAGCATTCCTGGAGACATATCAAATGTTCCTAGTTTAACACTTCCAACTTTACCAGCGGACTCTAAAGCTTTTAGAGCAGCTTCCCCTGCAAGACCAGCTCCTAAAGTAAGGATAGTATCGTATCCACCACCTAATTTAGCAGCAACAGCTTTTTGAATTTCAGTCGGGTCATTTGATGTTCCTAATATATCTACAGATCCACCAAAACCTTTTTTGAAACCAGCACATCTTCTATCTAACGCGACGTTACCTACTTCGTGGTTAACACATAGTGCTTTTTTACCACCAGCAGCTTTCATTTTTTGTCCGCCACCAACGCCAGCTTCAAACTCTGTTTGACCTACGTGAGCACTAATACCTAGTTTCATATAGTCGTCCGAACCTGAATTCATAGAGATTACCGGAATACCTGCAGATATTGCGGCTTTAACAGATTTACCTAAAGCGGCAGCATCTGGCAAAGTAATCACAATACCTTTTGGCTTTTGAGAAACAGCGTTGTCAATTAATTTAGCCATTTCTACCATGTCAAATGTTCCTGGAGCAGTATATTTGCAAGATACTTTCATATCTTTACAAGCTTTATCAACTCCATTTTTTGCAACAGACCAGAAAGGGTCATTTGCTTGTCCATGAGACACAACAATAATATCTACTGCTAGAGCAGCTACAGACATCATTGCCCAACTCATTAGAGCAGCAACAGTTAAGTATACTTTTTTCATGATTATTTCCCTCATTTGTTTGTTAAATTTGCGTAATTAAAACAAAAAATTTGTTAAAACACAAAAGGAAAAAAAATACATACAACTAGAGGTAGTTTAAAATTACTTTAATTTTACTACCTTTTTTTGCTTTAGAGATTGATATGCAGCATTCGCAATTTTTAAAGCTAAATAACCATCTTTGAAAGTTGATCTAGGTTTTATTCTATTTTTATGAAGAGAAATTAGTTCATTCAATTGCAGATTATAAGCTTCTTTGTATCGTTCAATAAAAAAATTTAAAAAGGGTTTTTGCGAATGGGATTGATTTGAATTAAATATCTCTGTGGCCGTATTCTTTTGATTGCCTGATAAAAGCATTCCTTTTCTTCCAAATAACTCAACCCTTTGATCGTATCCAAAAGAACAATGTCTAGAATTTGTGATTACACATATAACACCTTTTTTTGATTTCATAGTAACAGTAGCTAATTCATGATCTTTGATTTTTTTGTAAAAATTTTCAAATGAGCTTACAGATGAACTTATTTCGGAAATTTCATCATTATTTAAATAATACCTACATAAATCAAAATCATGAATCATCATGTCTCTGAAAATACCTCCTGAAGATTTAAGATAAGTCTTTGAAGGGGGTGCTGGATCTCTACTTGTGATTATTATTTTTTCCAATCTTCCTATTTTACCTTTTTCTAAATCTTTTTTAATTGAGTGGTGGCTAGGATCAAATCTTCTATTAAACCCCATCTGTATCTTCGAATTATTTTTCTTAACTTTTTTAAAAGTTTTAACAATTTTATTTATATTTAAGTCTAAAGGTTTTTCACAAAAAATAGTTTTGTTGTATTTAATAGCTTCTTCGATAAATCTGATATGAGTATTTGTAGGGCTAGAAATAAAAATAATATCTACTTTTTTGTCTGAAAATATTTTTCTGTAATCTTTTTCAATTTTACAATTGTAAAGATTTTTAGCTCTTTTTCTAAGTTTATCAATCTTTTCGTATACATATAACAAATTAAGCGTTTTATTTAGATGTATATTTTGAGCATGCATTTGCCCAATTCTACCAAAACCCAAAAGTGCTACATTGATCATAAATTCTTTTGTAAGTTAATTATTTATAATATAAAATATTATTACTTTCTTAAAACTATGTCGATAAGATTAGGAATAGCACCCATTGCATGGAGTAACGATGATATGCCTGAATTAGGTGGAAAAACTCCTTTGGAACAATGTTTAAAAGAAGCAAGTATGGCAGGTTTTACTGGAATTGAATCTGGTGGAAAATTTCCAATGAATTCGAAAGAACTTATTCCTAAACTTCAAAAAGAGAACCTTAAATTATGTTCAGGTTGGTATGGAGCTCAACTATTAAAAAGATCACCCAAAGAAGAATTTAAACTTATGCAAAAACAACTTAAATTATTCAAAGATTGTAAAGCACCTTGTATGGTTTTTGCTGAGGTCACAGACTCCGTCCAAGGAGATCCTATAACACCGTTATCAAAAAGGCCTAAATTAGATAAAGATGATTGGAGTAGATTTATTTCTTCAATAAATGAAATTAGTAAAATGATGATAGATGAAAATATGCCATTAGCTTATCATCATCACATGGGAACTATAATAGAAACTGAGGAAGATACTTCTAGACTTATAGAAAATACAAAGGATACAGTTAAATTATTAGTAGATACCGGTCATATGTTGTTTGCTCAAGGTGACTCTATTAAATTAGTTGAAAATTTTTACGAACGAATAATTCACGTTCATTGCAAAGACATTAGAAAAGATATTTTAGAAAAATCACTGAGAAATGATGCAACATTTAGACAAGCATTTTTAGATGGGGCATTTACTGTGCCAGGTGATGGATGTATTGATTACATTCCTTTCTTAAATACTTTGAAGAAAAAAAATTATTCAGGATGGCTTGTGGTTGAAGCTGAACAAGACCCTGCTAAAGCAAATCCATTTAAATATGCAAAAATTGGTTTCAACTATTTAAGTAAAACTGCAAAACAATGTGGTTTTGAAATTATTAATTAACGGTATACAGATACTAATTCGTTATTACCGGCAGCTACGCAAGGTGACTTTATACAAGTACCAACTACCCATTCTGAGCCTGCCTCTGACTCAAAGTTATTTGAAGAAACAAAAATTATACCTTTATCTGTAGATTGACCTGCCTTACCTTCGGCTTGAATTCTGGGATCTTGAGATGTTTGTATTAACGGTTTATTAATTGAATATGGGTTTTTCAGATCAATATTACTTAACACATAACTTACGATTTTTTCTGAATTCCAAACAGAATTACATTTCTCACCCCAAGATGTTAAACCTTCTTCATTTGAACTACAATTATTAACCTCATCATTTATGAAATCGACTACAGACTTATGATTTGATTTTATATCATTTGCTTTTTGTAAAACATCTGATCTAGTTGAAGCTGTCCATAATAGCATTACAACCACGTATGTAATAGAACTTAATACTAAAATTTCTAATGGACCAAAATTTTTTAATTTCCTATTTATATCTATCATAATTTTACAATCATAGATTTATCAATTTTATTTTCAAAAAAATCAATAATATTTTTTACAGTTTCAATGGACATTCTTGATTTGCACTCCTCAGTAAAAGTTGCTGAATGAGGGCTTAGTAAAACTCTATTATTTTTTAAAAGCGGGTTTTTTATATCTACCGGTTCTACATTAAAAACGTCTAAACCTGCACCAAAAATAATTTTTTCATTCAAGGCCTTATTTAAATCGTTTTCATTAATAATGCCTCCTCTGGCAGTATTGATAATTATAGAATTTTTTTTCATAATTTTTAATTTGGAAAAATCTATTAAATTTTTAGTTTTTTCAGTTAATGGGACGTGCAAAGATAAATAATCACATTTATTTAATCCCTCTTCAAGATTAGTAATTTTTTTTCCCCCATGATTTAAAATTGTCTTCTCATCTACAAATGGATCGTAAACTTTTACATTCATATCAAAACCTTTACACCTCTTAATTAGATTTTGACCAATTCTACCAAATCCAATAATTAAAATTTCTTTATTAAACAATTCAAAAGTCTTAATATTTTGAGCGTTTTTTTTGAAGTTACCCAATCTAACCTCTTGATCGTATTGATTTATACTTTTTGACACAGATAACATCATATAAATCACATGTTCAGCAACAGCAACTGCATTGGCAGTAGCAGTTATTAATAAAGATATATTATTTTTTCTAACATAATCTAAATCAACGTTATCATACCCTACACCATGCCTTGATATAACTTTAAGTTTATTACAATATTTTAATATTTTTTCATCTAATCTAGAAACCCTTAGCGTACAAGCGTCAAAGTCAGGCAATATTTTGATTAAGTTTTCTTCTGAAGAATCATTAATTATTTTAAATTCATAATCATTATTATTCTCCAATAATTTTATACCGTCATCATGAATTTTTTCAATAATAGCTATTTTCTTTTTCATTTTAAACCTTTTAATAATCTTTTGATCTTATTCAATGGTATCGCATAACTTTTATCTGGATAATCTAAATCTTTATTATCTTTGATATAGAAAAAAATTTTTTTTGGTTTAAATTTTAAAGAATTAAAAATAATATTTTGGTCATCACAATGAGAACCAAAACTTACTTTATCATTTAAAATTTTTTTTAGTTTTGTAATATTTTTTAAATTAGAAAATCTTCTACTAGTCTTCAATTGTGTATGAATAATCTGACAATTTTTTTTATCTTTAATAAAATTAATCAATTTTTTTTCATCGTTTTCTTTTAGGCCTCTGTTAGAAAAATAAACAGGTTTACCTATCTTATTTAATTCTCTTATTAATTTCACATTATTAAATTGTCCACCTAACACTTTGAAAAAATCAATATTTGATCTATTTTTTAAAATTAGCTTATCTACACAATCTGTTACTAAACCGACCTTTTTTTTACAAAGCTTTATAAATATCTTTAATAATATATTTCTATTTATATAAAAATTTTTAAAATTACCTGTAAAAAAATTTTTTTTTAACAACTGAATAGTAATACCTTCCACATCAGTCTTGTTTAAATATTTTATGTACTTTTTAAAAATACTCAGTTTCCCAAGATGATTAATACCAATTTCTGCTATGATCATATTTAGTTGGCGGTCCCAAGGGGAATCGAACCCCTCTTTGTTGGATGAAAACCAACTGTCCTAACCGATAGACGATGGGACCTTATTTTTGACAGTCTTATTAACAGAAATATCATCAATAATAAACTCAACATTTGATTCTCCTCTCCATTCATTTAGGGATAATTTTCCCGCAATATTGAATGGTTTACTACCTTTTTTTAGTAAATAAGCACCAATTTCATTATCAAGAGAATTAAAAGCAATAGTTTTAATAGTTGATCCTTCTAAACTAACAAGAACAGATTTAATATGTTTGTTTTTTAAAATCTTACTTTTTACTGGTCTTACATTTTCTACGATAAATTTGGGCTCAGGATTACCTGATCCAAAAGGAGCTAGTAAGTTTATTTTATTATAAAATTCTTTATTTAAAGCTGAAGGTGCAATAATACTATCAAGATATAAGGGTTTAATTTTTAACAATTCAATATTGAGACTGTTAAATTTTCTAAATATAAAATCTTTAAATTTTTTAATATTTTCTACTTTAATTGAGAAACCTCCTGCCATTTTATGCCCTCCTCCTTTCATAAGAATTTTGTTCTGCGTAGCTGCAATAATGACTGATCCAATATCAAAACCGACTATAGAACGTGCAGAAGCTTTACCAATACCGTTATTTATTGAAATTATTATTGTTGGTTTATTAAATTTGTCTTTTATTCTAGATGCTACTATTCCTATAACACCTTCATGAAGTTCCTCACCTGAAATTATTAAAACAGGATCGGATAGATATTTTTCTGCTTCGATTTGGATTTTTTGTAAAATATTACTTTCTAAAATTTGTCTCTCTTTATTAAACAAATCAAGTTCACATGCTAATTTAAACGCATCTTTGGAATCATTATTTAGTAACAAGTTTGCTCCATGTGATGATTTACCAACTCTTCCACCAGCATTAATTCTTGGGCCAATCATATAACCTAAATGATAAACATTTGGATGATTTTCGATTTTACAAATATCTATTAAAGTTTTTAAACCTAAATTTTTTTTTGCTTTTATTACCTTCAAACCTTGATGAACAATAGCTCTATTCAATCCAATCAATGGAACAACATCACATACTGTTCCTAGTGAAACTAGATCCAAATATTCAATTAAATTAGGTTCAGACAAATTTGATAATTTAAACCATTTAGTTTCCCTAAGTAACTTGTTTAAGTTAACCAAAAACATAAATGTTACCCCTGCAGCACAAAGATAATTTAGATTAGAATTATCATCAAAACGATTTGGGTTAACGATTGAATGTGCTTGAGGTAGGTCTAAATCTGACTGATGATGATCTAATACAATTACATCTACTTTTTTCTTTTTAGCAAATTCTATAGCATCAAAAGATAATGTACCACAATCTACTGTCAAAATTAATTTTACATTTCTTACAATTAATTCATTAAAAGTATTGATAGAAGGGCCATAACCATCTTTTTTTCTATCAGGTATGAAGGTTTCATAGGGAACACCTAAAGCCGAAAAAAAATTCCCAAGTATTGCTGTTGAAGATGCTCCGTCAACATCGTAATCTCCAAATATTGCAATTTTTTCTTTATTTTTTATAGCCTGAACTGTACGTAAACACGATTTTTGCATATCTAATAATACCTCAGGATTTGGAAGATAGTTTTTTATTGAAGGATTAAGAAAACTATTTATTTCCTCTTTTTTAATTTTTCTAATCGATAGAAGTTTACATGTTATTTCGTCAAGAAAAAAATTCTCTTTTATAAATAATATATCTTCTTGATTAAATTTTTTTAAAATCCAATCTTTACCACTTACCGAGAGTGTTTTCATTTATTGTAAGTATTTTTAACAATCTTTTTAATTCTTTTACTTTTATGTAAAACAAAACTTGAAACCTCATATTTATTACCTAAATCCCTTACTCCAGCAGCTAAATCTCCAGATGTAACTCCCGTCGCACAGAATATAACATCACCTTTAATCATATCATCAATATTATATTTTTTTTCTAACTCTATAATCCCAAGTTTTTTTGCTCTTATTTTTTCTTCCTCATTTAAAACTAATCTTCCTTGAATTTGTCCATCAAAACATGACAACGCTGCAGCAGCTAAAACTCCTTCCGGACCTCCTCCTGTGCTGTAGTAAATATCATTTTTTGGCTCATCACCAATTACGCTTAAAGCACCAGCTATGTCGCCGTCAGTGATATAATTAATTGTTACATTTAACTCGCTTAGTTCCTTGATAATCATGTTATGCCTGGGTCTATCCATAACACAAACTTTTAAATCAGAGATTTTTTTACTCTTCGCGTCAGCCAACAAAGTTATATTTTTTTTTACACCATTATCGATATCTAAAAGATTTTTTGGAAGATTGTTCCCAATTGCAATTTTTTCCATATATGTATCAGGAGCAGTTAACAAATTTCCTTTATTTGCTACCGCAAGCACAGAGAAAGCGTTTGGTTGATTATTTGCAGTAAATTTTGTGCCCTCTAAGGGGTCAACGGCGATATCAAACTTAGGACCATTCATCGTTCCTAGTTTTTCACCAATATAAAGCATTGGGGCTTCATCCATTTCACCTTCACCAATTACAATCGTTCCTTCCATATCAATACTATTTAATTGACTTCTCATAGGGTCTACAGCACCTTTATCGGCTGCTATTTTATCTTTTTTACCTATAAATTTTGATGCACCTATAGCTGCTTTTTCAGTAGCCTTCATAAATAAATTCATAAATTTAGAATCAATAGACATTAGTTTTGATCAATTCTTATCAATTTAGGATTTTTGATTATATAAGCTTTATTGGAAATTAATTTAATTATTTTATTTAAATATCGATCTTTTGTTTCGTGTGTAATAATAACGATTGAAGATATACCTTTATTTTTTTTTGGATTTTGGACTAATCTTTTTATAGAAACTTTATTTAAAGAAAATATTTTTGTTATATTTGATAAAACGCCCGATTTATCTAGAACTTCAAATCGTAGGTATGCTGAAAAATTTCTTTCAGAAATATTTTTAAATTTCAATTTTTTTCTCTCTTTTGAAGAAATAGAGAATGGAAATTTTATATTACCTCTTAATATAGATGAAATATCAGAAACTAAAGCAGATGTCGTTGCAGCAGGACCAGCTCCTTCTCCTTGAATTATGCTCCTACCAACCGGATCACCGTCGATGATTACTGCGTTTAAAACACCATCTATACTTCCAACATAGGAACTTTTTTTTATCAAAGTGGGATGAACTCTTTGATATATATTATTATTCAATAATTCAGAGAAACCTAATAATTTTATCTTGTAGCCTAGTCTACTTGCAAAATTTATATCATCTTTATCAATATTTTTTATACCCTCGACGTGAATATTATTATTTATAAACGAATTAAAACAAAGTGATGATAATATTTTAAGTTTATCTGAAACATCCGAACCATTTAAATCTGCTGATGGATTTGCTTCAGCATATCCAAGTTTTTTAGCATCTGCTAATACTTCTCTAAAATTTTGATTCCGATTAGTCATAGAAGATAAAATATAATTAGAGGTACCATTAAAAATTCCGTAAACTTTATTAATTTTGTTTGCTATTAAACCTTCCTTCAAAGATCTAATAACTGGCACTCCACCACATACTGAAGCTTCAAATTCTAGATTAACTTTGTTAGCTTCTGCAATTTTAGCTAACTTATCACCATATTTAGCTATTAAAGCTTTATTAGCAGTCACCACATGTTTTTTATTTTTTAAAGCATTGAATACTAATTTTTTTGCTGGACCCTCAGCTCCACCAATTAACTCAACGATTAAATCTATTTCTTTAGATTTGGTTGCCTCTAAGTAATTTTTTAACCACAATTTTTTACTAATCTTTAAATCTCTTTTTTTGGCTTTATTTTTAGCCGAAACGTACAGAACATTGGGTATACAATTATTTTTTTTAGCTAATATTTTCTTATTTTTATTTAAATATTTAAATAGATAAGTGCCAATATTACCTAATCCTATAATTGCTATGTTAATTTTTTTCATAAATTTATTGCCTCATTCCAATATTAGGAAAGTCTTTTTTTGCACCTTCTTTGATTAAATATTTAGATATCTCTTCAATATTACATTTTTTTATGATCGTACATATGTCCACTACATCACTTTTCCTTAAACTCTCCGGAAAAAAGTTTTTATCTTTTTTTAAGCTAATATCTTCATTAGCATTTTTTTTAACTATTTTAGTTTTATCATCCATTATCTTATTTAATTTTTTCTTACTCAATTTTTTTTTCTTTTTATCTTTTACATTAGTTTTTATAAGATTAATCTCGTCTTTTGTTAATTTTCTTATAGTTTTTTTCGTTTTTTGTTTATTTTTGACATTAATAATTTTTTTATTTTTTTTCTCACTTAAGTTTAATTCAACTAAATCTATATTCTCAGTTTTTTTATTATTTAAAATTTTAACTTCTAAGCTTAAATTTTCCTCAAAGTATTGTTGAGCCTCCTGTTTATTCACACAAACATGATCTCCACATATTAATACAGTCTTGGGTTTTGAACATGAAATTAAAATAATAAATAAACCTAGCAACAATATAGTCTTCATTTAAAACCCATGTTTTCTGGAAAATTATAAAGTAAATTCATATTTTGTATAGCTTGTCCAGAAGCGCCTTTTACAAGATTATCTAAAGCTGAAAAGATTACTATTCTATTTTTTAATCCAGTTTCACATATTGATATTTCACAATAGTTTGTATTTAAAACATTTCCGGATCCTAATGGAGTATTTAGTTTCATTATCTTAATAAATTTAGAATTTTTATAAAATTTTAATAAAGTATTTCTAATCTTATTAGCATTAATATTTTTTTTAGTTTTCACATAAATTGAAGAAAGAATACCTCTAAATATCGGAAGTAAATGAGGGTTAAAAATGAAATTAACTTTTTTTTTCGTATTAATTAAAATTTCTTGTTTTATCTCACAAATGTGTCTATGTTTTTTTGGATTATACGCAAAAGTAGAATTAAAAAGATTTTTGTGCTTAAATTTCTTCTTTATGTTCTTTCCTGCTCCGGAGTATCCCGATTTTGAGTCAATTGTAATTTCGCTTAAATTGATTAATCCTTTTTTGATTAAAGGAATTAATGGCAATTGTATCGATGTAGGGTAACATCCAGGATTAGATATTATTCTGTAGTTTTTAATTTTTTTCTTTGTTAACTCACTTATAGAATAAATTGAGTGTTTAATAAGATTTACCGCTTTGTGCTTTATTTTGTAATTATCATAATATATTTTTGGATCATTAATCCTAAAGTCAGCAGATATATCAATATATTTTAATCTTTTATTTTTATTAAATGTTTTTTTTATTATTTTTTGAGCTTCACCATTTGGTAAAGATAAAAAAACTAAATCTAAATTCTTCCAATTAATATTATTTATTGAAGAAATTTTAGGTAATTTCTTTTTTATTCTTTTATCAAAATGTGAAATTTTCTTACCTAAATTCTTAGTAGCACATAAGTAATCTATTTCTATCTTAGGGTGTTTAGATAAATAATATACTAGGTCTATTCCTGTAAAACCAGTAGCGCCTATAACTGCAATTTTTAATTTGTTATTTACTGACATAATGACTTATATCATCCTCCTGTCTTTATAGATATTAATTTTAAATATTTAACGTTTAGAAAACTGAAAGCTTCTTCTTGCTTTTCTATGACCGTATTTCTTACGTTCTACGACTCTAGAGTCCCTGGTGGTAAGTTTGTCTTTTTTAAGGTTTTTCTTTAAAGTTTCGTCATGAGAGATCAACGCTTTAGAAATTCCCAATATGATTGCGCCAGCCTGACCAGATAAACCACCGCCCTTTACTGAGCACTTAACATCATAATTGGATACAACTTGTGATATTTCTAAAGGTCTAGTTACAATTATTTGATGTACGGGTCTTTTAAAGTACTCATTCATTTTCAAGCCATTGACGTGAATATTTCCAGAGCCTTTTTTAACCCAAACTTTAGCTATTGACTTTTTTCTTCTACCAGTAGCGTACTTACTGTCTTTAAAGTCTAATTTAATTTTCTTATTTTTATTTTGTGATGTAGAAATTGACTGACTCATTACTATATTACAACATTCTTCTTATTAAATTGATCAAAATTTATTAATTTTGGTTTTTGTATATCGTGTGGATGCTTATCACCATTATATATTTTTAACTTAGTTAATTGTTTCTTGGCTAAAGGGCCTCCTGGCAACATTCTTTTAACTGCTAATTTAAGAATATCTTGGGATTTATTTTTTTCCTTTAATCTTAATGGTGAAATTTCTTTAATACCGCCAGGATGACCAGTATGTTTATAATATCTTTTGTCTTTGAATTTTTTTCCAGTAAATTTTATTTTATCAATATTAGTCACAACAACAAAATCTCCATTATCAATGTGTGGATTAAAAGTTGATTTATTTTTTCCTCTTAAAATTTTAGAAATAAAAGCGGCTAATCTGCCTACCGCAATATTTTCGGCATTAATAATATACCAATCTTTTTTAACTTCATTCTTTTTTATAAATGGTGTCATGATATTTCGCGATAGATACAAAGAATAAGTCTTAAAGTCAATTTATTTTATTGTTAAATAATACAAATTTAAAGAACCTAATACTAAGATTACACTAGATATCTGATGTGCAGCAGCTAGTGTTATGTTTAAGCCGCTCAATAGAGTAAAAATACCAAGAATTACTTGTGCAATTAAAACAGCTATTAATAATATAATAGACCTATATAAATTTTTTTTTTTTGATAAAAAAATAAACAAAGATAAAGAAAGAACATACACTGAAATCAAATATGCAATATTTCGATGGTAAAATTGTACAAGTGAATGATTATTTAAATCAAAGAAATTATATATATTCTTTATTATAAAATCATTAGGAAAATAATTTTCACCCATTAAAGGCCATGTTTGATAAATTCTACCTGCATCTAATCCTGATACAAAGGCCCCAAATATTATCTGAAAGAAAATGAGAAAAATTAGAAAAACAAAAGGTAAATTCTTCTTATTAAAATTGAAAAAATTTTTAATTCGATTTTCTCTTAAATTTTGAATTTTCCAATAAATCATTGATAAAATGATAATAGCTCCAATTAAATGTAATGATAATCTGTAATGACTCACAGTAACATCATTTACTAAACCACTTCGTACCATAAACCAACCTATAGCTCCTTGAATTATTATCAATAACATTATGAAATAATATTCTAATAAATCTTTTTTGTTAATTTTTTTAAAAAAATGTAAATACATGAGTGGTAATAAAAAAAATAATCCGATTACTCTTCCAAGAACTCTATGAGCGTATTCCCAATAAAATATGATTTTAAATTCATCAAGTGTCATGGATGGATTAATTAATTTATATTGTGGAATTTGTTTGTATAATTCGAAATAATTTTCCCAGGTATTTTGATTAAAAGGAGGTAGAATTCCTTTAAATAATTCCCACTGTGTAATTGAGAGACCTGAGTCAGTTAACCTTGTTAAACCACCAACTATAATCATAAAAAAAATTAATACCATTGTGGACATAAGCCACAAGATAATTAAATTTTGATATTTTTTATCGTGAGTCATAGATATTTTTAATATATACGTATATTACTGATTATCTTTACGATTTAAATGTCGCTATGGTAAATAAAAATATATTAGTAATAAGAAAAAAATTAGATAAACTCGATGATAAATTCATCGATTTAATTAAGAAGAGAACAAATCTTGTAGAGAAAGTTCTGGCTAACAAAAAATTTAAAAAAGATATTGTAGACAAAAAAAGAATAAGTGTAATTCTTAGAAATATTAAAAAAAAATCAGTCAAAAAGAAAATTGATTACAGAATTACGAAAAAAATCTGGAAATCAATGATTAAGGCCTACATAGAGTTCGAATATCGTAATTTTAAGAAGAAATAATTATTTACTGTGAGGCGGTAATTTTTTTTCAACAAAAATTTCATGTTTTCTTGTATTAGGATTATATTTTTTTAATTTAAGTTTCTCTTTAGCTTTTTCTCCTTTAGTAGGTTTTTTTGCATAATATATAAATTTACTATCAGGATTACTTTCAGGAACTAATCTTACTTTAAGGTGTGTTTTTTTTGCCATAGTTTTTAAGTTTAATTAATTTTTTTAATATTTGTTCTGTTTTATTTTTAATATTTTTTTGGTAATAATGAATTTTTAAACCATCAGAATTATATTCGTCAAGTTTATTTATTTTTGAATTTAGAACATTTTTTACTCCTTTTATAGTCATACCCTTATCTTTAAGAAGAAATTTTATCAA
>CACNWV010000011.1 GCA_902624195.1 uncultured Pelagibacteraceae bacterium
TATGTGAATAATGGTGCTACTTGCTTATCAGTTTTGACAGAAGAAAAACATTTTTTAGGAAAATTAGATTATATTCAAGATATAAAAAAAGAATTTCAAATACCAATTTTAGCTAAAGATTTTTTTATTGATCCTTATCAAATCGCTTTATCTAAAAGTTATGGTTGTGATTGCATTTTAATAATCATTGCAGCTCTCAAGGGAAATCAAGCAGATGAGATTTATTCTGAGGCGCTTAAACACAACTTGTCTGTAATAGTAGAAGTGCATAATCAAAAAGAAGCTGAAACGGCCTTAAAATTTGATCAAGCATTAATTGGAATTAATAATAGGAATTTGAAAACACTTGAGGTTTCTTTGCATAACACTATTACAATTTTTGAAGTTATTAAAACTCACAAAGAACCTATTATTTCTGAAAGCGGAATTAAAACTGCAGATGATGCAAAATATATATATGAAAAAACTGGAATCAAAAATTTTCTTATCGGAGAATCACTTTTAAAATCCGACAAACCTCATGAATTAATGAAAAAATTAATTCAAATTATCTAATAAATTAGCCACTTATTTCAAGTTGTAATTTAAAAAGAACTTTTATAGAACATTAATGTACAAGGTTTGTTCTATGCTAACAAAAAAACAGAAAAATTTATTAATATTTATTAATAAGAAGATTAGATCTTCAGGTATCTCTCCCTCATATGAAGAAATGAAGAATTCGCTCAACCTTAAGTCGAAATCAGGTATTCATAGACTTATTTCTGCTTTAGAGGAAAGAGGTTTTGTTAAACGATTGGCTCATAAGGCTAGAGCATTAGAAGTAGTTAAATTACCCGAAAACGCTAGCGCGAACGATATATTTAATACGTTTACTCCCAGCGTTATCAAAGGTGGATTAGATAAGAATGATAATAAATCTACGGATGTTTCAGTTTTAGGAAGTATCGCCGCTGGTACACCAATTGAAGCTATTCAACAAGAGGTTGATAAAGTTGCTTTACCAGAGGACCTCCAAAATAATGGTGAACATTATGGTCTTAAAGTAAAAGGCGACTCTATGATTGAAGCGGGTATTGCTGACGGTGATACAGTTATTATAAAAAAAGTTTCAAATGTAGATAATGGACAGATTGCTGTAGTCTTAATAGACGATCAAGAGGCAACTTTGAAAAGAGTTAGAAAAAAAGGAAACACTATAGCTCTTGAGGCAGCAAATCGAAACCATGGAACTAAAATTTACGCTGCAAGTAGGATAAAAATTCAAGGTAAACTTGTTTCTTTGTATAGAAACTTTCACTAAAATAGTTTAATTAATATTAATGTCTTTTAATTGTAGGTTTGCGCCCTCTCCTACTGGGCCTCTTCATATTGGCGGCGTTCGAACAGCTTTATTTAATTGGCTATTAGCTAAAAAAAATAAAGGCAAATATTTTCTTAGAATTGAGGATACTGACAGAGAGAGATCTAAAGATGAATTCAAAAAACAAATTATTTCATCTTTAGCTTGGCTCGGTATTGAACATGACGGTGATGAATATATTCAATCTAAAAATATATCCAAACACGTTGTAATTGCAGAGGAGCTATTAAAAAAAGGTTTTGCTTATGAATGTTATTGTTCGGAAGAAGAGATAAATGAACAAAAAGAAAAGTGTAAAAAACAAGGTATTCCATATGTTTATAATAGAAAATGGAGAGAAGCTAAAGACCTTAAAATTCCAGATGGTGTTAAACCCGTAATTAGATTTAAAAGTAAAATTTCAGGAAATACAATTATTAAAGATCTAGTACAAGGAGAAAGAAATATCTCGAATTCCACAATTGAGGATTTTGTAATATTAAGAAAAGATAAATCACCAACATATCAATTATCAGCAACAGTCGATGACCATGATATGGGCATTACTCACGTTATAAGGGGTGATGATCATATGATTAATTCTTTTAAACAAAAACAGATTTATGATGCTATGGGTTGGGACGTTCCGAATTTTGCACATATTCCCTTAATACACAGCGAGCAAGGAAAAAAATTATCAAAAAGAGATAATGCATCTACCCTCGAAGATTACATGAAAATTGGAATTATTTCAGATGCTTTGAGAAATTATTTATTAAGATTAGGATGGTCTTACAAAGATAAAGAAATTTTTACTAAGCAGGAAAGTATTGATTTATTTGATTTAAGTGGTGTTGGTAAGTCTCCCTCAAAATTAGATATGAATAGAATTTATTCAATAAATGAAACGTACATAAAGAGTATTGATGAAAAGGAGCTTTTTAATTTCTTTATAGATTATGTTTCAAAATATAAAAAAACTATAGATCAATCGAAAGAAGATATCTTGTTAAAATCTATGAGTTTTTTAAAGAATAAAGCAAAAACTCTTGAGGATATTTGGGACAACTCTCAATATATTATCAAAGATAAAATTGAAATTAATACAGATGATAAAAAGCTAATTGACGATTTATCGAAGAAAGTAATTAATGACTTTATCAATCAGTACGAAAAACTTACCTCATTATCTAGAGAAACCTTAGAACCTTTAATTAAATCTCTAATTGATAAACATCAGACTAATTTTAAAGGTGTAGGTCAACCCCTAAGGATAGCGCTCGTTGGCTCTAGATTTGGGCCTGGTCTTTATGATGTTATTCTTTCGTTAGATAGGACTGAAGTTCTTAAGAGACTAAAGCAGATATAAATGAAAAATGCTGTATCTTTCAGAACAAGAAAAACTTCTATTTACAATAAAAAATCAAATACTCCTTTTAAAATAAGTAGATCTAAATTTTTCAATTTTCTTAGTTGTAAAAGATGTTTTTATTTAGATCGTGTTAAAGGATTAAAAGAACCTTCTATGCCTGGATGGGCTCTTAACGTTGCAGTTGATGAGTTATTAAAGAAAGAATTTGATCAGTATAGAAAAGAACAAAAACCCCATCCAATTATGGTTAAACATAAACTTAATTTTGTCCCTTACCAGCATAAAGATTTAGACGTATGGAGGAATTCTTTAAAAGGCGGAATTTCATATTTAGATGAAAAAACCAATCTTATTATTCATGGAGGTATTGATGATCTCTGGTTTGATTTAAACGAAAAAAAAATAGTTGTAGTTGATTACAAAGCTCAATCATCAACTTATCCTGTAACAGTCTCTTCTTATCTCGATGCTGAATGGCATCTTAGTTATAAATTGCAGATGGATATTTATGTACATATTTTAAGAAAAATGAGTTTTGAAGTTTCAGATCGTACTTTTTTTTATGTTTGTAATGGAGAAAAAACAAATGATAAATTTGATAACAAAGTACATTTTAAAACTACATTAATACCCTACAATGTAGACACATCGTGGATTGAAGGAAAATTAATTGAAATGAAAGATGTTTTAAATCTTGATGAGCCACCTGAAATTGAAAAAACTTGTGAGAAGTGTGCTTATCTAGAAGGTGGAAAAAAATTTTAATAAATTATTTTAACAAATTCAAAATAGATTTTTTATCGTAATCATCAGTGATTGAGTGATAAGTTAAAACTCTATTTTTTTCTAAATCAATATGAATTCTTTGGCCACCGTGACCCCGCATTTCAGCATGTCTTGATTTAATTTTATTGTTAAACCAAAAAAAACCTGCATATTCAGAATTTTTATTGTCTGATTTATCTTTCATAGACTCAATGTTTCTTAGATAGTCACCAATACAGGTATTAGAATTCCAATCTTTGGAAACTTGGATACCAAGTTTTAAAAAGTCTTCTCTCGTAGCATAAGTCCAAGCATGTAATAAAGGCCATCCGTTATCATCAATTAAAAAAAACATTTCTGAACTCGTGCCTGCTTTATTTGCAAAATCTTGGTAAGCTTTTTTAAGGCCACCAGAAGATTTTGAATCTATAGCTCTAGCTACTAAATCTGTAAGAAAGTTATTATAATTAAATACTTTCTTTGTAGTTTTTAAATTACTTGATGACGCTAAATATTCTTTCACTGTTATCTTTTTTTGCATGACCGGCGTAGCATAAATGAATGCTGCTGAACCTGCTTTTCTGCTTGCGAAATTTTTATCGCCAGCTCTCATGTTAATTAAATCTTTAAATGTAGAATTTTCATATAATGTCCCTTTAGCTTCTGGAACATAATCAGAAATTTTATCATCTAAACTTTTAATATCTCCATTACAAATAGCATTACCTAAAGTGTAGCTTACAAGGCTTTTTGATATAGAAAAACTATATAACTTCGTATCATCTTGAATTTTGTCTGATATTTTATCAACTACAACATTTTGACCGTCAAAATATATAACACTTAACAAACTCTTGTTTTTATATTTTTCATCTATTTTTTTTGTATTTTTATTTTCTATTGTTTCTCTATTTAAGGTTTTGACTATTGTTGCTGGTGAAATTTGTATTTTTTTAAATCCAGCAGGTATATCTATCAATCTGACTTTTAAGTAGCCAACTTTTTCAGTTTTAGACTTTTTATGTAAGTGATCTGCTGTCACAAATGTATTTAATAAAATGCTTAAAATAAACGTCAAACAAATTATAATCGATTTTTTCATCTAGGTAATCTATTTAAGTTTTATAAAATAATCACCTATTATTATTTTCATCTTCGTTATTGGACGATTGATCGGTGTTATCTGTTCGAGGCTCTTCCTCAGTAGTTTCTTGTGAAGATTCTTCTTGAACTGGCTGTTCTGGCTCAGATTGTGTTTCTTCTTTTGCAGGTTCTTCTTGAGGTTCAGAAGTTGGTTGCTGTGACTGAGCTCTAGCAATATCTGCTGCACTTTGTGGAGCTGGTTCTCTTCTCATAAAGAAATATATTCCAGCTGCAATCACAGCGATCGCTCCTAAAATATATAGCATGATGTTAACAATACTTAATCCTTCTTTTTCTTCTTCAACCGGAGCTTCTTCTGTCACCGGTTTAATCTCTTCTTCCTCGGGTTTAGCGTCTTGCTCTTGAGAAGGTTTTGCATCGACCTGTTTTTTTGGTTCTTCACTTTTTGGAGCTGGCTCCTTTGCAGTCTCAGGTTCTTTAGCAGGCACTGGTTCAGGTTCTTTTACAGGTTCTGGTTCAGGTTCTTTTACAGGTTCTGGTTCAGGCTCCTTAGCAGGTTCTGGTTCAGGTTTTTTTTCTGGTTCTGGCGCTGGAGTAACAACTTGTGTCTGAGTTGTTTGAGCAACTTCATCTTTTTTAGGCTGAGGGTTAATTATACCTGTAGCCGCCAAAATTAAACTGCTGAATAATATAAGAGCAATATTCATTAGATAATCATAAACATTTGATAAATTTAATCATTAATCATTGTGAACGAATTGGGTGATGTGTGTATTAAAAAACCTTAAAAATTAACAATTTTAATAAAAAATGAATTATTTAATTAGGTTTGAAAATTAAACATAGCCCATTGTTACAAAATCTTTTACGTGATTCTGTAGGACCATCATCAAAAACATGACCGTGATGGGCTCCACATTTAGCACAGTGATATTCTATTCTTTTCATACCAAGAGAGTAATCTATTTTTGTTTTAAAAGCCCCTGGCAACGCCTCGGAAAACGAAGGCCATCCAGTTCCACTGTCAAATTTTGCAGTTGAAGCAAAGAGTTTTGCGCCACAATTGGCGCAATGATAAAAACCTTCCCTTTTTTCATTTAATAATTCACTTGAAAAGGGTCTTTCAGTGCCTTCATTGAACATAATATCTCTTTGTTTTTTGGAAAGATTAGGATTTATCGCTTTTATAGCAGACGCCAATAATGAACGAATAGGATAAATTGTTAAAAGAATTGAAAAGCCTAAAAATTTAACAAATTTTCTCTTTAAAAATTGCATTAAATTAATTTAATATAGTATTTGAATGAAAACAATTTTTTTATTTTTTTTAATGCTTTATATTGCTTACTACCTCTTCAGACCAGTAACTAAAAAAGAAATTGAAAAATTTAACGACCCAAACAATTGGTCAAACATGGGTCTTTAAGGCTGATAAATGCTGTCTAATACTTTCAGATAAAGCTTGTAAATCATAACCACCTTCAAGAAATGAGATCACCTTCCCTTTAGAATGAGTATTTGATATTTCAACAATTAATTTAGTTATTTTATAAAAGTCCTCTGAGTTTAAGTTTATATTAGCCAATGGGTCTCTAATGTGCGCATCAAATCCAGCTGATATTAAAATTACCTCAGGTTTAAATTTGTCTATCGGATTAAGAACTTTTGTATCAAAAATCTTGAAAAATTCTTTACTTTCTGTGCCTGCTTTTAAAGTGGCATTATAAATATTTCCAACACCCGTTTCATTTTCTGATCCCGTACCTGGAAATAAAGGAAATTCGTGTGATGAAGCATATGCTACTGATTTGTCTTTGTAAAAAATTTCTTGTGTTCCGTTTCCGTGATGTACATCAAAGTCAATAATAGCTATTTTATTAATCTCATAATTTTTTTGTAAATATCTTGCAGCCACTGCAACATTATTCACAAAACAAAAACCGTTAGCTCTTACTGTTTCTGCATGATGTCCAGGCGGTCTTACCGCACAAAAAACTCTCTCATTCTTTTTTATTAAATCATCACAAGCAGCTAAACCTGCTCCGCAAGATCTTAGGATGGCATTTTTACTATTTGGACAAAGTATTGTGTCTGCATATGGTTCTTTCTCTACACCAACTATTCCCCTATTAGGAATATTTGAAAAAATTTGTTTTATATGTTTTTTAGGATGAACTAGCTCAATAGACTCTAAATGTGCCAAGGGAGCTTCTCTGAACTCTACTTTTAAATCTGATGATTTTATAGAACTTAAAATGCTATCTAATCTCTCTTTTCTCTCAGGATGACCTTGACCATTAAATTTAAGTAAACAATCTGCATGACTGTAAACTATCATCTTAGATTCTTAATTTTCCCACCGTCAATAGAAATATTTTTGAAGTTTGAATTTCTTTGTCTAATTAATTGATAAACTAAATTTGCTACTTCTTCTGGTTTAGTTGGTCTTTTTATTTTTTCGGCTTTACATTTTAATTTTAAGATTTGCTTAACACTTTTTTTAAATATCTTTGCATCTGTATTTAAAAGTTTTTCTAATCTGCTTGTTAAAGTCATGCCGGGATGAATTATTGAAACTGAAATTTTATCTAGTTTACCTTGAATTGCTAAAGCTCTTGAAAAATTATTTAATGCTGAGTTAACTGCGCCACCTATCATGAATGTATTTGATGGATTTCTAGCAGCTCCTCCTCCAATATTAATAACTTTTCCCTTGCTCCTTTTAAGCGCTGGCCAAAAAGCTCTGCTTAATCTTACTGCTGCTTTAAATTTTAAATTAAAACCATCTTCCCAAATATAATCATTTAAGTCTAAAAACCTTCCTCCCTTTGTTGCTCCTGCTACATTTATGAGATAATCCAATTTTTTAATTTTTTTTGCGAGAGAGTTACATACAGATAATGATCTCAAGTCTTTAGAAATAATTAGTGAATTTTTAGGAAATTTTAAATTCTTTTGAAAACTTTTTAATTTACTTTTTGATCTTGAGACTAAAATAACTTTAATTTTTTTATTATTTAGTGTATCCGCTATCGCTGCTCCAATTCCTTGGCTGGCACCTGTGATTAATGCTATTTTCATAAAACTTTAATCCTAATATCTCCTAAATTTTCATAACTAACAATAATATTATCATTCTCACTTATACTATAAGGCTTGGTTAGAGACCCGCATAAAAGATAGTCACCTTTTTTAAAGCTTATATTTTTATCTTTAAACTCATCAACAAAAACTTTCAATGAGTCTCTAGGATCTGTTCTCTTTGTTCCAGTGAAATAGGGTTCAGTAACATTATCGTTGATTTTTAATTTAATTTTAATTTTATTAATGTCTGTAGTTTGCCAATTCCTTATCTCTTCTCCTATAATAATCTTACCTCCGTTTCCATGGTCGGAAATTCCAAGATACATTTGAACTAGTTTATCGAATTTATTTTTTGAACTTTGTAAATATCTTGAAGAGGTAATATCAATAGCTGAATATAATTCAAAATTATTTATCTTATCTAATAAATCATCATCAATTTTTACATCTTGATCAATTTTAAATGCATATTCACATTCCAAGTTGGAGTAAGGGATGTCTGAATATTTAATTGAGCAATTAGAAGGTAAAATAGTTTCTTTAAAAATTTTACCTGGAACAGGCCCATCGAATCCTTCTTCTTTTTGAACTTCTTTAGCGACTGCTCCTATTTTCCAACCAACTGTCTTTTTATTCAATTCTTTATAAAATAGATTTAAAGCTTTGTATGCTTCATCCCGATTTTTAGGAATTTCGTTTTCACTGAACCCATTTAGATCAACCAAAGTTTTTTTAATCCATGCGTTTGCTAGTTCTGTGCCCAACTTATTCATAATAAAAATTATATTTAATTGATAAACTTATTTAAATGATATTAATAGATTATGGAATTAAAAATCGAAAAAGCTAGGTTTAATCAAATTTCCTTAAAACAAGTAAGTGAGGCTTTAAAAAAAGGTTTATCAAAAAACTATATTGATGTTGATGTTTCAATTGTTGAGTGCCCTGATTTAAGAAAATGGGATTGCCCTGCTGAAGGTATAAGTGGAAGCCAAAGAATTATTGATGTTGGAGGGGAACCATATATGCACGATAAAAGGTTTATAGGCACAGAATTTGATTATGAAGAAATAGCAAAAAGAATAGGCTCTGAAAAATCATATGCTTTAGGTGCAGGTTCAGGAGCAATGTCATGTTTAGAGGGTCACTGTGGAGAACTTATAATTAATGAAAATTTAATAACTAACGAGTCAAAATCAATAATCGCTCAAGTTGATGGAAACAAAAAATGTAAATCAACTTCTTACACTCACCGAAAACATGGTGGACTAGGTAATATATATTACTCTGAAGGAAAAAAAGGAGATGTTATAAAAATTAAAATTAAAGGGAGATCAGGTAAGCAAGGCTCTTTACCTCAATCTATGAGAGCTGCACTTATTGAAAATTTAGAAAACGTAAGCGTTGCACTTGGTGGAGTTTTTAGAATTTTAAACGGTAAAATTAAATCTCACGTTCAACCAGACTACGCGGACATTAAACATGAATATTACGATCCAATACAAATGAAATGCGTTAAGGATTTTTTACAATTTTATGAACCTATAGGACCACATTTTCAATGCTATTCAGTTTTATGGACTAGTGATCCCTCTAGAGGAAAATTAGATTTAAGAGAGTCAGGTGAACACACTCATTTTCACTCTTATAAAGGAACTCAGGATGCCGGCCACTACCATTTTGATGTAACTCCTAATGAAATTGAATACGAGTGCTATTTCAATATCGCCGAAGAAGTACACAGAGTAAACAATATTTACAAGGAATTGAAAAATACTTAAAAGAGAGAAACTTTAGTCTTTTTTAATAGGGATAGTTGGATGTCTCGCTGTAGATGTAACAATATTTTTCTTTAGCTTCATTTCTCTTATAACTATGTAAAGTCCAGCTGCAATAATTATTGCATTTCCAACATAATTATTAATTGTAGGAACTTCACCAAATACCAAGTAGCCTAGCAACACTCCTGCGAATATCTGAACATAGATAATTGATCCAAAAATAGCACCAGGTAGATGTCTTGCAGCATTAATTACTAAAATCATCGCTGTACCTCTAAAAATACCAGAGATACCGTTTAAAACTAAATCATTGAAATTCATAGTTTTAAAGGAAAAGATTACAAATAAGCCTGAAAATATAATCATCAATATTTTTCCATATATGATAAATGAGAATATACTTTCCTGATATCCGTATTTTCTAACAATCAGATAGCTAGCTGCTGCGCAAAGTGGGCATAATAAAGCTACAAATACATATGCATCAATTTTTGAGCCAAATGGATCAATTGAGATTAAAGTCCCCACTAATCCAAAGATAATTGCAGTAAACCTTTTCCATCTCACTACCTCATTTAAAAAAAATACTGACCCAATCGTTATGAGTAATGGTGTTAAAAAAACAATGCTGTACATTGTAACCATTGGCATTAAATAAAATCCTGTATAAGCAAAGAAAACTGCAAGTGCCATTGTTAAGGATCTGAAAAAGTGTACTTTAAAGTTTGCGCCCTTTAATTTACTCCATCCATCTAAAGTTTGTGTATAAAGTATTACAGGTATTAAGGCGAACCATGAATTAACAAAAATAATTTGAGTAATATTATAATCTTCTGCAATATATTTAACTATTGCATCTTGAGAAACGAATAAAAAATAACCTAAACAGGCAAGAAAAAACTCAGGGAGATAATTTTTCTCCGATGTGGATGAACTCATTAAATAATATTTGTTAAATCTCTTTTTGAGCCTTTGAAGGTTGGAAGTGGATATTTATATGTCCATTTTCTTTTTAAACATTTATTTTTAGCTTTTTCCCATAAGGTAATCCACTGTTTGTAAGTATTTACTTTAATATTTTTTTTATTTTTACTTTTTACTATAAAACTTGGTAGCGGATCTCTCCCTGAGTGTTGTCCACTTTTATTAAATCTTAAATCCATACTTATTCTAAAGTTTTTTGATTTATTTGGTAAAGAACAATGAATTAAATATTTATTAAGTAAAATTATATCCCCAACATCGGCCTCGAGAGGTATTGTCTTTAAATTATCAATGCTGTTTATACCTCTAACCTCAACTTGTCCTTTGCTTCCAGTTTCATGATTTACAAGACCCAGTTTATGACTGTTTTTTACTGCCAACATACAACCATTTTTTATTCTAGTTTTAGTAAATGGTATCCAACAAGTTACTAATTCTGTTCCTCTTTGACCTTTCTTATTCATAACGCCAGCATCTTGATGCCAAGGCGTCCTTCCAACAAGTCCATCGTGTAAATTTTTTTTTGCAATACCTTTTTCAGGTTGTTTAATTCTTGAATTTTGACACGGATTAGAAGCTATCTCTGTGCCTAAGATTTTTGAAACTTTTTCAATTATTTTTTTATTTTTAATCAATGTAAAAATTGACTGACTTGCAAAAAAGTCACTATCAACTGTAATATTGTTTTGAGGAAGTCTAATATTAAAATATTGATCTAATTCAGGAATACCTAATCTTACCAAATATGAATATTTTTTTTTAAAATTTAAATTTAAAACTCTTTTTTTCTCTTTTTTTGAAACAAATCTATGAACTAATCTGTTCATGATAAAAGCCATATCGTTTAAGATAGGTTCTAAATCTAATTTGTAGTTTAATACATTTTTTATTCTTACAAATCCATTTTTATCGAATTCTTTTTTGATATTTTTATACATTGGGTAATGGTTAATTAATAAACCTTATCAAATTTGTTTTAGACCGCAAGTGCTTTTCTCATTTCCTCATCATTCATCTTCTTGCCTAAATAAGCCTCTATTACTGCATTATCGTCTTTGACTTGACTAGGTGTTCCCTCGGCAATTTTTTGTCCATGATCAAGAACTGTTACAGTGTTACAAGTATCCATAACTACTTTTAATATGTGCTCTATAATAATAAGTGTTAATCCATACTTGTCTTTTAATTGCATAATTATCTTCATAAGATTATCAACGTTAACCGGAGAT
Organism: uncultured Pelagibacteraceae bacterium; assembly: GCA_902624195.1. GTDB lineage: Bacteria > Pseudomonadota > Alphaproteobacteria > Pelagibacterales > Pelagibacteraceae > Pelagilacustribacter. Next base: position 11,662 of record CACNWV010000011.1, read on the forward strand.
AGCCCTGCTGCAGGTTCATCCAACATCAATAATTTTGGTTTCATTGCTATTGCTCTAGCTAAAACTAACAAACGTCTTTGGCCTCCAGATAACTCACTTGCATTTAATTCTGCATAATCTGCGAGACCTACAAAGGATAATAGTTCCATCATCTCATCTTTGATTTCTTTTTCTTGATCCCATATTTTTTTTCTTCCAATTACAGCATCAAAAAATTTATATTTTACTCTAGTGTGATAGCCAGACATTACATTATTTATCACTGACATATCTTGATAAAGTCTCAGAAGTTGGAAAGTTCTAGATAAACCTAATGCTCCAATTTTATGTGGAGGTTCATCAGTAATATCGTGACCATCAAACTCAATGTAACTACCTGGATCAGGATCGTAAACCCCAGATACTAAATTAAAAAAAGTACTTTTTCCTGAACCATTCGGACCGATTATTCCTCTGATTTCTCCAGCTGGTAACTCAAAATCGACTTTATCAATAGCTTTTAAACCACCAAAAGCTTTCATCAAATTTTTTGTTTTAAGTAACATTACTTGCCTTCCTCAACTTTCTTTTTTTTAAATCTTTTATCTATGAATATCTTGTCTATAAATCCACCAATCCCTTTAGGCATGAATAAAATTGTTAAAACGATTGTTAAACCAAATATAAATAATTGATACTCATAAAGAGGACGAGTTAAATCATAGACAATAGTAATTATTATTGCCCCTATTATTCCTCCCCAAATGTGACCTAGGCCTCCGAAAACAACCATTGCTAAAAAAGTAACCATTTCAATTACTGTATAGTTATTTGGATGAATATATCCTGGTGGAAGGTGTGCGTAGACAGCTCCGGCAGCTCCAGCAAACATTGCACTTAATATAAATGCTAAAATTTTGTATTTTTTTATATCTATTCCGGATGCAGCTGCTGATATTGGATCTTCTCTTACTGACATAAATGCTCGTCCAATAGAGGATTTTAAAATACTGTAAGAAAAGTAAACTGCAATTAACATAACTGGCATCGAGATATAATAATATTTGTCAGGAGTATCAAAAGGTACTCCAAAAATTACAGGCTGAGAAATACTTGAAATTCCATATGTCGAACCAAAAAATTCTCCGTTCTCTATAAATAATCTTATTGCTTCTCCCCCTCCTAATGTAGCCAAGGCTAAATAAGGACCCTCAAGTCTGAAAGATGGAATTCCAAAAGCTATTCCAAATAAACCTGTTACTATAATCGCAGCTGGCAAGGTCATCCATAAGTCAGAGCCTAAATACATGAACATACATCCAGCTGTGTAAGATCCAACCGCATATAGACCAACATGTCCAACAGTAACTTGACCGCAATAGCCTTTAACAATATTTAGTCCCGCAGCAACTATTATATTAACAAATATTAAGCTTGATAAATGCGATTGATATAAGTCTGTAAAAAAAATTGTTGGTACACATAAAAGAATTAGATAAGCAATGATAAATCCAAGAAAAGGATACTGGCTGATTATTTTTTTAAATTTTTCCATTTTCTTGCTCTTTTTTTTATTAAATCTCTTAAGACTATAAATGAGCGGTGCTTTATACACCGCTCATAAATTTTTAGAAATTATAGACCGTCACTAGGGTTAAATGTAACCGTACCAGCAACTGCTGTTTTCCAGTTTTTTCCACCTCTTGAGTATTTGATCATAACTGGTGTTTTGTTACCATCTCTACACTCTGGTGAACCATTCGCACAAAAACTAATTGGTCCTGAAGCTAATCCAGTAAAATTAGTTATTCCAGCGATAGCATCTCTGACAGCTAATCTATCAGCAGCTAAATCACCAGAAAACTTAGCAGAAGCTTTTGTCAATGCTGGTTTAAGCATATCTAAAAGATCTTGCATTTGTGAAAAGTCGTGACCTGGTGTTACACCATAAGTACTTTTGATCTTCTTCACAAATTTTTTAGCGATTGGTCTTGTATCTGAAGCAGCGAAAGCAGCTGAGTAAACAACTCCAACTGCAGCTTTACCTGCGTTTGTTGGCACTTCTACTTTTGAAGCTACTGAGTTTGCTACTCTGTGTACGCTTTTTGGTATTCCAACTTCATATGATTGAACAAGCATACGAACTGTTTCATCAACTAGACCAGATAAAACTATTACATCTGGGTTAGTAGCTTTAGCTTTCATTAAGTAAGATCTAAAGTCAGTTTCTTTTTCACCGGCTTGAACTGCATAAGTTGGTTCAACGCCGTACTCGTCTTTCATAAATTGAATCATCTCTTTAGCAAAAACCATGCTGGCTTGGTCAGGCACATAGATATACGCTATCTTCTTACCTTGTTGCTCAGCAGTGAATTTACCTTGTACAAGTTTATAAAATCTAGAAGATACTGGTACTCTGAATATATATTCACTTCCCTGCATAGTGATTTTAGAACTTGTTGAGTGAGGTATAATTTGCGGAACTTTTGCTTTAGTTATAACTGGAACCATTGGTAAGGTTACAGAACTACAGCTTGATCCGATTATTACGTGAACTTTGTCTTGGTAGGCAAGTTTAGTAGCATTTGCTACCCCTTTTTCTGATTTACACTCATCGTTATAAAGAATTAAATCGATTTTTCTACCATTGATACCGCCTTCTTTATTCCACATCGCTACAGTATCAGTTATTAATTCACCGTGCTTATATCCAACATCTGATAACATTCTAAATGAAACACCAATTTTGATGTCATTTGCTTGTGCTATTGATGATAGGGCTAATCCAGCAGTGAACACTAGTGTTGAAAAAATAATTTTTAATTTTTTCATATTTCCCTCTTTCTATTTTTATTTTAATCTTCGGCGTTTTTTATTGACGTCGAAGAACAAATTTAATTAAATGCATTTAATTAAATATAGAATTTTAAATCAAGTGTTATATGCTTAAAATAAATGGTCTAATTTCTGGCTATGGGTCAGTACAAATTTTAAATGGTGCAAACATGAAAGTAGATGCACAATCTATAGTTGCATTACTAGGTGGAAATGGCACGGGTAAATCTACAATCCTGAAAGCATGTTCAGGACTAATTAGATCTTGGAGCGGAAGTATAAATTTTGACGGGGAAGATATTCATAATAACCCTCCTCATAAAATTGTTGAAAGAGGTTTGGTGCAAGTTACTCAAGGAAAAGATGTTTTTCCAGCCATGTCCGTAATAGAAAATTTAAGATTAGGTGGATTTGTTTTAAATTCAAAACAAAAATTAGAAGATAATTTAGAAAAGGTCTTTAATTACTTTCCTAGATTAAATGAAAGAAAAAATCAATTAGCAGCAACTCTATCAGGTGGTGAATTGCAAATGCTTTGTATTGGTAGAGGGCTAATGTCTAATCCAAAGATGATAATGTTAGATGAACCAAGTGCAGCCTTAGCTCCTCAAATAGTTTTGGATATTTTTAAAAATATAAATCGAATTAGAAAAGACGGCCTTACAGTATTAGTAGTTGAACAAAATGTAAGAATGGCATTATTGTTAGCTGATTATGGTTATGTAATCAAAGATGGTGTTATAAAAGTTGAGGGTGACTCCAAAAAACTAATGTACGATGATACTGTAAAAGACTCTTATTTAGGAGGCGGAGGAACTACTGCTAATGTTTAAAACATTTAAATTTACTAGAAAAGTCGAAAATATTTTAATGTTAATATTTACGGCTATCTTCTTAATTTATATCAGCTTAAGCCCTGACATGAACATCGATTCATTAAAAGGAGTTTTAATAATTGGTGTTACTGTTGGAATTATCTACGGCTTAGTAGCAGTGGGTATATCTCTCATTTATACCGGTTTAGATGTCGTTAATTTCTCTCACGGAGAATTTTTTATGATTGGTGCATTTACTGGTCTAACAGTTTACAACTTTCTTGTTGACGGTGAGTTAATTTATGCAATTTTTCCTGAAGCTTACGGAGTTGTTGGTTACGTAATTGGATTATTTTTTGCATTTGTATTAATGGGTCTCTTTGGAGTATTAATAGAGAGAGTATTCTTAAGACCTTTAACCAAAAAAGGTGGTGGATATACTGTTGCTGGGATGGGTATAATCATATGTGGTTTTGGTTTATCAGTAATACTTCAAAATGTTGCATATATAATTTGGAATCCAACAGCACATCCTTTTCATGCTGACCTAGGTTTGCCTATAAATATAGCTGGAATTACATTGCCAATGACATATTTATGGATGTTGGTAACTGGTTTTGTTGTGGCTGGAGCGCTTTACTTCTTTCTTAATAAAACAAAAATGGGATTGGGGGTTAGGGCTGTTGCTTTTTCTAAAGATATATCAAATTTGGTTGGTATAAATGTTCCGCTTTATATCTCAATAATTTTTGGGATAGCTTGCGCACTAGCCGGTATAGCTGGAACTTTAGTTGGTCCAACTTATCAAGTTGTAGTTTACATGGGTTACATAATTCTTCTAAAAGCATTTGCATCAGCAGTAGTAGGAGGATTTGGAAGCTTACCAGGAGCTATTGTAGGTGGTTTTACAGTTGGACTATTTGAGACCGCTTGCTCATTTTTTATTTCTGGTAGTCATAAAGATGCCTATGCATTTTTACTTATGGTAGTTGTGTTATTAATAAAACCAACTGGTTTCTTTGGTGTTCAAGTTAAAATGAAAGCTTAATGGTAAAAAAAGATACAAAAGTTGCAGTACTAGGCGCTGGTGCTATGGGTTGCCTATTTGGTGGGTTACTTGCTGAAAAAGGTTTAGAGGTTCATCTAATTGATGTTTGGAAAGAACATGTAGATGAAATTAATAGCAAAGGTTTAAAAATGATGGGGAACGGCGGAGATAGAACTGTAAAGATCCATGCCACAACTGATCCAAAAACTTTAAAACCAGTCGATGCAATAATAATTATGTGTAAAGCTACAGCTTTAGAGCAAGCTTTATCCAATTCAAAAAATATTATTGGAGATAATACAATGCTTATGTCATTTCAAAACGGTATAGGCCATGAAGAAATCATGCAAAAGATAGCCGGTAAAGAAAAAGTTTTAGGTGGATCCACAACACAAGCTTCTAGTATTCAAGGTCCTGGAATAATTCAAAATCATGCAAGTTTACCTTCATGGATTGGTGAATACGAAGGTGGTTCAAGTGATAGAGTAAAAGATTTAGCTGAAACTTTTACTGCACATGGCTTAGAAACTATTGCAGAAGAAAATATCAAAAGAAGAAAATGGATGAAATTATTTGCTTTAACAGCAATTGGTCCATTATCAGCAATTTTTGATTTGCATCATACAGATTTATATATTTCTAATAAAAATCAGACTATGTCTCGAAAATTAGGTAAAGATATAATCCTTGAGACAAGAGCAGTAGCTAAAGCTGATGGAGTTGATGTTAGCGAAAGTGATTGTTTAGAAATGTTCAACAGAATTGTAGACTCGAGACAAACTAATAAGTCATCTATGGCTTTTGATGTTTTAAAACATAGAAAAACCGAAATTGATTTCATAAGTGGAGCTGTTTCTAAAATTGGAAAAAAACATGGGATCAAAACACCTTTAAATGACCTCATGTATAATATTATAAAGATTAAAGAGGGTATGTACGTATAGGACCTGTGTCTAAAGAAATCATTTGGCAACCATCAAAAGAGCAAATTGAAAATTCAAAACTAACTCAGTTTATACAACATTGTAAATTAAAAAATTATGATGAGTTAGAAAAAAAAAGTTTTTCTGATCCTGGATGGTTATGGGACAATGTAATAAAATTTTCAGATTTAAAATTCTACAAACCCTACTCAAAAATATTAGATGAGTCAAAAGGGACTCCTTGGACAAAGTGGTGTATCGGTGGGAAAACTAATATAGTTTTAAATTGTATAGATCGACATAAAGATAAGGAATTTTTTAAAAATACTTTTATTTTTGCCGAAAGAGAAGACGGTAAAGAAAGCTCAATTACTTATGAAGAATTTGACAAGCAAATCTCAAAGGTTGGGAATACTTTAAAAGTAAATGGCTTTAAAAAAGGCGATGTAATCGCACTTTACATGCCTCAATTTATAGAAACTTACATTGCTTACTTTGGTATTTTAAAAATTGGGTGTGTAGTGCTACCTTTATTCTCTGGATATGGGTCTAAAGCAGTTATTGAAAGACTCAAGATAGCAAAAGCTAAAGGTATATTTACTGTTGAGAAAACATTTAGAAAAGCAAAAGAAATAAGAATGTTTGATCAAATCAAAAATGAATTAGATCAAGTAATTTCTTTAGAAAAAATTTTTTTATTGGGAAAAGAAAAAGGAAAGAAAATCTTTAATTGGGAAAATTTTCAAAATGTTTCTGATAATTTAAAGACAGAAGAAACTGATGCTGAAGATCCTGCTATTATCCACTTTACATCAGGTACAACTGGAAAACCAAAAGGATGTGTTTATACTCATATTGGTTTAGTTGCTAAGATGTCGTTTGATGAAGGAGTTTTAGCAGACTTTAAACAAACTGATATTCATTTGTGTATGGCCGATATGGGATGGATGGTGGGTTCTAAGTCTGCAACAATAGCTTCTGCACATGGAGCACAAATGGTAATCGCTGAGGGAGTTCCTGATTTTCCTGATGAAGTGCGTTTTTGGAAACTTATTGAAAAATACAAGGTTTCCTGGACAGAGCTTTCCCCTGCTCTCATCAGAGCGCAAATGATTAAAGATGAAAAACTTTTTAAAGATTTAGATTTAAGCTCATTAAGAATGATTTGTACTGGTGGAGAACCTTGGACAGAAAAACCTTGGAAATGGTTATTTCAAGTAATTGGTAAGTCTAAAGTTCCCATTATGAATTCAGCTGGTGGCACTGAGGTTTCTGGTTCTATTTTACATTGTTGTTTACATCGTCCTTTTAAGGTTGGATCTTTTAATGCTCCCATTCCTGGAATGAGTGCGGACATCTTAAATTTAAATGGAAAAAAAGTTTCTACAAATGAAATGGGTGAATTGGTCATGAGAAAATCATCAATCGGATTAACAAAGAGTTTATGGAATGACGATAAGCGTTACATCGATAATTATTGGAGTGTAATTAAAGATTACTGGGTACATGGTGATCTTGCAAGTAGAGATGCTGATGGTCATTGGTATTTACATGGAAGATCTGATGATACCATTAAAGTATCAGGTAAAAGAATAGGCCCTTCTGAGCTTGAGAGTGTGATAGTAAAAAGTGGAAAAGCAAAAGAGGTTGCTGCTGTTGGAATACCTGACGCAAATAAAGGGTCAAAAATAATTTTATCTATAGTTCCTGCAGAAAATAATGATCAAAAAGAAAGTTTTTTTGAAGATTTAGTTATAAAAGATTTAGGGAAATCATTTAAGCCTGATAAGGTAATCTTTGTAAAAGATTTGCCTAAAACAAGAAATATGAAAATTATGAGAAGAGTTATAAAATCATGTTTAGCAAACCAAGATCCAGGTGATTTATCAACGCTATTAAATCCAGAATCTATAGAGGAGATTAGATCTCATGCGATTTAAAGATATATTATATGAAGTTAAAGGTGATTACGCTCATGTCACTATTAATAGACCTAAGGTATTAAATGCTTTTACACCAGTAACTCTTCAAGAACTTAAGGCAGCTCTCGACGCTGCAGAAAAAGATAAAGAAGTTGGAGTAATAGTTTTATCAGGTGCTGGAGATAGAGCTTTTTGTTCAGGTGGAGATATGAATTGGGAAAGCTCTAAAGAATTTCAAGATCATGAATACGAATTTCATATTCACTTAACAAAATGTAGTAAACCAATCATAGCTAAAGTTGATGGATACGCGATTGGTGGTGGAAATCATATGGCTTACTTTTGTGATTTAACTATTGCAAGTGAGAATTCTATATTTGGTCAAAATGGCCCCAGAGTTGGTTCTCCAGCCGGAGGAGCTATAGTTGCCCACTCTGCAAATATTTTAGGACACAAACGTGCAAGAGAAATGTGGATGACTTGCAAAAGATACTCAGCAAAAGAGATGATGAATTGGGGTTTGGTAAATTCAGTAGTGAAAAAAGATAAATTAGATGAGGAAGTTAAAAGGTATGGCGATGAAATTTTAAAAGCTGCACCAACTTGTTTAAAGATATTAAAGGCCAGTTTTAGAAAACAATTTGAAGAAATTTTAAAAATTACCCAAAAAGGTATGGTCGAAGAAGTTGCTCCTGATTATTTTAAAACTGGAGAACAGGCTGAAGGCGCAAAGGCCTTTCTAGAAAAAAGAAAGCCAAATTTCAAAAAATTTAGATAATGAAAATTAAATCAATCAAAGCAATCACTTTGAGTATGCCGTTTAGCCATGGAGGAAAAAAGGTAATTTTTCATGGAAAAGAATGGAAAAGTTTAGAATTTAACTTAGTAAAAATTGAAACAGATAAAGGTATCACTGGTTGGGGTGAAGCCTTTGGTTATACAAGTTGGAAAGCAGTAAAAATAGCAATTGAAGAAATGGTGGCTCCTTTACTCGTTGGAAAAGATATGAGTAATATACCGGAACTTCTTTTAACTCTTCAAAAATCTTTGCATTTATTTGGTAGATACGGGATAACAATGTTTGCAATATCTGGTGTTGAAATTGCATTGTGGGATGCTTTAGGCAAAGAAAAAAATAAGCCAATTCATGAATTGTTAGGGAAAAAAAATAAAGATCTATTTAAAGCCTATTCAAGTCTTTTTAGATATGGAGATCCAAAAATTATAGAGCAAAAATGTAAGCAATCATTAAATGATGGTTACCAAGCTATAAAACTTCATGAAATAGAAAATGATTGCATTGAAGCTGGAAGAAAAGGAACAGGTAATCTTCCTTTAATGTTAGATACTAATTGTCCTTGGACTTATGAAGAAACATTATCCAAAAAAGATTTTTTAAAAAGTATGAAACTAACTTGGTTGGAAGAACCTATTTACCCGCCGGAAGATTATGAAACTCTTGCAAAATTGAATAAAGAACTTGGAATACCCATAGCCTGTGGGGAGAATGCGTGTACGGAATTTGAGTTTAAATCAATGATCAAACAAAAAGCAGTTACTTTTGTTCAACCATCAGTAATTAAAGTTGGTGGTATTTATGAAATGTTCAAAATTATTCAGCATGCAGAAAAAAATAATGTTTCTGTAATGCCTCACACTGCTTATTTTGGACCAGGTTTTTTAGCTACTCTTCAATTAGCTGCGTTGATGGAAAAAGATACATATATCGAAAGATTCTATTTAGATATTGATCAAGAATTCTACCCAAATTTTAAAAGAGCATTAAATGGGAAATATAAATTACCTTCAGGACCAGGTCTTGGTATTGACTTAGATTATAATAAATTAAGTAAATATGAAATATAGATCTGTTTTATTCGTTCCAGGACATGAAGAAAAAAAAATTAAAAAAGCTTATACATTAAATGCAGATTTAATTGTTCTTGACTTAGAATCAACTGTTCCTGATGATCAGAAAGAACAGGCAAAAAAGATAATAAAAGAATGCAACGTTAATAAAGATCAAACATATATAAGGATAAATAATAATTCAGATTTAGAATTCGTAACATCAGAAAAATTCCCTGGAATATTTCTTCCGTTTACAGAAACAAAAAAACAATTAATTGAGATAGATGTATTATTAAAAAAAACTGAGAAATCGAAAACCGATATAATCCCAATTTTAGAAAGTATAAACGGTCTAGCTAATCTTGAGGAGATTTGTTCTTTTTCAGAAAGAATTCAAATTATATCTTTTGGATCTCATGATTTAGCTAAATCTATAAATCTTGAGATTTCAGAAGATGAAAAAGAAATATTAGAATTTAGAAAAAATATAGTAAATAAATCTAAAAATATTAAGAGCCCAATTGATACCTCTTATTTAAATTTTAAAGATTTAAATGGATTTGAAAAATCATGTAATATGGTTAAAAAATTAGGTTTTGGTGGTAAAGCCTGTATACATCCGGACCAAGTTCAAATCTCAAACAAAATTTTTTAATGATAAATACTAAGAAACTTTTGTACTTTGCTTACGGTACAAATCTAAATAAAAAAATTTTTTTAAAAAAATATAAAAATGCCAAATATCTGAGCAAGCATATTTTGAAAGGATTTGAATTAGTCTTTAGATCAAAATATAGAGTACCAGATATACAAAGAAAAAAGGGTTCCAGTGTAAAAGGCGTAATCTATGAAATAGATAAAGCAACCGAGAAAAAATTAGATAGATACGAAGACTATCCTAAGTTATATATAAAAAAATTTTTTAATAAAAATAGAAAAAATGTAATGTATTATTTCATGAAAAGAAAAACTCCTATTTTGAAGCCTGCAAAATATTACTTAAAAGTCATGAAAAGTGGTTTTCGACAAAATAACTACAAATTTAATCTTAAATATTAAAGTGAAAAACAAAATAAAGATTTCGGTTGTTGGGATTGGTTTGATGGGTAGTCAACATTTAAAAGCTTTAAGTGTTTCAAAAAAAGCAAAACTCCATTCAATTGTTGATGTAAATAAAAATTCAATTATTCATGCTAAAAAATTTAAAGTTCCATTCTATAGATCGTCGACTGAATTATTAAATAACAATAAACCTGATGCCGTAATAATTGCTACACCTAATCAGTTTCACGAAAAACATACGATAAGTTTTTTAAACGCAAAAATACCTGTTTTGCTAGAAAAACCAATTTCCGATAATATTTCAAAAGCAAAAAAAATTATTCAAAGCTCAAAAAAAAATAAAACTCATCTACTTATTGGCTATCATAGAAGGCACAACAGTATAGTAACTAAAGTAAAGAAACAAATCGATAGCGGAAATCTTGGAAAAATTGTTGCTGCTAATGTTATGTGCTGGTTATACAAAAATAAAGATTGGTACAAAGAAAAATGGCGTATTAAAAAAGGAGGTGGTCCTCTAGGTATTAATCTAGTACATGATATTGATCTTATTTGTTACTTGCTAGGTCCCATAACACATGTTCAAGCAACAACCTCAAATAAAATTAGAAAATATGAAGTTGAAGATACCGCAATTGTTAATTTTACTTTTAGATCAGGTACTTTATGTACATTAAGTGTTTCTGATACAATTGTAGCTCCTTACAGTTATGAGCTTACAGCTGGAGAAAACCCTGCATACCCTTTAACAAATCAATCAGCATATTTTATTGGGGGGACAAAAGGCTCGATACAATTTCCTAATTTAAAACATTGGTACAATAGAGGTGAGAGAAGTTGGTGGAAACCAATCTATCATAAGGATTTTAATATTCGTTTGAGTAGATTTACTTTAATAAATCAAATTGATCACTTATGTGATGTTGTGTCTGGAAAAGCTATACCAAAAGTAAGTGGAAATGATGGCTTGCAATCGCTTAAAATATTTGATGCGATACTTAGAAGTACTAAAACTGGAAGAAAAATAAGAGTAAACTAATGAAAAGACTTAAACTTGGTATCATTGGTGGTGGCCCTGGATCTTGGATTGGTCATGTACATAGAATAGCCTCAAGATTCGATGATAAATATGAAATTGTAGCTGGAGTTTTTTCAAGAAATTATAAAATCAATCAATCTTTTGGGACAAGTATAGGAATAAAAAAAAATAGGTGTTACAAAAATTATAAAGATCTTTGTTATTCTGAAAAAAAAATTGATAATGGTATCGATGTAGTAGCGATTATGACACCCCCTGGGAGTCATCAAGAAATAGCGGAACTATTCATTAAAAATAACATTCATGTAATATCTGATAAACCATTTGCAGGTTCTCTACCTCAAGCTAAAAAACTTTATAAAACAATTAAAAGTAATAAAAAGATTGTTTACGGGCTCACACATAATTATTCGGCCTACCCAATGGTAAGACATGCTAAAAAATTAGTAGAAGATAAGAAGCTTGGAAATATTGAATATATTAACGTCGAATATGTTCAAGATTGGTCTAACGGTAAAAAAGTTACCCCGAGTTCTGCAAAAAAAATATTTAAATGGAAATTAGATAAAAAAATAGCTGGAGTTTCTACTGTGCTTAATGAAATAGGATCTCATGCATATCATTTATGTAATTACATTACTGGTCTTAAAGGAAAAAGCTTATTTGCAGATATCAAGCAATACTCAAAAAAAATTAAATTTGATACAAACGCTCAAGTTTTCATAAATTATGAGAATGGAGCAAAAGGTTTATTTTGGGCATCAACTACTGCTAAAGGGGGTGTTTATGGATTACGAATAAGAATATTTGGTTCGATGGGAAGTTTGGAATGGGTACAGAATGACCCCAACTATCTAAAATATAATGCTGCTAATGGTGCAACAAAAGTTTTAGAAAGAGGCTTCAATGAAAGTGGTTTTTCAAAAAACTTTTCAAGAATTAAGTACGGTCATCCTGAAGGATATTTGAGCGCCTTTTCAAATTTATATAAAGAAATTGCATCAAAAATTAATTCAAAAAATAGTAAGAAAAGGTTTTATTTTCCAACAGCATACGAAGGTTTACTTACAGCAAAATTTATAGATGGA
>CACNWV010000012.1 GCA_902624195.1 uncultured Pelagibacteraceae bacterium
ATATTATAAATTCTCTGATAAGATTCCCTCAACTCATACATGGTATTATTTAGAGAGAAATAAAGAATTCATTCCAAGTTTTACAAAAACAATATTTAGACAGGTTTCAACTTTATTTTAATGAAAAAAAAAATAGCAATTATTGGTGCAGGTATAGCAGGCTTAACCCTGGCAAATTTAATAAAAAAAAAATCCGAATATGATTTTATGTTATATGAAAAACAAGATAGCTTATCCCTCGAGGAAGGGTATGGAATTCAATTATCCACGAATAGCGTAAAAATTCTAAATGATATAGGATTTAATGAAATAAACGATGAAAAAATTTTTCATCCGAAGGGCTTGAATTTTTACAACATCCAGAATAAAAAAATTTGTGATTTAGATCTCTCCCAATTTAATTCAGATACAACAAAATATACGACTTTACAAAGATCAACGTTAATTGAGTTTTTAAAAGACGACGTATACACCCAACATTTAAGATTTGGCAAAAGCATAAAAGAGGTTTCTGAATTAAAGGGGAAAGTCTTTATCAAGTTCGAAGATAATACTAATGATCTGGTTGATATAGTTGTAGGAGCAGATGGTATCTTTTCAAATACCAGATCTTTTTTCGAAAGTAAAAAAAACGAACCAAAATTCAAAAAAGCTATAGCTGTTAGAACAATGTTAAATTCAAAATCAGAACTAAATATTGATGATGAAAAGATTAACCTTATGATGGGAAAAAATTGTCATATTGTAATATATCCAGTAAATAAGAAAAAAGAGCTTAATTTTGTTTGTATAATTAGAAATAATAAATATGAACCTGATAATATAAAATCTTTAGTTGATAAAGTTATTAGTCAAAACTCAAACCTAGAAAAGATTCTAAATGGTGAATTAAAATCTTGGCCGTTATATTCAACTTCCAAAATACTTCCCTCCTCTAATAGTAAAGTATTTTATATCGGAGATGCTTTTAATGGTTTTTTACCAACGCTAGCCCAAGGAGCTGGTCAATCAATAGAAAGCGCCTATGAATTATTTAATTTGATTAGTGAGGATAAGTCAGATATTCAAAATACCTATTATCAAGAAAGGTCTAAAAGAGTAAAAATTGTAAGAAAAAGATCAAATCTTAATTTTTTTGCATTTCATCTTTCAAGTTCAATAATGCAAACTATTAGAAATTTTTTTATAAAATTTTTTGTAAAAAGAAAAACCTTTGTAAATTCCTATTTAGGAACGATATATAAAAATTAGATTTGTTTACCGGTAATAAATTTTTGTCTAAGACTATCGATTAATACAACTGATCCGTTAAAATTATAATGCCAGTAGGTCCAACCATTATAGTTATCCGCCCCCATAATTTTTGCAGCAATTTTATGTATTGATCCCTCTGTGTCCTTATATTTTATACTACCATCGGCCATTATCTTTACATTAATTTTTTTCTTTGGATCAAATAAAGTTGTTCCTGGTTTAATTATTCCTAACTCAACAAGAGAACCGAATGGTATTCTAGGTTTTGATTTACTATTTTCAATAGTATCCAAAAAGTCATCTGCAATTTTTGCAGTTTTGTTAATCCTTGCTTTTGCCGCAAAAAAGTATTTTTTATCTTTTTCAATACCGCAGTAATTCCTACCTAATTTCTTTGACACAACTGCGGTAGTTCCAGTTCCTAAAAAAGGATCAAAAATTGTATCTCCTTTTTTTGTAGTTGCTAATATAATTCTGTGAAGTAGTGCTTCAGGCTTTTGTGTAGAGTGAATTTTTTTTCCGTTTTTCTTTAGTCTCTCTTTTCCATTACATATTGGCAATGTCCAGTCCGATCTCATCTGTAAATCATCATTTAGGCATTTAATGGATTTATAATTAAAAGTGTATTTTGATTTTTTACTTTTTGAGGCCCAGATTAAAGTTTCATGTGCATTAGTAAATCTTGTTCCTCTGAAGTTTGGCATTGGATTATTTTTCCTCCATATAACATCATTGAGCAACCAATAGCCTAAATTTTGTAAGTGATAACCTAATCTAAAAATATTATGATACGAACCTATTACCCATATACTTCCATTATCTTTTAAAATTCTTTTACATTCTTTTAACCACGCTTTACAGAAATTATCGTAATCTTTAAAATTATTAAATTGATCCCATTTATCATTTACTCCATATACTTTGCTAGAGTCGGGACGAGTTAATTTTTCACCAATTTGCATATTATAAGGGGGGTCGGCAAAAACTAAATCAAAAGTTTTGTTTGGAATTTTTTTTAGTTCTCTCAAACAATCACCATTTAAAATTTTATTAGAAAAGTTTGACATTATCTAAATTCAACCTTAAATTGAATCAAGGGTCAAACCATTTTTGAGGAAAAAAGAGTCTTCTTGTGTTTTAAATTCTTAATTCGACAATATCTTGTATACTGGTTTAAAACTTTTTCTATGATGTGCAGTCACGCCAAATTTTTTTAGACTAACTAAATGTGCTTTGGTACCATATCCAAAGTTTCTTTCCCAAGCATAATTGGAAAATTTTTCTGATAATTTTATCATTAATCTATCTCTATAAACTTTTGCAATAATAGAAGCTGCGCTGATAGATTTAATTTTCTCATCTCCATTCACAATTGTTTTAAAATTTTTTAAACCTTTAGGAGCATAATTCCCGTCTATTAATATCAAACGTGGTCTCACTGTAAGTTTTTCAATTGCTCTTTTCATAGAGAGCAATGATGCTTGAAGAATATTAAGACTAAAAATTTCCTCTACAGAGGCAATACCAATAGCATAGAAGGAGTTATTTTTAATGTGTTCGGAAAACTCAATTCTTTTATTAAAAGTTAATTTTTTTGAATCTTTTAGAATTTTAAGATTAATACCTTTTTTTAAAACAACAGCTGCTGAAACGACAGGGCCAGCTAAACATCCTCTACCAACTTCATCCACGCCTGCTGTAAAAATTTTTTTCAATTAAATATTTAATTTAATTTTTTTATCTCTTATCATTTTTAAATCAATCCAAGCCATTTTTTTTTGAGCAGGCTGTCGCATTAAAAAGGCAGGGTGAAACGTTACAATTACTGAAGTTTTGTAATTACCAAATTTCATTTCAATCCACTTACCTCTCATTTTAGAAATAACTATATCATTACCTACTATTGCATTCATTGCAGTGCTACCTAATAAAACTACTATCTTTGGACTTATTATTTGGATGTGCTTAGTAATATAAGGTAAATATCTTTTAATTTCTTTATCGGTTGGTCTTCTATTCTCAGGCGGTCTATAATTAATAATATTAGAGATGTAGACTTTTTTTCTATCTAAATTTATGGCTAATAACATCTTATCCAATAATTGGCCGGCTCTTCCTACAAAAGGTAAACCCTCTTCATCTTCATTAGCTCCAGGGGCTTCGCCTATTAGCATAATTTTTGATTTTGGATTACCATCACTAAATACAATATTTTTAGCTTGTTTTTGTAAATCACAATTTTTTATATTTATTATTGTTTTTTTTAAGTTTTCCAAACTTTTAGTTTTGTTTCCTGAAATCTCATAATTATCTTTCTTATATCTATTAATTGGCTTATTGTTATAGATTAAGTTGTAATTTATAAGTTTATAATAATTTAAAAGTTTAATTGTTTTATTTTTTTTTAACATCATATGTTTATATATAGAAAACTATATAAGATTACAGTACGAATATTTTTTGTCATTTTTTTTATTTTTTTTTCCACAAATCAGCTTTTAAGTCTTGAAAAGTTTAACAAAGCAGGCAAAATCGCAGACTATTTTTCGGGCATCTTGTTGTTAAATGAGGAAAAATATGACGAGTCCTTTAAGTATCTAAGAAAACTAGATGGGCTTGAAAATATCCATAAAACATATTCAACTAAATATTTATATACTTTAATCAATTCAGGAAATTTTTACCAAGCTCTAATTTTTTCAAAAAAACTCGAGAAAGAAAAAGAAAGTTTTTTTGAAAGCAATTTAATTATCGGAATTTACTACCTTAAAAATTCAAAATTTAATTTGAGTAGAGAGTATTTTTTAAAAGCAAAAAGGACAAAACCTAAATTAATTTTAGATAATTACGTAATTGACTCACTAATTAACTGGTCAAATTTAGAAAACATCGATCTTGATGAGTCAATGATTTTCTTAAATCAGATGGATAGTAGATTTGTAAACTTAAAAAAGATACAAAAAGTTTTTTTAAATTGCTATTATAAAAGTAGTGATACCACTCAAAGCTTTAAAGAGCTAATTAGTGATAAGAGAATTGATTTTTCTAGATATAACTCTTTTTTATCAAAATATTTAAATCGAATAGGACAAAAAGAGGAAGCAGAATTATTACTTAACAACTCGATTAAAAAACATCCGAGAAATCTATTATTAAAACAACTAAAATTAGATCAAAAAAATTGGGAAGAAAATTTTAACTTTAATTGCGAGACTATCGCATATGTAGTCGCAGAACTATTATATATAACTGCTAACGCTTTATCATCCCAGTCTATTTATCCTTTATCAAATTTTTATTTAAATTTAGCAAAGTATTTAAATAAAAGTTTTTATGGCTTTGATACTTTATTGGCTGAAAATTTTTACAATATCAAAGATTTTTCTGAAGCCAAAAATGTTTACAAAAATCTAAGAAATCATGGTAATGCATTTGAATGGTATTCAAATAAACAAATATCTAGAATTTTAATTCAAGAAGGAAAAAAAGATTCTTCATTAATACTATTATCAAAAGCTTATAACAAATTACAAAATAAAGGTGTTTATGAAATATTTGATTACGCAGAATTTTTAAAGAACAATGAGCAATTTAAAGAATCGATAAAGTATTACTCAAAAGTTCTAAAAAAAATTGATAAGCATCATCCCCTTTTTCCTGAGGCTAAAGATGGAAGGGGAGTTGCATTTGAAAGAATTAATAAGTGGGATGAAGCCGAAAAAGATCTTCAAGACTCTCTTAGAGCTAGTCCAGATCAAGCTTACGTTATAAATTACTTAGCTTATTCATGGATAGAACAAGGTAAAAATATTGAAAAGGCATTAACCATGTTAAAAAAAGCAAATAAATTAAAATTAAATGATCCCTATATAATAGACTCCCTTGGCTGGGCTTTGTTTAAATTGAAAAGGTATGAAGAGTCAAAAAAGTACCTGCAAGTTGCAGTGAGTTTAATGCCGGCTGATCCAATCGTAAATGATCATTATGGAGATGTACTCTGGAAAAATGATAAAAAAATTCAAGCTCGATATTATTGGAAATATGTTTTGAGTCTCGAAAAAGCTGAAAATGATTTAAAGGAAAAAATTGAGCAAAAATTAATAAAAGGCCTTTAAAAGTATGGTCTTAAAATCATATGCAAAAATAAATTTAACTTTGTCTGTTAACAAAAGATTAAAAATCGGACTTCATAATATTCAATCAATTTATTGCTTGATTGATCTTTATGATAAAATATTTCTTAAAAAAATTAAAAATACGAATTCTGATAAAATTTCCTTTAATGGCCCTTTTTCTAAAGATGTTAACCAATCTAATAGTTCAGTTGGGAAAGTTTTAAGTATTCTTAGAAAGAATAAAATTATTAACGATTATTATTCTGTAAAAATAAATAAAAAAATCCCAGTTTTTGCGGGGTTTGGCGGAGGGACAAGCAATGCAGCAACACTATTAAAGCACCTAACAAAAAAAAAATTAAATGAAAGTATTTTAAGAAAAGTTTCTAAGGGGGTCGGCTCTGATTTAAGACTTTTTTTCTATAATCAGGGATATCAAAAAAACTTAAAGTCTGTAATTAAGATAAACAAAAAACTTAAATTTCACTTTTTATTAGTCTTTCCAAAGATAAAAAGTTCCACTAAAAGCGTATATCTTAAAGTAAAAAATTACTCAAAATTTGAAATATCTGTAAAAAAAAACTTGGCCTTAAGGAGTAATTTCATTAATCTTCTTAAAAATTCTAAAAATGACCTACAATCCATTGTTGAAAATAGACATAAGTTTTTAAAAAAATTGTTACTCAGTTTGAGCAACGCTAAAGGATGCCTCTTTTCAAGAATGACAGGCTCAGGATCTGCTTGCTACGGTGTGTTTGTTAATAAAAATAGTTCATTAGCCGCACTTAAAAAATTGAGAAGGAAATACCCTAAATTTTGGTTCTCAATTGCAAAAACTATTTAAATTTATTTAATTATGATATATCTGTCATTTGTAATTGGGGCATAGCCAAGCGGTAAGGCAGCGGTTTTTGATACCGCCATCCTAGGTTCGAATCCTAGTGCCCCAGCCATAGATTTATGCTTAATCTAAGTTTTAATTTTATAAAAAATATTAAAAGTTTTTTTTTTCCTTTTTATAGAAACAAAGATTTAAAATTTATTTTCAAAAAATTGCAAGATGGTATCCCAGAAGACAAAGTAGTCGCCAGATTTGTAGGTGGATGTGTGAGAAAATATCTTCTTAATGAAAAAATAGAAGATATAGATATTGCAACAATTTTAACAACAGATCAGATAAAAAAAAAATTTGAAAATACAAATTTAAAAGTTATTGATACAGGAGTTAAACACGGAACTGTAACCGTTGTGTCTAAAAAACACAAAGTTGAAATAACAACTCTTAGAAAAGACATTAAAACAGATGGAAGGCATGCAGAGGTAGAATTTACCGATGATTGGAAACAAGATTCTGAGAGAAGAGATTTTACTATTAATGCGATTTATTTGGATATTAATGGAAAAATTTTTGACCCTCAAATGGGTATAATTGATCTTAAAAATAAAAATGTAAAGTTTATTGGAGATCCACAAAAAAGAATAGAGGAGGATTATTTAAGAATCATAAGATTTTTAAGATTTAAAATTACATACAATATTACGGTAGAACCAGAGTCAAGTGATGTAATTAAACAAAATTTAGATGGTATTAAAAAGATTTCTAAAGAGAGGATTTTAATCGAATTACTAAAAATCTTAAGTCTTAAAAATTTTTTAACAATTAATCACAGTAGTAATTTAAGAGAGATATTTTCAATGATATTTCCTGAATTCTTATATCTAGAAAGATTAGAAAGATTTAAAAAAGTATATCATTACACTGGAGTTAATGTAGATATTTTGCTGGCAGTGATGCTTATTGACGAAAAAGCTAATCATGAATATTTTATTCATAAATATAAAGTATCCAATAAGATTCAGGAGTCTTTAGAAAGATTTAATAAAAATTTTATAAAATTAAAATTTGATAAAGAATTTTTTGAGAAAGATTTAATTAAAAACCTTTATTTGAACGGAAAAAATCACTTAATAGCACTTAACTTGATTTATTATTCAATAAATTCAAAAGTGAAATTTGACGATTTTTCAAAAATTCTTAATAAAATTTTGAAAATTAAGATACCTATTTTTCCAATAGATGGAACATTACTTAAACGTAAGGGCATGCAAGAGGGACAGTCTATTGGAAATGTTTTAAAGAGTGTAGAGAAAGAGTGGTTAAATAATAATTTTAAGATTTCAAATAAGAGAATTGAAGAAATAATTAAAGTAAACTCTAACTAAATATATTCTACTTCTAGGATTTCAAAGTTCCTTTCCCCGGAAGGCGTAGTCACACTTATCATTTCGCCTTTATTTTTACCTATAAGAGCTTTTCCTATTGGACTTTTAAAAAAGATTAAATTTTTTTTTATATCTGCCTCATCCTGGCCTACTAACCTATATGAAATTTTTTTACCTATTTCTAGGTCTTGCAATCTTACAGTTGATCCAAAAATTACTTTTCCGTTATTATCTATTTTTGTAACGTCAATTACATTTGCTCTCGCAATTATATCATTGATAGCAATTACACGGCTCTCTATTAATGCCTGTTGTTCTTTTGCAGCGTGATATTCGGCGTTTTCTTTTAAATCTCCATGAGATCTGGCTTCGGCAATTGCCTCTACAATTTTTGGTCTTTGAATATTTTTTAAATCTTCTAGTTCTACCTTTAAAATTTCTAGACCACTTACAGTAATCGGTTCCTTTTCCATGACTATTTCCACCTTGCTTCAGGAGGAAGAGACATTAATATTGAGTCAATATTTCCTCCAGAGTTTAATCCAAATTTTGTACCCCTATCATATAAAAGATTAAACTCAACATATCTACCTCGCTTAATGAATTGTTCTTCTTTATCTTTTTTCGTCCATTTAACTTTTTCTTTTCTTGTGATAATTTTTTTTGAAATATCAATAAAAGAAAGACCAAGTTCTCTCACAAATTTAAAATTTTTAATCCAATTTTTAGTTTCATAATCGAAAAAAATACCTCCAATTCCTCTTGCTTCTCTTCTATGCGGTAAATAAAAATATTCATCACACCATTTTTTATATTTTTCATAATTTTTTTTATTTTGAATACATACTTTTTTTAATTCATCATGTATCATCTTTTTTTCTTTAGGGTCTTTATAACTTGGAGTTGCATCCATACCTCCACCAAACCACTCTTTAGAAGTAACTATAAATCTAGTATTAAAATGTATTGCAGGCATCTTAGGATTTTTCATGTGAGCCACAACAGAGACTCCTGAAGCCCAATATCTACCTCTTTTCTCCGCTCCTAATACTTTTGACCTAAATTGTTTAGGAAAAATTCCTGATACGGTAGATTTGTTTACTCCAACTTTATCAAATATTTTTCCATTTGATAGTAGAAATGAAGTTCCACCCCCTTCATTTTTTTTACTTTTCTCCCAGTCTCTTTTTGAGAATTTTGACTTATTTTTTTCTAGATATTCAAATTCTTTACAAATTTGATTTTGTAAATATGAAAACCAGCTATCAGCCATTTTTTTTCTAAAGTCAGAAGTAATCATTTAAGTAAATTATTTTGCCTTAATGCTTCTGATGCAATGATTGCGACACTAATTGCTATATTAAGGGATCTAGTTTTTTTATTCATTGGAACCTTTAATTTATTTTTAAACATTTTATGCAGTTCTTCTGGAACTCCAGAACTTTCTCTACCAAATAAAAGCATGTCATTTTTTTTAAATTTGAACTTATGATATAATTTTTTTGCCTTAGTTGTCATCAAAACTATTCTATTTTTTTTATATTTTTTTAAAAATTCATCGAAATCCTCATGTCTAATAATTTTACTTAAACCCTTATAATCCATGACAACTCTTTTAAATCTAGTATCATTTAAATTAAATCCACAAGGTTCAATGATATGCATTTTTAAATTAAGACAAGCGCTCAATCTAATAATTGCTGCAGTATTTTGAGGGATATCGGGTTTATAAAGGACAATGTGCATTATTTAGGCTTAATTATGTGTCATTCTGACCCTAGAAATTTTTATAATATGGTTTTATTTAATAATTACATTATAAGCACTAACATAAATGAGCAAAGAAGAAAAAAAGGTAAATCGAAGAGATTTTTTGTTTACAGCTAGTTATACAGTTGGAGCCGTGGGAGTTGGAGCGGTAATTTGGCCGATGATTGACCAAATGAATCCAGATAAAGCTCAACAAGCATTGGCTACTACAGAGGTGGATATAAGTAACATTGAACCTGGTAAATCTATAACAGTTTTATGGAGAGGAAAGCCAGTGTTCTTAAAGAGAAGAACTCAGGAAGAAATAGCGGAGGCTAGAAACGTAAAGATGGACGATTTGCCTGATCCGCAAAAGGATGAAGATAGGGTAAAAGAGGGTAAAGAGGAATGGTTAGTAATGCTGGGAGTTTGCACTCATCTTGGTTGTGTGCCGTTAAAGGATAAAGGTGATTTTAATGGATGGTTTTGCCCGTGTCACGGTTCGCACTATGACGTGTCAGGCAGAATAAGAAAAGGTCCAGCACCGACTAATATGGAGATTCCTAAATTTGAATTTGTAAATAACAACACTATTAAGATTGGATAAAATATGAGTGAACACGAATACGTACCAAAGTCAAAAGCAGGTAAGTGGTTTAATGACCGTTTGCCATTACTAACTTTAGGCGCGCATCTTACAGATTATCCAACTCCAAAAAACTTAAATTATTGGTGGACATTTGGTGGTATATTGACTTTTTGTTTACTTACTCAAATTGTTACAGGTATTGTTTTAGCCATGCACTATGTAGCGCATGCAGATTTAGCATTTGCAAGCGTTGAACACATAATGAGAGATGTCAATTATGGATGGTTAATTAGATATATACACAGTAATGGAGCTTCAATGTTTTTTCTTGCTGTCTATATTCATATTTTTAGGTCATTATTTTATGGATCTTACAAATCACCAAGAGAAGTCATCTGGATTATCGGTTTGTTAATTTACTTATTAATGATGGCAGCAGCTTTTATGGGCTATGTTTTACCCTGGGGACAGATGAGCTTTTGGGGAGCTACCGTAATTACCAATCTATTCAGCGCGATACCTTTAGTAGGAGACAGCATTACAACTTGGTTATGGGGAGCGTACTCTGTTGATAATCCAACTTTAAATAGATTTTTTAGTCTGCACTACCTAATTCCATTTTTGATTTTAGGCTTAGTCGTATTACATATTTGGGCGTTACATGTTCCAGGCAATAACAATCCTGTAGGTATAGATATAAAGAAACCATCTAAAGATACCGTACCATTCCATCCTTACATAACCATAAAAGACGCTTTTGCTCTTTTAGTTTTTATGATTATATTCGCTGGATTTGTTTTTTTTACACCAAATGTTTTAGGTCACTCTGATAATTATATACCAGCAAATCCATTAGTTACTCCTGCACACATAGTTCCAGAATGGTACTTGCTACCCTTTTATGCTATATTGAGATCCGTACCTGACAAATTGGGTGGTGTAATTTTAATGTTTAGCGCAATATTTATATTATTCGTGCTACCTTGGTTAGACACTTCTAAAGTAAGATCAGCAGTTTTTAGACCACTATATAGGCAGTTCTTTTGGATACTGGTCATTGACGTCTTAATGCTTGGTTATGTAGGAGCGATGCCTGCTGAAGGTATTTATTTAGTTTTAGCTAGAGTGGGCACTATTTATTACTTCCTTCATTTCATTGTAGTAATGCCCGTAGTTGGTTATTTAGAAAAAACAGATCCAATACCAATGAGTATTTCCGAACCTGTATTATCTGGAGGCGCAGAACCATCAATAGCTAGGAAAATGGATGAGAAAGTCTAATTTAAAATTACTATTATTTATTTTTTCTCTAATAATCCAACTTAAACCTTTAAATAGTGCTGAAATGGTCGACCCAATTAAAGTAGATTGGAGCTTCAAAGGATTGACAGGCACTTTCGACAGAGCTTCACTTCAAAGAGGTTTCCAAGTTTATAAAGAGGTTTGTTCATCATGTCATTCAATGCAATATTTGAGTTATAGAAATTTAGGTGAATCAGGAGGTCCAGAATTTTCTGAACAAGAAGTTAAGGCTATAGCAGCGAGTTTTGAGATTCAAGATGGACCAGACGATCAAGGAGAAATGTTTACTAGACCAGGTAGACCTTCAGATAAATTCAAAAATCCCTATCCAAATGTTCAAGCTGCCACAGCAGCAAACGGAGGAGCATATCCTCCTGACATGTCAGTTTTAGTTAAAGCAAGAAAAGGTGGAGCAAATTATATTTATTCTGTTTTAGTTGGCTACGAAGATCCTCCCCCTAATATTATTTTGGATGATGGAGTTTATTATAATAAATATATGATAGGCAATAAAATTAAAATGCCAAATAACCTGATGGATGGCTTAGTTGAGTACGCGGATGGCACAGAGTCAACTGTTGATCAAATGGCAAAAGATGTTACAACTTTCTTAGCTTGGGCAGCAGAGCCAGAACTCGAAGAAAGACATAAAACAGGAGTTAAAGTAATTATTTATTTGGTGCTTTTAACTATTTTAGTTTATCTAAGTATGAAAAAGATATGGTCAAGGGTTGACTCTGAAGTATAAAACATCTCCATCTTTAACTATATAATCTTTACCTTCAATTCTTAGCTTTCCATTTTCTTTACATTTCTCTGCACTGCCGTACTTTATAAAATCCTCAGAAGATACTGCCTCTGCTCTTATAAAATTTTTTTCAAAATCAGTGTGAATTACACCTGCTGCTTTTGGCGCTAAAGTATTTTTTTTTACAGTCCAAGCTTTACTTTCCTCAGGCCCAGATGTGAAAAAAGTATCAAGCTCTAATAAATCATAACCTTCTCTTATAAGCTTATTTAAACCTGTTTTGCTTAAACCTATATCTTTCATGAAAATCTCTTTTTCTTCTTTATCAAGCCCAGATAGCTGATCTTCAATATCAGCGCAAATAAGAATAATTTTTTCATTTGGATATTTGTCTTTAATTTGATTAGTGAAAACGTTACCACTTGATAAATTTTCCTCATCCACATTACAAACTATGATTTTAGGCTTGATACTTAAAAGGCCTATAGTGGACAAAAATTTACTCTCTTCATTATTAATAGCTTTTATTTCCTCACCTTTATTTAAAATGGAAAGTTTGTCTTCTAAAATTTGTTTTTCTTTTTCACTCAAAAATTTTTTTTTACCTTTTTCAAGTTTTTTTTGAATAACATCTATATCTGACAATATTATTTCTGTTTTAATTGTTTCTAAATCATCAGAGGGGTTTATTTTTGAATTAACATGAGTAATTTTATCTGATTCAAAACATCTTACTAAATGCAAAATGGCATCAACTTCTCTGATATGAGAAAGGAATTTATTACCCAAACCTTCGCCTTTAGAAGCTCCTTTTACCAACCCAGCTATATCAACAAAAGTAATATTTGCATAAATTTTTTTTTTGGATTTTGATAGTTCTGATAATTCATCAAGCCTGTTATCCACTACATCAACCACACCAATGTTTGGGTCAATTGTACAAAAGGGAAAATTAGCTGCCTCAGCATTTTTTGAGGCCGTAAGAGCGTTGAATAAAGTAGACTTTCCTACATTAGGCAGTCCTACAATTCCACATTTAAATCCCATTGAGATTCTGATTAACTTTGCTTGAAAATAAATCTATTTTTTTATCAATTAATGTTGGAATTTGTTTAACTATATTTTCTGTAATTTCTTTTATTTTTTCCTCTTCATCTTCTTTAAAATCCTCAAGAACATGATTATTTACCTTCTTTTTTTGCTTTGGATGACCTATACCAATTCTAACTCTGGAATAATCTTTACCTATAAACTTGTCGATTGATTCAATTCCATTATGCCCGGCACTGCTACCGCCAAACTTAGCTTTTACTTTTCCAAAATCTATGTCCATGTCATCATGAAAAACGAATACATCTTTTGCTTCAATTTTGAAGTAGTCAATAAGCTCTTTGATAGCTGTTCCAGAATTATTCATAAATGTAAGAGGCTTTATCGCGTAAATTTTCTTTTCCTCAATATTTCCGGTAGTAAGTAAGCCTTTAAATTTAGGTTTTTGTTTTGAAAGTTTGAAATGATCATTTATGGCATCAATTATTTTAAAACCAATATTATGTCTTGTGTTTGTATAGTCTGAACCTGGATTACCCAATCCAACAAGTAAAAGCATATTATCTATTTTTTATCTGCAGGTTTTTTTTCAGCAGGTTTTTTATCTTCAGGTTTTTTTGCAGAAGCTCCATCTTTTGATTTTTCATCTTTTTTAGACGCTTCTCCGTCCTTAGCTGCTGCCTCTGCTCCCTCTGCTGGAGCTTCTCCACCCTCTGCGCCTTCAGCTGCTGGAGACTCTTCTGTTGGTTTTTCTGGTTCTTTAATAACTGTGGGAGCTGCTACGGTTGCCACTACGAAATCACGATCTACAATTGTTGGGATAATGTTTTCAGGAAGTTTTACCGAGGAAATTTTAATACTAGTTCCTATTTCAGTTCCTTTTAAGTCTACAATAATTTCATCTGGTATACTTTCTGCTGGGCACCTTAATTCTAATTTTCTCCTTACAATGTTCAAAACGCCTCCTCTTTTTAAACCAGGTGAGTCAGGATGATTAATAAACTTTACTGGAATTTCTAAAATTATTTTCTTCCCAGAGACAATTCGCATAAAATCTATATGTAGCGGTTCTTCAGAGACTACATGGTAAGATACATCTCTTGGTATCACTTTTTCTTTTTTACCATCAATGTCAATTTCTAATACTTTTGATAAAAAAGTTTCAGAATTTATAATATTTGAAATTTCTTTCTTACTTATAGAAATGTTTTGATTTGGATTTTTACCTCCGTAGAGAATTGCAGGTATAAAACCCTCTGCTCTTAACTTGTTATTAGAGCCAGTTGATAAGTTCTCTCTTTTTGTAGCTTTTAGATTACTCATAAAATTGTAAAAAAAGTTATATATCTCAAGATCAAAACTAAAACAAGCGTTAATTAAATAAATCTGATACTGAATTTGAATTTGCTATTCTTTTAATGGCTTCTGACATGAGTGAGGCAATTGACAACACCTCAATTTTATTATTATTTTTAATTTTTTGATCATTATCAATGGTATCTGTTATAATTAATTTCTTGATTTTTGAGTTTTTTATTTTTTTTACTGCGTCACCACTTAAAACTGCATGAGTTATAAATACATAAACTTCATTTGCGCCACTCTTTTTTAAAGCATCAACAGCATTAACAATCGTTCCACCACTATCAATTATATCATCAACTATAATACAAGTTTTATTTTTTACATCCCCAATAATATTCATTACTTCTGACTTACCGGGCGCAGGTCTTCTTTTGTCAATAATTGCTAAATCTGCTTTAATTCTAGTTGCTAAAGCTCTAGTTCTTGCAACTCCACCTACATCCGGCGAAACACAAATTAACTTTTTATCTTTAAACTTTTTTTTAATATATTTTGCAAAAAGAGGGGCTGTGTATAAATTGTCTACAGGCATATCAAAAAAACCTTGTATTTGTCCAGCATGTAAGTCTACAGTAACTACTCTGGTAGCACCAGCGTTAGATATTAAGTTCGCAATTACTTTTGCTGATATTGAAGTACGAGGTGCAACTTTTCTATCTTGCCTTGCATAACCAAAATAAGGAATAACAGCTGTTATAGTTTTTGCAGATGATCTTTTTAAAGCATCAATAACTAAAAGGAGTTCCATAATATTGTCATTAGCGGGATTAGAAGTCGATTGGATTACAAAAACACTATTACCTCTAATATTTTCATTTATTTCAATGTAAATTTCTCCGTCGGCAAATCTTCTAATATTTGTATTTATTAATTTTAGTTTGAGGTTTTTGGAGATATCTTTGCTAAGCTTTAAATTGCTAGTTCCAGATAAAATTTTCATGAAATGTAATTATTTATACAATTATTTTGTAAAGTTTTCAAATTTAATCTAATTTAACTTAATTACTGATAAACATCTTCCATAATCTTTGTGTCCTAAATTTGATGACCTTCTATAGCTAAAAAAGTTGTTACTTTCCTTAAAAGTATCATGAATCACGTGATCAGTCTTAACATTTAGCCTTACGAGTTTATCGTTAATGAAATTTCGCAAATCAAAAAATTTCTTTTTACTATTTTTTTTTGAAAAGTATCTTTTGTTATTTTTAGCTCTTTTTACAAACTTATAATAAAACTTCAGATCTACTTCATAATTATTTCTTCCAATACAAGGGCCTACACTAGCATAAAAATTATTTTGCGAAGTAAGTTTTTTAATTTTTGTTATTGTGTTTTCTATTATTCCAGAGAATGCACCCCTCCATCCAGCATGAATACAAGCTATATATTTACTACTGTAATCAAATAGTAGAATAGGGACACAATCTGCAGTTAAAACCCCTAAGATTATTCCTTTTTTATTTGTAATAATTGCGTCAGAAATTATTTTTTTATTTGAATTATTGTTTTTTATTTTAATAACTTTATTACTATGAGTTTGCTTCATTAAAATTAAATTTTTTTTATTAGATTTCAATTTTTTTGCCACATAACTTAGATTCTTTAAAATATTTTTCCTTTTATCTCTAGAGCCAAGCCCACAATTTAAACTTTTATATAACCCCTCTGAAACCCCACCTTTTCGAGAAAAAAAACAATGCTTAATTTCCTTAAATTTTTTTAATTTTTTTGAATAAAACATTACTTAAAACCAATAAATTTATTATATTTATAATTATAGGCTAAATTTACTTTAAACAAAGTCCCCATAGATTTTGGACTTATTAATCTTTTTAATCTATAAAATAAGTTAGCTTGATCTGTAAATTTCATTTTTTTAGCAACTATTTCTGCTCTTTCTTTTATTCCTAAATTTAATAAAAATTCACTTTGAGAAATAGTATTTTTTACCTTTAATTTATTTTTAACAAAAAATTCTTTAAGTAGAGCAAAATTAACATGTGATGTTACGTCAGCTTTCCCAATATTTTTTAAGATAGGATTTTTTTTGTGCCTTAAAACTGATTGCAAAGTATCTTGATTGTTCGGTTTTAAATAACCATAATCAATTAACAAAACACAACCCTCTAAATCTTTTACTTTTTTAATAATTTTTTTTAATTCATCCAACCCACTTTTTGGGTATTCAATAAATTGTAGATTTCTTAAAGATTTAAACGAATTAATACTTTTAAAGTCTGTAATTGATGCTTTTTTAAAGCATGATTTAATTTTAAAATCTTTATTCAAAGAGTAATATTTTTCAAATAAAATATTATCTTTACGTTTAAATTGTTTTATTGGAATTGCGTCAAAAAACTCATTTCCAAAAAAAATAACTGGCCCTTTTTTTAGATCATTGAAATTTTTAATCCATCTAATGTTATTACTCTTAAGATTTTTTTTTTGTATTTTTGCTAAAAAATTACTTTTTTCTAATAAAAAAATTTTTTTGGATTTATTGAATTCTGGAAAATTTTTAAAAACCTTTATCAAAATTTTTATTAAGCTGCCGTCTCCTGGGCCAAGCTCTACAATATTAAAATTTTTCGGCTTTCCAAAAATTTCCCAGGTTGCAACTATCCAAATAGCGATCATTTCTGAAAATAAATTTGAAATTTTAGGTGAAGTAATAAAGTCACCTTTTTCTCCAAATGGTTTTTTAGAGTTGTAATACCCATCTTTCTTGTCGTAAAGAACATTGTTGAAAAACCTGTCCACTGGTAAATATTTTGAATTTTTAAAAAATTTTACATTAGATTTCATTTTTTTTTATAAAACTATACATCATTAAGCCAGAGATGATCATTAAAATACTTAATACGGATCCAGTACTTATTAGATTAAATAAGTAACCTATATGAGAATCAGGCTCTCTAAAAAATTCTGATACAGTTCTAAAAATTCCATAAAAAATTAAAAACATACAAGAGCAAGTTCCTAATTTATAGTTTTGCTTTGATATAAAAAATTTTAGTAAAAAAAATAAAATTACTCCCTCCAGCAAAGCTTCATACAATTGGGAAGGATGTCTAGAGATCCCATCTAACTTTGGAAAAATTACTCCCCAAGGCATCGAGGTCGCTTTTCCTACAAGCTCACCATTTATAAAATTTGCAGTACGACCTAAAAAAATTCCAATCGGAGATACACATGCAATAATGTCTAGATGAAACATCATTTTTGTTTTATTTCTTAAAGAAAATAGATATGTTCCCAAAATTATTCCAATTAAAGCCCCGTGAAAAGACATTCCTCCTTCCCAAATCTTAATTATATCTAAGGGATTTGAAAGATAATATTTTAAATTATAAAAAAAAATATAACCTAATCTGCCACCTATAATTATTGAAATGATCAAATAAGTAATTAAGTCATCAAATTGATTTAATTCAGATTTATCTTTTATTTGAAATTGTGTTGAAATGATTTTTTTTCCGTACCACCAACCAATCAAAATACCAAAGATATATGCTAAAGAGTACCACCTGATAGCAATTATTCCAAAATTAAATATAACTGGATCTAAATTATGGGTAAACATGACCTCTTATAACATATTTGAAATCTACATTCCTATCAAATAAGATGAGATATGAGTAATTCAGGAAAAATTCTAAAAACATTATCAAACTTGATTGAAAATGGTATTTTAACTACAAAAGATCTTCAAAATGAAATTTCTAATGATTTTAAATTTAAGAAAGATAAAATAATTAATAAACTTAATCTCGTCTCTAGAGAAGAGTTTGAAGTTCTTAAAAAAGTTGTTCAAAAACAAGATAAAATTATTAAAAAATTAAAAAGTAAAAATAAAACTAAAAAGGTAAAGAAATTTTGACTTGCAAACCTTTGAATTGACCTTTTGCCAGTTGAACATTTCCACCATGTGAATTAATTACATCCTCTACAATAGCTAAACCCAAACCAACACCAGATTTATTGAGACTCCTACTTTTATCCAATCTAAAGAAAGGCTTAAATACATTTTTATATTGATCCTCTGGTATTCCAGGCCCGTTATCATCTATTATTATCATCGCTCGGTTTGATGTTTTTTGCAATTGAACAAAAACTTTTTTTCCATAAGTCAAACCATTTTGTATAATGTTTTCAAATGATCGCTTCAAAGCCGTGGGCCTACCTTTTAAGATTATGTCATCAAGATATGAAATTTCCAAATTAGTATTGTTAAAACTTTTGGTTATTTCACGAAATAACTTATTTAAATTAATTTCAATAGTTTTTTCTTGAGCTTGCGTTTTAGCAAATTGAAGATAATCATTGAGCATTTTTTCCATCTCATCTATGTCTTTCGACATATTTTTTGATAAATCTTTTTGATTTAACATCGCTAATTGTAATTTCAATCTAGTTAAAGGAGTTCTTAAATCATGGCTTATACCAGACAGCATTTCAGATCTCTGGTTTAAGTGTCTATTTATTCTCTTTGCCATACGATCGAATTCGTAGGCTGCTTTTCTTATTTCTTGCGCTCCAGAGGGGCGAAAGTCATTAACATAATCACCTTTCCCGAATCTTTCTGCTGCTTTGGCAAGTTTTACTAAAGGCCTGGTTTGGTTTTTTAAAAAAATAAGAGCTATTATAACCAAAACAATTGAAGGTAGGGTTGTCCATAAAACAAAAAGTCTAACTGAAGAGGCAGAAACCATTTCTTTAGGTACCAAAAATTCAATCACATCATTTTCAGATTTAATTTTTATTTCAACTGCATTTTTAAATTTAGACGTGCTAAACCAATAATTATTATTTCCAAAAGTTGATTTTAATTCTCTGCGAAGAGATCTATCCATTGGGCTGAATTTTCTTTCACCGGAAATCGCAGGAAATTCATTTTGATTAATTCCGATTTCAAAATCAAAATTATTTTTATAACTATCAGTAAAAAAATCTAAATTTTTTTTATCATTTTGATATATTTCTTCGATAGTTTTAAGCTGAGCAACTAAAGATCTTGTAGTGTTTTTATTAGCCTTAATCCAAATACTATCATAAAAAACTATTGTAATGATAAACTGAAGTAAAATGGTTGGTGCAGCTACAATTATTAAGGCTCTATAAAATAGTCTCTTAGGTAAAATAACTTTTAAAATTTTATTGAATCCAAAGAACATAGCCAGAGCCTCTTATAGTTTGTAAATATTTTGGATTTTTTGGATCAATCTCAAGTTTTTGTCTAAGCCTTGTAATCATTACATCAATAGATCGTTCTTGGGTAATTCCAGAAATTTTGCCAATTTCCTCTCTACTAAAAGTTTTGCCCGGGTTTGAAAGCATCTCTATCAAGACTTTTTTTTCTGATCTATTTATCTTTTTATTTTTGTCTTTTAAACTGATAGTCATTTTATTTAAATCAATATTTGCATACCCAACTAAATATTTAGAATTCATATCAATTTTGTTTGTATTCTTGATAATATTCTTTATGCGTAAAAGTAATTCTTTTGGCTCAAATGGTTTTCCTAAATAATCATCTGCACCAAGTTCCAGACCTTTTATTCTACTCTCAACCTCCCCTTTGGCAGTTAATAAAATTATTGGAACTCTAATATTTTTTTTTATTTCTTTAGTCAAATCATATCCATCTTGACCAGGCATCATTACGTCTAAAATAATTATATCAAACTTTAAATATTCTAATTTAATTTTAGCTTGCTCTGCATTTTCTGCTGTAGATACAATATAATCGTTCCCACAAAGGTAATCCTTTAAAAGACTCCTTATTCTGTCATCATCATCAACTACTAAAATATGTAATTTATCATTTTCCATCAATAATTTTTTTTAAAACGTTTTTAAATTTTATAACTGAATCTGAGCTAGAATTTTTTAGAGCATTAAATATCCTTTTTTTTTGAGAATTATAAACACTATCAAAAAAAACTTTTCCATCTTTATCTAGAAATAAGTTTTTTTTTCTCGTGTCATTTTCATCTTGTATTTGTTTGATCATTTTTGCATTAATGAGGTCTCGTAATACTCTATTTAGACTTTGCTTTGTCACCTTCAATTTAAAAATTAATTCTCCTAAGTTTATTCCTGGATTCCCCTCAATTAAGTGTAATGCTCTAAGGTGCGCAGGCCCAAAAAATTTTTTTGATAAGATTTCTCTTGGGTCAGAAAAGGTCTCCCTATAAGCGTAATAAAGGAGCTGTATAAACTCTTTTATTTGATCATCTTTTAGGTACAATAAATCTTTCATAATGGTAAGTTATATTGACTTATCCTCTTTTGGAATATACTTTTTTAAATAAAAAAAATCTATATATTTACTTCAGATGGAAAGTATACCTTACGATAAAAGATCAGGAAAAATTTGGTTCAATGGCAAAACTGTTGATTGGAAAGATGCCAATATTCACATTTTGAATCATGGCCTTCATTACGCCAGTTGTGTATTTGAAGGTGAAAGAGTTTATGAGGGAGAAATTTTTAAACTTCAAGAACACACAGAAAGATTATTCTATTCAGCTAAAAGAATGGGAATTAAGGTCCCCTACACTCAAAATGAGATAAACGATGCTTGTAAAAATATTGTTAATATACAGAAAGTTCTTAATGGATACGTGAGACCTTTAATTTGGAGAGGCAGTGAGATGATGGCAATATCTGCCCAAAAAAATAAAATTCACGTTGCTATTGCAACTTGGGAGTGGGGTTCTTATTTCGATCCAAAGTTAAAGTTAAAAGGAATAAAATTAAATATTTCAAGCTGGAGGAGACCCGCACCAAATACTATACCTTGGGACACTAAAGCTGCAGGTTTGTATATGATTTGCACATTATCAAAACATGAGGCTGAAGCTCAGGGTTTTACAGATTCTTTGATGCTTGATCACGAGGGAAATATTGCCGAGGCAACAGGGGCAAACGTATTTTTCAAAGATGAGGCTGGTGAACTACATACACCAACACCAGACTCTTTCTTAGATGGTATTACAAGACGTGAAGTAATAAAAATTGCTAAATCTAAAGGAATAAAAGTTATAGAGAGGAAAATTAAACCTGAGGAAATGAAAAATTTTGTTGGATGTTTTTTAACTGGAACAGCAGCAGAAGTAACTCCAGTATCACAAATTAACAACTATAAATTTGAAGTTTGCAAAGTAATTTCAGATTTAAATGATGCTTATCAAAACCTGGTTAGAAAAGAATCTGCTGCCTAATCTTTACTATCCTCGTTAATAGCATGATCAATACCTTTTCTAAGGTAATCATAGCCAGTATATAAAGTTAAAAATGCTGAGAGCCATAAAAGAATAATCCCTACCGTTTGAGCATTATAGTCTTGAAAATTAATTATTTTATTTCCTATATCACCAGTTAACAAGATGGCAATCGCAGCCATTTGAATAAAAGTTTTTAATTTTGATAAGCTTGTTACTTGCATAGTTATCTTCCCTTTAGCTAGAAATTCACGAAGCCCAGAAATTAAAATTTCTCTAGTTAATATGATTATTGCAGCAATAACCTCGTAATTTTTAATTGTACCATTCATTACTAGCAAAATAAGAGCAGCAGAAACTAAAATTTTGTCTGCGATAGGGTCCAATAATTCACCTAACTTAGACTCTTCTTTAAATAATCTAGCTAACAATCCATCTAAATAATCAGTGAAACTAGCTAATACAAACAAAAAAAAGGGTATTAGATCTCCAAAAAATCCTGGAATAAAAAAAGTTATAACAAATATTGGCACAATAATTATTCGACCAATCGTAAGTATATTTGGTATTTTTAATCTCATTTATTCGTGAAAATAATCATATATTTTCTTTGCTATATTGTCTTCTATTCCTTCTACTGACTTTAAATCATCAAAGCTTGCAGACTCAACCGCACGTGCAGACCCAAAATGATTTAATAAAGCTCTTTTTCTTTGTTTTCCGATCCCTTGAATTTGATCTAACAAAGATTTGCTAAGGTTTTTCTTTCTTTTAGCTCTGTGAGTGCTTATAGCAAATCTGTGTGCTTCATCTCTAATTCTTTGAATAAAAAACAATAATGGATCATTTTTGTTTAATTTATATTCCTTGCCTTTAAAATAAATCTTCTCTTCCCCGGCATTTCTTCTTTTCCCTTTTGCCACAGCTATAATTGGAAGATCGTATAAACCAAGTCCATCTAATACTTCCCTGCCAACAGAATATTGTCCTTTTCCACCATCTAAAACAACTAAATCAGGTAGAGAAAGTGAGCCAGATTTTTCTTTCACTGCTTTAGAAAATCTTCTAAATAAAACTTCTTTCATCATTCCATAATCATCATTTTTAACTTCACTATTTTTGATATTAAATTTTCTGTATCTCTTTTTAATGAAACCCTCTCTGCCAAAACAAATTAAAGCACCTATCGAGTCTGTACCTTGTATATGGCTATTATCGTAAACTTCAATCAAATCAATATTCTCATTAATTTTAAATTTAGTTGATAAACTTTCAATTAAACCGTTATTAGTATCTGATTGAATAAGTTTTTGAGTTAGAGCTTGTTTTGCATTTTTTTCTGCAAGCTTTAAAATGCTAACTTCATTTCTACTTTTAGCTTGTTTAAGGATAACTTGTTTATTTTCTTTATTGGAAAATGTTTCCTCTAATAGTTTTTTGTCATTAACATCTGAGTTAGTGATTATTAAGCTAGGTATTGCCTTATTTTCATAAAATTGAGAAATGAAAGAAGATAGAATATCCTTAATACTCTCCTCTTCATCATGTTTAGGAAAAAATGCTTGGTTACCCCAGTTTTGCTTAGATCTATAAAAAAAAACTTGAATACAGGTCTTACCAGATTCTTTATATCCAGCAATAACATCAGCTTCGATCAGATTTGCTTCAGTTACTGTTAAGGAAGATTGGATTATATTTAGGGATTTAATTTTATCTCTCATTATTGCAGCTTTTTCAAAGTCAAGTTCCTCGCTAGCACTTTCCATTTGTTGTGAAAGAGTTTTTTGTATTTTTCTTGATTTTCCTTTACTTAAAAACTCATCTGCGGCTTCAACCAATTTTCCATAGTCATCTTCAGTAATTTTACCTCCACAAGGTCCCGCGCATCTTTTAAGCAAATAATTAAAACATGTTTTGTTAGCAGCCTCTACCTGTTTGTCAGTGCAAGATCTTAATAAAAATATTTTCTGAATAGTTTTTATTGCCATATTTACAGCCAAAGAACTTGCAAAAGGTCCATAATATTTACCGGGTCTATTTTTAGAACCTCGGTGCCTTTCTATTCTTGGAAACTTATGACCAGATATAAAAATATAAGGAAATGATTTGTCGTCTTTTAATAAAATATTAAATTTCGGTTTAAATTTTTTTATTAAATTTGCCTCTAAAAGTAGAGCTTCACTCTCATTGTTAGTTGTCGTAGTTTCAAGATTATGTGTCTGAGATAACATCCTTTCGGTTCTGATCGGCAAATA
>CACNWV010000013.1 GCA_902624195.1 uncultured Pelagibacteraceae bacterium
AAATTTCTTTATCAAATTATAGTATTTTTTATTTTGTTTTTCATTTACAGTTTGTATTCTCGCAGAATAATCTACATGGGTTACTGCTGGAATTAGAGATCTTTTAATATTTAACTGATCAATTCCGAAAAGCTTTGTCTCAGTCTTGGTCATCTCAATCAGCTTATCTTTTTTTACTCTAGCTACCATAAGCATGTAAGGACTTTTTTTATCATATTCAAACCATTCATTTACTTTTTCCTCAAGGACTGATGGTGCAAAAGGTCTAAAACTTTCTCTAAATTTAATTTTTAGATTTAAATTTTTTTGCATATTAGCTGATCTAGGATCTGCTAATATTGACCTGTTTCCTAATGCTCTTGGACCAAATTCTGCTTTACCTTGAAACCAACCTATTGTTTTTCCCTCGGACAGATACTTCGCTGTTAAATTAATTAATTCGTCCTCATCGTACTTTTTAAAACTTGCACCCATTTCATCAAGTTTTGAAATTATTTGATCATCACTATATTCTGGTCCTAAAAGCGAACCAGCCATATTATCGTTTTCTTCTATAATTCTATTACCTTTACATTCTTTATACCAATAAGCTAATGCAGCCCCTAATGAGCCGCCTGCATCACCTGATGCTGGTTGTATCCATATATTATCAAATATTTTCTCTTTATAGATTTTGCCATTGGCAACACAATTTAATGCGACGCCCCCTGCAAGACATAAATTTGGAATTTTAAATTCATTTCTTAAAGATTTTGTTATTCTTAACACTATATGCTCAGTTACCTTTTGAATTGATGATGCTATATCCATGTGAAATTGTGTAATCTTTTCGTCTTTTTCTCTTGGTTTTTTTCCAAAAAGATTATTAAAATTTTCATTAGTCATTGTTAAGCCAGTGGCATAGTTAAAATATTTTTGATTTAATCTGAATGATCCGTCTTCTTTGATATCAATTAATTTTTCAACTATTAAATCATAATATTTTGGTAATCCGTAAGGGGCTAATCCCATAAGTTTATATTCCCCTCCATTAACTTTAAAACCAGTGTAATAAGTAAATGCTGAGTATAATAATCCTAATGAGTGGGGGAAATTCAATTCTTTAATAATATTAATTTTATTTGACTCGCCGATTGCTACTGTTGTAGTTGCCCATTCACCGACACCATCCATAGTTAAAATTAAAGATTTATCAAAAGGAGAGGGATAAAATGCAGATGCAGCATGACTTAAGTGATGTTCAGAAAATTTAATTTGATTTATATTATTAAAATCTTCATCAATATTTCTTAATAAGTCATACAAATATTTTTTTTGAAACAATTTTTCTCTTAACCAAACAGGCATTGCCATTGAAAATGATTTGAAACCTTTTGGAGCAAAAGCCATATATGTTTCTAGTAATCTCTCAAACTTTAGAAATGGTTTTTCATAAAAAATTATATTTTGAATTTCATTTAATTTCACTTTTGCTTTTGAGAGAACAAATTTTATGGCATTTTTTGGGAAATTATCATCGTGTTTTTTTCTTGAAAATCTCTCTTCTTGAGCAGCGGCAATTATTTTTCCTTCTTTTATTAAAGTTGCAGCGCTATCATGATAGAAAGCAGAAATTCCTAAGATAATTGACATTAAAAAATAGTATAAATAAATGGAGCTACAGCTGAACCTTGGCTTAAAACAATTAAAGCTCCGAATAAAGCCAATACTATTATTATTGGAAATAACCAATATTTTTTTCTAAATTTTAAAAACTCCCAAAATTCTTTAAGAAAATCCAACATTAGTATTGTTTATCCATAGATTCAGTATTTTTATCTCTTTTATGCCAATAACTATTACTATTTGAAAATTTTATATTTAACAAGTCTTTACCAAGAATTCTTATAAAAATACTAATTGGAGTTAAAATAAAAAAGAAAATTAAAAACATTATAATTGGGGCAATCACTGAACCAAGGGATATGCCTAATTTAATCCATAAATTATTCAATATTCTTAGTAAATTGGGTTTTATTAAAGAAATTAAAAAAAAAATTAAAGATAAAACTAACGCCCAAGCTCTTATATTACCTGCAGAAAAAATAGGCCAAATTGATATTAACAAAAAAACAAATCCAAATAATAAACCAAAACTTTTCTCTGAAGATTTTTTGCTCATGATTTTCTTAAATTACTGAATAAATGAATCAATAAAATTTGCAACTAAAATATTCGCTTTTAATGTTTTATGAGTATCATCACAAAATAATGAGTTTTGTTCTTTAAGAAATATTGGCTTTTTACTCAGATCAATAAAATATACATCATCATTTTTTTTTAGATTTCTTACTGAGTTATAGTAATGAATGAAAAACTTATCTTTCATTCTTTCCTCGAAATTTTTTAATGAAGGTAAAGATACTATGTAGAAATTTTTTATACCAAGATTTTTTGATAATTTAATTGCTTCTCTTGTATTAAATTCGAAATTTTTTGCGGCAAAAGTAAAATCTTCTTTTGTTAAACTCGGATTTATATGTTTATTTGTAAAATTTCTAATTATTTTTCTATTCGATGTAATTATAACATTCTTCAAAATTTTATAAAATAAAGAATATTTTTCGATAGTTTTTTCAATTTTGAGAATTTCAAAATATAATTGTCTCTTTTCATTTTTGTTAGAATTGATAAGTATATTATTTGGGTCTTTCTTAATTCCTTGGTAAATCACATTAATTTCATTAAATTTATGAGCCCAGATTATACTTTGAGGTAAATTCTTACTTTTTATCCCGCTGTTTCTTAGAATTTGAAGAGACACATAGCTGTCAATTCCATTTTGACCGTAATTTACAACATCTATATTTTTGTTTTTGTCTGAAAGTATCTTAGGCCAGGAAGATGCATTGCTGCCACAAAAGTTTCCTTTAGTTGTTGAACCACCAAATGCCCAAATTATATTTTTTTTTTTATTATTTGATTTTGTTAGATTTTTTTTAATTTCATTAACAGTTAAATTTAGATCCCGTAAATCTGTTAAGTTAATTTTAAATTTTATTAGGTGATTAATATCAATTTTAATGTTTTCATTAAAACCGTAATAAAAAGCTTTAAAATTACTAGTTGTCGAAGATATAAATATTCTTGAAATAAACTCAAGAAAGAAAAAAAATAAAAATATTGCAAAAAATGAAAGTACAAATTTTTTTTTGAAGCTAAGGTTTTTATTTTTCATTAATTAAACTATTTCTTTATCAAAAATAAATGCCTATATTTACTTAATAACCTCCTAGCTCCAGCAGCTACTACTCCTAAAATTACTGCTAAGATAATAGCAAATGAACCATATAAAAGAGGATTGTTTTCCGAAAGTTTATATATAAATTTTGAAAAAATATTTAAATTTTCTATATTTACTATTTCTGTGTCTTTAAGTTCTCTCACTCCATCGTAAAAAAAAGTATCATAAGCAATTGCTATTGCGACCGCACATAATAACATTGCAAACAGAGTCTTTAAATGGGAACTATCTAAATATTGACCAACTTTTTGACCTACTTGCACACCAACTATTGAACCGATTACTAAAATTATTACTAAAATTAAATCAATTGAGCCGTAGCTAAATGCATGTAAAACTGTAACTAAAGCACTAATGAAAACAGTGACAAATAAAGATGTTCCTGGAATTAAGTTCATAGGCATACCGATTAAATAAATCATAGCTGGTACCATTAAAAAAGCACCACCAACTCCGATTAACGCAGCAACAAATCCTACTACAACTCCTAAGAGGATAGGTGTAAAAGCGCTTTCATATAACCTTGATTTTGGAAATCTTAATTTAAAAGGTAAACCGTGAATCCAATAATGGGTATGTAATTTCTGTTTTAAAGTAATTTTTTTCCTTGCTCTATCTATTTCACTTGCTCCCTCAATAAGCATTAACGTACCTATGATAGCAAGTAAATACATATACGATAATGAAATTATTAAACTTAATTTTCCGATCTCTTTGAAAAAAATGAATGTAATAATCCCTAGCACTGTTCCAATAATACCTCCGATTATTATCATTAATCCCATTTTGTAGTCTAAAGTATTTTTAAACCAGTGAGTCATAGACCCCGAGACGGAAGTTGCTAAAATATTGTTAATTTCATTTGGTACAGCATAAATTGGAGGGATACCCAGAAAAATGAGAAAAGGTGTCATTAAAAAACCGCCACCGACTCCAAATAAACCAGATAAAACGCCGACAGCGAAACTTACAAATAAAATAAAAATAACGTCTATATGAACTTGTACAATTGGAAGATAAATCTCCATACCTTGTTTATAGGTATTCCTCTTACACTAAATTGTCAATCTAGACTTTAATTTTTAAGCAGCTGCCTTGAGATTATGCTTTGAAACCATTCCGCTTAGAAAATTCCAGAGATATCTAGCAGTTAATAAAGATGCTTCCTCTGCTTTTTTCTGTTCCTCCGAAGATAGGCCATCTAATAGCTTCTCACACTCCGCTCTGTGGATCACATCTGCTGATTTATGAGCTTCAAAGAATTCTAAACCTTCTTTCGTGCTTACTCCGTAAAATTTTTTTAGCCCTTGGATTTTTGTCTCTGCAATTTCAGGAATTTGTCTTTCGTAAGTATATAAAGATGCTAATCCCTCGGCATAAGATTTCCTAGCTTGAACAAAGAAATTTTCAATCATATCATTTGTGAACCAATCAAGTTTTACATTTTCTATAGCTTTATCATCAGCTCCTAAAGCTTTTGCAAAATTTTTCCATAATTTTGGATGATCACCATCTTTGTTTTCTTCATCCTGTAAATTTTCTAAAAGAATTCTTCTTTTCTCAATATCTTCGCAAATGGAGTGTGTTGCACTTATATATCTAGGAAAAGCCTTCACGTGTTGGTAATATTGTTCAGCATAATCTTTAATAATTTCTCTAGTCAACTTTCCTTCATTCCAATAAATCTTGTAAAAAGGATGTTGTAGTAGATGGTATTTATCTAATTTTTTTCCTAAATTTGATGAAAACATTTTTCTCCTTGGTTATGCTAAATCTATTAAAAAAATTGAGAGGATTAAATAAAAAAATTATCCACAATTAATGGTTGTGTAATTTAAATGTTCACGTTTTGATTCTCTTTTGATTCACTTAGGGACTCAGAATACAACCTTAAGTAGTTTTATCCACAGTCTGTAATGGTTTTTCGTCTATAGGTAAATGCAAAGCAGTAGCAATAAAAGACAACACAATTGCGAGATACCAAGCATAGTCAAAATTGCCGAATTGATCATAAAAGTAACCACCCAAATATGCACCCAAAAATGATCCGAACTGATGATTTAAAAACACTATACCAAAAAGAAGTGTTAGATTTTTTGTGCCAAAAATTTGGGCAACTATACCATTGGTAGCTGGAACAGTAGCGAGCCATAATAATCCGAAAGAAGTACCAAACAAGACAGCTGATAAATTTGAGGCTGGTAAAAAAATAAATAGTATTAATGCTATTCCTCGTAAAAAATATAGACCACTTAAAAGTATCTTTTTACTATATTTATCACCTAGATAACCCATAATAAGTGTTCCTACTATATTGAAAAATCCTATCAACGCTAATATAGCCATTCCTGTCCAATCTGCTAATCCTTTATCTTGAACATATCTTGGGACATGAGTAGCAATTAATGTAATTTGAAAACCGCAAACAAAAAATCCAAGAATTAATAGGCGAAAGCCTTTGTGAGCAAATGACTCTCTCAAAACTTCAGCAAGACTTCTTTCGTCAATGTTAGAATTAGGATTTGTAAAGTTATCTCTAGGTAATTTCACAAAAATTCCAGGCAAACACATTATTAATAAGATTATTGAAAATATAATGAAGGACATTTGCCAATTAGAAATATTTTCAAAAATATTTGCCATAATCGGAAAAATAAACATACCAAGGCCACCACTAGCTGTAACAATACCAGCTGCCTTACTTCTATTTTCATTTGGAAAATGTTTTGAAATCATAGGAGTTAAGATTGTTCCAGCGGCACCCGCTAAACCCAAGCCCACAAATAAACCTAGGTTAATTTGTAACCACATTCCTGAGATATAATTATTTCCCATCAATAGCATTGCCATTGAGTAAAAAATTAGTGCTGGAACTATTACAACAAAACCTCCCAATCTATCTGAAATTCTTCCAAAAATTGGAGTGAAAATTCCCCAAAATATTGCGTGTATAGCAATAGCTAATCCAAATTCAGTATTAGAAGTGCCACCTGATGCTTCAAATTCACTAGAATAAAGACCAAAAGTCTGCCTTACTCCCATTGTAGCACAGACTACAAAGCATGCAGCTATTAATGCATAAAATGCAGTTTTATTTGGAAAAAAATTATTCATTGGATTTTTTTTAAACCTTTTTTTAAATCATTAATTAAATCTTTAGGATCCTCTAAACCTATATGAAGCCTAACAATAAATTCGTCGTTTTTAAATCTGTAATATTGACGTCCTTTTAAGTACTCATCTTTTTTAAAACTTTTAATTTCTTGTAAAATTGCTAAACTTTCAAATCCACCCCAACTGTATCCTATGCCAAATAACTCTAGAGAATTAACAAATGAGATCACTGAAGATTTTTTTTTTGCTTTTACTACTATTGAAAGTAATCCCGTGGCACCAGTATAATATTTCTTCCAAAGTTTATAATTTCTTGAAGAAGTTTTGTAAGGATAAAGTATTTCTTTAATTTTTTTTTGTTTTTTTAAAAAATTAATGATTATTTTTGTATTTTCACTATGTTGCTTTAGTCTCGTATCCAAAGTTCTTAAACCTCTTATTATCAGGTAAGCTTCATCTGCTGACATTCTGTAACCAGATAACTTATAGAAAAACATGACTTTGCTAAAAACTTTTTTATTAACAGCAAGAGAGCCGCCCATTGCATCAGAATGTCCTGAAAAATATTTTGTTGCAGAACAGAAAGACATATCAAAACCTAGCTTTAGTGGCTTTAAATAGAGAGGCGTCCCCCATGTATTGTCTAACAAAGTTAAAATTTTTTTTCTTTTTGCTAACTGAGTAATTTTAGATAAATCTTGAAATTCAAATGTGTTACTCCCTGGGTTTTCAACTAAAATCATTTTTGTTTTTTTTGTTATCTTTTCTTTTAAATCATCAAAAGACTCTGGATTATAAAACTTAGCATTAATATTAAATTGCTTCATTAATTCTTGGGAAATTTCTTTTGTAGGACCATAAACGTTATCTGAAACTAAAATTTCATCTCCTGGTCTACATAAAGACATTAATGCTAAAGCTATTCCTCCAAAACCTGTCCCAGTTAAAAATACGTGATATGCTTGTTCTAATTCTTTCAAAATATTTTC
Organism: uncultured Pelagibacteraceae bacterium; assembly: GCA_902624195.1. Taxonomy (GTDB): domain Bacteria; phylum Pseudomonadota; class Alphaproteobacteria; order Pelagibacterales; family Pelagibacteraceae; genus Pelagilacustribacter. The sequence goes on from CACNWV010000013.1 coordinate 7,387, forward strand.
AAGCTCTATTGTTGTCGTACTTCCATATCTTCCATAAGTATAATGAGTTACTTTTTTATGTTTTTTAATTTTTAACTCATGTTTATACATTTCCTGCATTGAGTTGAATAAAATGGTTGATGCTCTTGTAACTGGAGGGTTAGCAGACCTATTGGTATTATCTTTAGTTGGATGTTTTAAAAATGTGCTTATGGACTTTTTCATAAAATAAGTATATTTGAAGTTTATATAGTACTTTACTAATTAAGATATAAAAAAGGAGGCAAAAATATGGGTTATCCAAAAAAGCACCGAGGAAGAAGAAAAATTGGCTCAAAAAAAAGAAGAGCTAGAAAAAGAAATAAGAAAAAATAATCACTAATTTAATTATGTCTGAAATAACTCAAATTAGAAGGTTGAGTATATGGATTTTTTTAATTCCTTTATTGGCTATTAATCTATGTTTATTAATTTCTCAAAATCCCGAAATTCTAGAAAATACTATTTTTAAAGTAGACCAGATTGGTAGATCCGCATTTTCAATCCCCTATTTAGATGGGAGTTTATCAATTAGCAGAGCGTCTAGAACATTTCCGCAGTATTTAATTTTTAAACCTGCCATGATTATTACGGCTGTTTTATTATATTATTATTGGAACAACAATAATAAATTAATTAACACTCTGTATTCTACAAACAATAACTTTAAATTTAAAACATTTGGAATTCTCTCAGCTATATTTTTAGCTATTCACTCAATTTTTTTAGGTGTTAAGTTCGATATACAAATATACAAACTTTTTAGAAGAATAGTTTTGCTACTTTTTATAATTTTTGAACTAATAGCCCAAGGTTATCTTGTTTACCATTTTTTTAAGCTTAGAGAAAAACTAGATAAATTTGTTATCAAAAATGTTTTAGTTTTAAAAATGATGCTTGTGACGATTTTAATTATTGTAGCGTTCCTGAGTTTGCCAACTTTAGTAACAAAAGGAAATACTCAATTCAAACATATGCTTGAGTGGAACTATTTCGTAGGTGTAATTATTTTTTATTTATTTTCAAGATTTTTCTGGAGAAGAACCACTTAAATTTCTAGGCTTTCGCCCAGAAATTTAGTAGTTTTGGCTCGTCGTTTTAGGCGCTACCGCCAAGCCATCCCGATGAACTATTCTAGCGCTACTAGGTTCACCTTTCTGCCCTTTAAGCTTGAACCTCGCGGCTTTTCCTTAAATGGTCAGTTAAGAGTTGCCTCTTAATTAAAATTATTAAAACATATCATTTTAAAATTTGTAATCACTTAATGCGTGTCCTTAGCATAGATGTTAATTAAGTGGATAAATTATTATTAAAAGTCTTGTCTATCCAGCCCCCGCCTAAAACTTTATCCCCAATTTCGTCTTTTGAATAAAAAACACAAGCTTGTCCTGGAGAAATTCCAGTTTCTTTATCTAAAATTTCAACCTCTGCATAATTATTGTTTAATTTTATTCTAGATTTTAATAATTTTCCTGTTGATCTAACCTTTATATTTATAATTTTTTCTAATTCTTTTTTTGATGCTAAGATATTTAAATCTCTTAACATTATTTTTTTGATTTCTAAATTGGCTTTATTACCAACCACTACAGTATTATTTTCTGCATTTATGTTAACGACATATAATGGTTTGTCACTTGAAATTTTAATCCCTTTTCTTTGGCCTATAGTATAATTAATAATACCCTCGTGCTCTCCAATTTGATTCCCTATTAGATCAATTATTTTACCTTTTTTAAATGACTCAGGTCTAAATTTTTTTATTACCGAACTATAGTCACCATTTGGAACGAAACATATATCTTGGCTATCAGGTTTATCGGCAACATTTAAATTTAATTTTTTTGCAATTAATCGTGTTTCAGATTTATCAATTTCACCGAGCGGAAATCTTAGAAAATCTAATTGCTCTTGAGTGGTGCTAAATAGGAAATAACTTTGATCTCTATTAAAATCTTTTGCACGATACATATTTGCTCGGCCATTATTTTGAATCCTAGATACATAATGACCTGTGACTAGTGCATCTGCATTCAAATCTTTTGCATACTTAAATAAATCTCTGAATTTCACAGTTTGATTACACTGAACACAAGGAATTGGTGTTTCACCAGCAGTATAACTATCTATGAATGAGTCAATTACCTCAGATTTAAATTTTTTTTGATAATATAAAATTTCATGATTGATATTAATTTTTTCAGATACTCTTTTAGCGTCCATAATGTCCTGTCCTGCGCAACATTGTCTGCCCTCTTTAGAAGATTTTGTGTCATCATAAAGTTTAAGAGTAATACCTGTTACATCATATCCTTCCTGCTTCATAAGAGCTGCGACGACAGAGGAGTCTACACCCCCTGACATAGCGACTACTACTTTAGTTTCTTTTATAGATTTATTAATTCCTAGAGAATTCATATTTATGAGTATATAATATATTTATATTTAGTTTTCCATAATGCAAATTGATTTTGAACCAGGTGATTATGTTAAAAACCCCTCAAATAATGATTGGGGCATCGGCCAGGTTCAATCAATTATTGGTAATAAGGTAACTGTAAATTTTGAAAATTTCGGTAAACAAGTAATTAATATAGAAAATATTAAATTAGAGAAAATAGATCATGAATAGCCAAGACTTTAAATCTTTAGCTGAAAGTTTAATCAGTGTCTTTGCTTTAGCAGGTGAAGAGTCTATTAGACTTTATGATCAAGGTTTAAAAGTTGAGATTAAAAAAGACAAATCTCCCGTAAGTAATGGTGATCTGAAAGTGAATGACTTAATCACATCTAAAATTAAAGAGTTGACGCCAGATATTCCTATTATTTCAGAGGAAACAGTTGATTTGAGTAAAAAAAATAAATCAAAAAAATTTTGGCTTATTGACCCTATAGATGGCACGAAAGAATATATAGCTGGTAAAGATGAGTATACTTTAAATGCTGCTTTAGTGATAGACACTGTTCCTGTACTGGGGTTAGTAGGAGTGCCAAAAAAAAATAGACTTTTTTACACTTACGCAAATGGTGAAAGTTACTTAATAGAAAAAAATAAAACAAAAAAAATTAATTGTGAAAAACAACAACCTAAAGGTAAGATTGTAGCATTATCTAGTGTGATAAAACCATCCGATATGATCTTAAATAAATTAAAAGAATACAAAGTTGACTCGATTGTTAAAATGGCAAGTTCATATAAGTTCTGTGTGATAGCTACTGGTGAATATGATATTTATGCAGCTAGGGAACGAGCTAATGAATGGGACTATGCTGCTGGGCATGCTGTAGCACAAAATGCTGGCGCAATAATTAAGACTTTGGATGATAAACCTTTCTTATATGGAAAAGAAGATTATAGAAATCCTAGTCTTTTAATCAAACGCTCAGAAAATTTAAATGATTAAAACAATATTGATAATAATAATCTCTGTGACAATATTTGGTATAATATTTTTTATACTTGTAAGAAATGCTTTAAAAAGAAAACTTGAAATTTTACTAGAAGAAGAAAAAAAGAAAAAAAAATTTGATAGATGAATATTTTTTTAAAAATTTTTATAACTTTTATTATTATTCTCTTTATTGAGACACCAGCTACTTCCAATACATTTTTTTCTAAGAATAAAACTTATTCTGGTGAAGTTAAATTTGTTGGAAAAAAATTTGAATTACCAGAGGGTGATTGGCAGGTAGCAACAAAATGGGGTTGGGATATTGTCGGAATATCTGCTGATGGTGTAACTTTAGTTCAAATAGAAAAAAATACTATTAAAGCCATGATTGAGCTAGCTCAGCTCACATCACCTGGAAAGAAACCTGGTTTAGTAGCAGAATTTCTCCACACTGCAATCGTAAAAAATAAATATGATGGTTGTTATGATAAAAGCGAATATTACATTACCCATTTATGGAGAAAAGGAGGGTCTTTTAATTGTCTTAAAGTAAGACATATAGATCTTCAAAAAGAAATGTTTAATCCTGATTATAATCCTGAAGCCACAGGATATTATGAGCCCTATATGGTGGCAAGTTTTAAAAAATTTATTAGTGATAATAATTTAAAAATACCAAAAATTTTAATCTCTGAGCAACATATGTTTTACTCTCAATTAACTGGCGGTAGACTTCAAGTGGTTTATATTGATCGAAATCCTGAGTTTTACGTAAATGAATCTACTTTAGTGGCAACTGAGGAAAATTCTGAATATCACAAAGATAATTTATCAAAATATCCAAAGAAAGAAAAATTTATAAAAAATATTATTGAAAAAAGTTATATTTATCACAATATTTTTGAGGAAAACCTTAAGGTAAGAAAACACCAGAGATTGAATTTAATTAAACAAGAAATAAAACTTAAAAAAAACAATAAAGATATTGTTAAAGAATTAGAAAAACTAAACAAACTATATAGATCAGGAGCAATAACAAAAGATGAGTTTAATTCTGCTAAAAAAATGATTTTAAATAATTAAAAATCAAATTATTTTTAAAAGTTTATTAAATTCATCTTTTTCTAGTTCTAAAACTCTTTTAGATAGTTCAAAACTAAATCCTCCCCTAGCTAAAATTCCCATATCTTTTTTATAGAATAGTTCTCGATTACTTTCAGGCCTTAGAGGGCCTATTCTTCTTCTTCTGCAAAGTTTTAAAGCTGAGACAAAATCTGGTTCGATTTGGTCTTCTTTTATTTTTTCAATACTTTGTTTAACATATTTATCATCAATCCCTTTATTTCTTAGTGATTGATTTATTTTATTTAATGAATAACCTCTCCTCAAAAACATTCTTGCTTTTGAATCTGAATACATTTCGTCATTTAAAAGTTTATTCTTCTCTAAGTTTGAAATAATTTCATCTATTATTGATGTTACCTCTTTTTTTGATTTAGTGCCCTTTATCTTTAATAAATATTTTTTAAGTAAATAAACTTTAAGTTGTTGTTTGGAAGGATTATATTTCTCTAGGTAAGAGTAAGCTAAATCTTTTAAATTCGTTGTTAGGTCCTCAAAATCACTTTTATTTAATGTGGGATTCATTATTTTAATATACTATATTATTTTAAATGATAAATGATCTAATGACTTTCATCACCCCAGAAAATATTTATTTAATTGCTAATTGGGGAGTTGTTCCTTTTTGGTTGTTGTTAATTTTAGCTCCAAATCATGGTTTAACTAACTTTTTTACTCAATCAATTGTTGTGCCATTACTTTTGGCAATAGCCTATTCATACTTATCTTATAATCTTTATTTGGAAAAAAATATTTTGGATGGTTTTGAATTATATAGTGGGCTAGATGGTTTATATTCAGTGTTTGCTAATGAGATTTTATTATTGGTTTTCTGGTTACATTTCCTTGCAATAAGCTTATTTGCAGGTGCTTGGATAGTAAGAGATGCTAGAAGATATTTAATACCTAAGATAATTACTATACCATCCCTTATTTTAACTTATTTTTCTGGACCGATTGGTTTAGTTGTTTATTGGTTTATAAGAATTTTCTTTGCTAAAAAAATAAGCTTTGATGATTAAACCATTTGATTTTTATTTTGACTTTATAAGTCCTTACTCTTTTCTTGCACATAAAGAAATACGAAAAATAGAGCATAAAGCTTCAATTAAAGTAAGATATAGACCCATTCTTTTAGGCGGTTTACATAATTTACATGGAATTAAAGCGCCTGCTTTTATTCCTGCTAAAGCAAAACATATGATTAGAGATTGTAAATTAATTGCTGAGCGAAATAATGTTAAATTTAAGTTTAATTCTTATTTTCCCATAAGAAGCTTGAATTTAATGCGAGGTGTTTTTGTAGCAGAGGAGGATAATTTTAAAAGTTATTACATTGACAATATTTTTGACTCAATTTGGCAAGATGGCTTAAATATGAATGACGAAAATATAATTCAAAAAGTGTTGAAAAACTTAAATGTTAATCCAAAGACTTTTGTTTTGAGAGCTACATCCTCATCTATAAAAGACTCTCTTAAAAAAAGGACAAGTGAAGCTTACGAAAAAGGAGTTTTTGGAGCCCCAACATTTATTTCAAATAATAAAATTTTTTGGGGTCAAGATAGAATTGAGTTTGTTTTAAAAGAAGCTAGCAAGTAAATTATTTTTTTTCTTTTTGAACTACTTTTAGTCCAGCATTTTTTAAAGCATCAAATCCACCTTTGGCATTTGCTACATTTTTAAAACCCATATCAACTAAAGCTTTAGTCGCTAGCGCAGATCTAAAACCCATTGCACAGAAGAAAACCATTTTTTTTATATCTTTAATTTTGTTCTCTTGATAGTAACTGCTATTAGGATCTAACCAGAATTCTAACATCCCTCTTGGAATATGTTTTGCATTTTCAATTGTTCCATCTCTCCAGAGTTCCCTGATGTCCCTGACATCAACTAAAGTGATCTCATTTTTTTCAATAAGACTCTTTATTTCTGATGGGCTAAGTGTTTCAATGATTTCATTGGCTTCTTCAACCAATTTTTGTGAAGATTTAATACTCATAGATCAAATAATTAAACTATTATATATATTTTACCAGCATGAAAAAAATTGAAAATTCGAAAAAAACTAGTTTTTTTAGAAAAATCTTTATTCAAATTTGTAGGAAGCTTGGGTATGAAATTATCGATCAAAATACTTTTAAAATAGTTACTCAAAATAAAAATATTAATGAAGAAATAAGTAAATTGGGTGAAAGTTCTATCAATCTTCCATTAGGTATTTTGAAAATAACTAGACCAGTAAAAGCTTTGGATATTATTATTCGTACTTGCACAAGTGTAAATATGTTAACTCAGAGTAAAACCAGGATTTTTGAAAAAGAAAAAATTGAATACACTCTGAGGACAATAAAATCTTTACTAAGTTCCACTAAATTTAGTTCACAACTTGGTAAAGTAGAAATAAATTTTAAAATTATTGATCATAATTCCCCAAAAGAAAATTTAGAAAAAATCGATTATATTTTTAAAAGTTTTAAACAAGATTATGACTTAATAAATCTAGATGTATCTAAATTTGAGAAAGATATTAAAAAAATAAATGAAAGAGGAGAAAAAGTATCTTTCAATCAAATTTCCAATATGGCTAATATAAATCAGTCGTTTCTTGAGGCTAAAAAAGCTGAAGATTTAATATATTTTGTTGAGGATGACTACTTGCATCGAAAAAATTCCATCAGGGAAATAATTTTTACTTACGAAAGAATTTCATCTCAATTAAATAAAGAAATAATTATTTGTCCAGCTGACTATCCTTATCTATACACTAAAGCTGATTTAACCCAAAACTTCTTAGGAGAAAATTCACATTGGAGAAAAGTTGACGAAACTTTATGTACGTTTTTAACTAGTAAAAAAATTATTGAGAAACATTGGGATAGATATTTAAGTATGTGCAAAAAGGAACATGCTCCTTTTGAAAAACCGTTACATGAAATTTATAAAGAAGAAATATGTATTTCTCCAATTCCATCGTTGGCAATTCATTTTACTAATATAAATTCAATATTCGGTTTGTCTCCTAACGTTGATTGGAGGCAAATTTGGGACGAAAATAACGTATAAAAAAAAAGGCCCGAATGTTCGGGCCTTTTTTTCAATAACTTATAAACGAGGGGGAATAAGTTATTAATCTCTTATTGCGTAAGCTTGGACGCCAATTTCAGCTTTATCAGTTCCTAACCTTTCAGCTTCCTTACTTACTCTTAAACCTATCGTAGATTTTAGTGCTACAAATACTGCATAAGAAAGTACAAAACTAAAAAGTACTACCGATAAAGTTCCAATAAATTGAGTACCAAAGGAGGTTTCACTATTAGTTGCTGGAACTATTAAAGTACCGAAAATACCAGCAAACATATGAACTGGAATAGCACCTACAACATCGTCTAAACCAAAACCTTCTAACATCTTAGTTCCGAAATACATGATAACAGCACCTATCGCGCCAATGAATATCGCAGCTAACGGACTAGGTGTAAGCGGCTCAGCTGTGATTGCTACTAGACCTGCTAACGCGCCGTTTAACATCATAATAACGTCTGTTTTTCCACCAATTAAACGACTTACTGCAGCTCCTGCGAATGTTCCAGCTGCTCCAGCTAAATGAGTATTAACAGCTATTTTACTAATTGCTGTTACGTCATCAAAAGTACCCATTGCAAGTTGACTCATCCCGTTGAAACCGAACCAACCGAACCATAGAAGGAAAGTACCTAAAGTAGTAAGCGGAATACTTGATGCTGCGAAAGGAACCATTACTCTTTTAGATCCAGATCCAGTAAATCTTCCTGCTCTAGCACCTAATACTATTACACCTGCAAGAGCTGCTGCACCTCCACATGCATGAACTAAAGTTGAACCTGCAAAATCTGAGAAACCAGAGGAAGCTAGCCAGCCTCCACCCCATTGCCATCCCATAGAAATTGGGTAGATGAAACCAGACATAATTACCGCAAACACAAAGAAAGGCCAGATCTTTATTCTTTCCGCTACTGCCCCTGAAACAATTGATACAGTGGCGCAAACAAACATTGTTTGAAAGAACCAATCAGAACTATCAGAGTACCCAGTAGCTATTTTCGAACCCTCACTCCACATTGAAAATGAACCTATATAACCACCTTCTGGGATCCCATAAGCCATTTGATATCCAAATAAGAAAAAAATGATTGAACATAGAGCAAATTTACCTATATTTTTTGCTGCAATTGTTGAAACACTTTTATTTGTCACTAATCCACTCTCTAACATACAGAAGCCAGCAGCCATAAAAGCTACTAAAACTCCTCCTATATAAAAAGCTAGAGAATTGAAAATATATTGACCTTCCTCAGAAACAGTTGTCTCTGCTAAAGCCGAAGCTGATAAACTGCACGTGGCAATTATAACAGCGATAATACTAAATATTTTTTTCATAAAACTCCTTTGTTAAGAGCCTTATAATTTTTTTTTTAATTCTTAGAATTGAAAAGACCTATTTTTAGCTATGCAGTTTTTGCAAGTAGTTAGCCCTTATTTGTGTTTTTCAAATAAGGGCTAAGTAAAACGTTTATCGGTTAAACATTTCTTTTAAGCTTTTAGCAGGTAAAAATTTTACCTTTTGTGATGCAGCTATTTGTATTGACTCACCAGTTCTCGGGTTTCTTCCAACTCTAGCTTTTCTTTTAGCTACTTTGTAAGTACCAAAGCCCGCGATCTTCACAGTATCATCATTTTTCAAAGCATCTAAAATGATGGTTGTAATTGAATCAAATGTTCTCTCAGCGTCAGCTTTGCTTTGACCCAGTGTGGACGATATTTTAGCTACTAATTGTTTTTTATTCATTTTAGCCCCTTTTTTATTTAATCTGAACAAAAAACCAATAAAATCAATAATAATTTGGTGTTTCACGTAAATATCAACACAATATATTGTAGGCTTAAAAACTATTGATTTTATTGGCTTATTTAACCAAAAAAAATGGCTTAAAATAAGCCTAAATCTTTTAAATCGTTAAATGTTGTAAAAAACATAAGAGAAAGTAATAAAAAAAGACCGATTCGAAAGAATCCTTCCTGAGTTTTTTGAGTAAGAGGTCTGCCTAAAACTTTCTCAAATGCATAAAACATCAAATGGCCTCCATCTAACATTGGTATTGGTAATAAGTTAATAAATCCAAGGCTAATAGAGATATAGGCCATAATACTTAAGAATGCTATGAACCCAAGTTTAGCTACTTGGCCTGTTATTTTAGCTATTTTTATTGGTCCGCCTAATTGAGTGGTGTCCCCAGTGCCTTTAAACATTGAAATAATAAAATTCCAAGAGGCGTTAATTACAAACCAAGTCTCTTTAAAGGCATAAAATAATGCAGTTGCTGGACCTAATTTTTCTCTATTAATCTCATCATTTAAAGGAGCTATTTTTATGCCAATAATTTTTTTGTTTGCTTTATTTCCCAAAGAGTCTTCACCCTTTACTACCTTGGGTTTAATAGAGAATTGTATTTCATTGTCATTTCTTAAAATACCGATATCTATCGTTTCTGAAGAGGAGGAATTTATAAATGCAGAAACTTCCATAATGCTTTTTACCTCTTTACCATTTATAGATTTAATAATATCCCCTGACTTGATCCCCGCCTCTTGCGCAGGACTTTCTTTCTGAACACCTTGTATCTGAGCAGGAGTAAAATCTTTTCCAGCAAACATATAGATGAATGCAAAAATAAGTATGGCTAATAAAAAATTTGCAAAAGGTCCGGCCGCCACTATTATAGATCTTTGATATAAAGGTTTTACTACAAACAGTTTTTCTTGATCTTCTTTACTATATCTTTTTAATAATTCCTCTTGTTCCGCTTGACTAAAAACATTTCTGTCACCAAAAAATTTTACATAACCGCCAAGAGGTATTGCGCAAAATTTCCATCTTGTTCCAGATTTGTCGTTGAACCCAAATATTTCTTTACCAAATCCAATAGAAAAATCTGTAACACCAACTCCATATTTTTTGGCATAATAATAATGGCCATATTCGTGAATAAATACTACAACTGTAAGTAGTATTATAAAAGGGATAATAAAAGAGATTAAAATTTCCATTCGTTCACTTTACTAAATAAAAAATTTCTAAACGCAACAAGTCTTGCGTTATTTTTTAATGATGCTGGATATACAAAATGAGTTTCTGTTGGCTTGCCAGGATCATTTGGTAATACTTTTGTAATACCACTGATATTGTATGTAATGTAGTCTGGTAAAGCCGCTAAACCAACTCCGCTTTGCACAGCAAGGAGTAAGCCGTAAACACTGTTCACTTTCATTAAAGATTTTCTTTTTTTCCCGTCTTTTGCCCCAACTTTTAATACCCAGTCAGGATTATAAACAGGTGATGGTGCGCCTTTACCATAAGTGATAAATTTATGCTTATCTAAATCTTTTAATGTTTTTGGATAACCATTTTTTTCCAAATATTCATTAGAACCATAAATATGATAATTAAAATCAACGAATTTTTTTTGAATTAAATTTAATTGTTTAGGTCTTCTCATTCTTATAGCTACATCGGCTTCACGTGTAGCTAGATCAAGTTCTCTGTCATCAAAGATCAATTCTATTTCAATACCGGGATTGAGATCCATAAATTCTTTTATTCTTGGAGTTAACCATGTAGTTCCGAAACTTACGACAGTGGTAACAATTAATTTTCCGTTTAGTTTATCTTTTTGACCACTAAGATTTGACTCAACATCTTTCAACTTTGAAATTATTTCGTGAGCTGATTTAAAAAGGTATTCCCCATTTTCTGTTAGAACTAGTCCTCTAGCGTGACGCTCAAATAACTGGACTTTTAGATCACTCTCTAAGCCTTGTATTTGGCGGCTTATTGCTGATTGGCTCAAATTTAAGATAGTAGAAGCTTTTGTAAAACTTGTAGCCTCAGCAACAGTATGAAAGATCTTTAATTTATCCCAATCCATTTCTATTTGATTATAGTTTATTTATTTGGATTTACTATAGCTCTTCCAAAAAACTCACCTTTTAAAAGTTTTGGATATGTAGCTAAAAGCTCAGTAAAGGAAAGCTCTTTTGTAAACGATTTTACTTTTGAAAAATCTATCAATTTTGCTGCCTCGCTCCAGATAAACACTCTCCTTTTAATAGATGAGCCGGACGAATCAATTCCCCATAATTTAACTCCTCTGATTATAAAAGGCATAACACTAGTATTTATTTTAATTCCTCCAGCATTACCGCATGCAGCAACTATTCCACCTGGTTTAGTTTGTGCAAAAATTTTTGTTAAAGCAGCACCACCAACAGTATCAACTACGCCATCCCAAACTCCTTTTTCTAAAAGTTTACTTTCACCTTCAAATTCTTTTCTATCAATTATATTTTTTGCTCCAAGATTTTTTAAATATTCATTTTTATCTTTTTTACCAGTTACAGCGTGAACTTCGTATCCCATTTTAGATAATATCATTACCGCAATACTTCCCACTCCTCCAGTGGCCCCTGTGACTAAAACATCTTTTACTTTTTCACCAAGTAATAATTCTTCTTTTGCTCTTACAGCTGCAGCACATAATAAGGCAGTAAATCCCGCAGTACCTAACATCATAGATTTATAAGGGTCTAAATCATTTGGCATTTTGATTAAAAAATTGGAGTCAACTTTTGCATATTGAGCGAAACCACCAAAATAAGCTTCTCCAACTCTAAAACCTGTCAAAATAACTTTGTCATCTTTTTTAAATTTACTGTCCTCGCTCTCTACCACAGTTCCAGAAAAATCAATTCCTGGAACAAAAGGAAATTTTCTAACAATTTTTCCACCATTATTTAAAATAAGGGCATCTTTATAATTTAAGCTAGAGTAGTCTACTTTAACCAAAACATTACCATCTTTAAGTTGGCTAGTATCGATTTCTTTAATTTCTCTTGTAAATTTTTCGTTTTGATTATCTATAACAACGGCTTTAAATTTTTGTGGCATTTACTTTTTAATATATCTTAAGTATCTATTCTGAATACTCAAGTCTTCTCTAAATGAGCCAAGGAAGTAATTAGTAACTGTTGTTGCTCTCTCTTTTTTGACACCTCTCATAGTCATGCATTGATGTGCAGCATCGATTGTAACCGCTACGCCTTTTGCATCTAAAGAATCCATTAAAGTTTTTGCAATTTGCATTGTTAGTCTCTCTTGTGTCTGTAATCTTTTTGAGAAAATCTCAACTGTTCTTGCTAATTTACTCAATCCTACTACTTTTTTATTTGGTATATAAGCTACATGGGCAACTCCTATTATAGGCGCCATATGATGTTCACAATGACTTTCTAGTGTTATATTCTTTTCTACTACCATATCGTCGTATCCTTCAACGTCACCAAAAGTTTTAGATAGATCAGCTTGGGCATCTTGATGGTACCCTTTGAAATACTCCTTAAAAGCCTTGATTACCCTCTTAGGTGTCTCAATAAGACCTTCCCTATTTGGATCTTCTCCTATCCATTTAAGAATAGTTTTGAAAGCCTCTTCGGCCTGTTTATCTGTTACTTCAGGCTTATTTGAGGTATTTTTATTAGCATCTTTTACTAGTTTCATTGCCTCAAGGTTTTATAGGACATATTTGATTAATGCAAATTGCTATTTTGTCTTTTTTTCATTATTTTACGCTCATGTTTAAAAAGAGAGAAAGCATATTTGAGGTAGAAGAAGGAAAATTTCTATCACCTAAATTTGATAAAGACGGGCTTATTCCAGTGACTACCACTGATAGTAGCTCTGGTGAGATATTGATGCATGGTTACATGAACGAGGAAGCTCTTATAAAAACAATTGAAACTAAAGAAGCTCATTATTGGAGTAGATCTAAAAAAGATATATGGCATAAAGGAAAGACAAGTGGATTTTTACAAAAAGTTATTGATTTAAGAATAGATGATGATCAGGATGCATTATGGATGTCTGTAGATATAGGAAACGGAGCAAGCTGCCATGTTGGATATAAATCATGTTTTTATAGATCAATACCTTTAGGAAAAATTAAAAATTCTGAAGAAATTAAATTAGAATTTAAAGAAA
>CACNWV010000014.1 GCA_902624195.1 uncultured Pelagibacteraceae bacterium
TACATGGTTATGGAAGTTGGGGTAAAACGTATTGGGAAATGGATCTTGCTATAACACACGTGAGCAAGAAAAAAAATCCTGAACTTCAAGGAAATAATTATGATCATTTAATGGAACTTACCAAGTATGATTGGAATAAAGATCATGAAGAAAGGTCAAACAGTATATATGTCAATCATGAAGAACATTCTAATAGGTTAGCGCTACTACACGGTACTATTGTTTATGCAATTGTAAATGACAAAATGGACGAACATGGCCCAATTATTACAGAAGTTATGGTGGCCTGGGCAGAGTCAGGTGTAATGTTAAATACATTAACTTCTAAAGAAATTAGTAAACTAAAGGATCAAGGCAAAGTTGATAGAATGTGTTATGGTGGTGGTAAAGCTAAAGGCGACAGCCCTTGCATCTCTCACAGACCACATGAAGCTCAAATATATGGAGCTACTTATATTCAACAAGCATATTTAATGAGAGATCACTTTACTAAAGAACAATTTAAAATAGTTGATAATTATATTGATGCTTTATACAAAAAGTATATTGGACCGTGGACTTTATCAGAACTAGGTGGACCAAGAGGCTTTATACAAATGGCTGACGGAACTATTTCTGTATTATCATATTTGGCTTGGAAAGATAAACCAGAAGAAGTAGCAAAATGGATTGAAAAAGGAATTGGTAAAGCAGACAGAGTTATTTACGATGATGGATACATTCATAATAATAGCTTTAGAGGCGTAAGAGATGTTTGGTATCATTCACAAGGTGTAAACAATTTACTAGGTCTTTATGCTATAGCAGAACTATGGGGTTATAAGCAGTTTCCAGCAGAACTAAAACAAAAAATAGATAAAACTATTGATGTATTAAACTTAGGTCTTACAAACGTTAAAAAGTATAGAGAACGCAAAGATCCGTCAGGATTACAGAATTTTACAAAAGATCAAAAACACGCAACTCATCACGTACACCAGATGGCTATATCACTAGACTGGTTAATTGATAAGTATACAGATAAAGATAATACTATAGTTGCAAATGATAGGATGTGGAAATCAAAAAAATCTGCTTATTTTGTGGACAGGAACTTTGGATTTGAGCCAAAGTGTATGAATTAATTTTAAAAATTAATTTAGTTCAAAGATAGCATCAACTTCTACTGCAACTCCTAAAGGTAAACTGTTCACACTCACAGCTGCACGTGTATGTTCGCCTTTTTTTTCAAAGATTTTAGCTATTATATCTGATGCACCATTAATTATTTTTGGCTGATCTTTAAATTCATCTGTCGAGTTAACATAACCAGTTAACTTGACACAAGATTTAACTTTTTCTAAATCTCCCCCACATGCATTTTTAACATGAGCTACAATACTCAAACCACATCTCTCAGCGGCTTTATAACCTTTTTCTAAATCTAAATCTTTTCCAATTTTTCCCGTTATTAGTTTTGAATTTTCGTCAATTGAAATTTGTCCAGAAATATATAATAAATTTCCAATAATTTTTGTTGCAACATAGGCTCCAACCGGAGGCTTAGGTTCTGGCAGTTTAATTTTTAGTGAATTGATTCTATCAATTATTTTTCCCATTGAGTTTACTCTCAGCCATTTTTATTGCTAATTTAAATGATTGGATAGTTGGTTCTAAATTAGCAATATTTTTTCCCGTAATATCAAATGCAGTACCGTGCGCAGGTGTTGTAATTGGAATATCTAAACCACCTGAAACGGTCACGCCTCTATCAAAACCAAATGCTTTTAAACCACACTGAAGTGCATCATGATACATACCTACAATACAGTCATGATTTTTGTTTTTAAAAGCTGTTATAAATGAAGTATCGCATGGAAGCGGGCCATCAGCTTTGATACCCATTTTTTTTGCCTCTTCAATAGCTGGTATAATTTCATCTTTTTCTTCAGTGCCAAATTCAGCATGAGGGTTTAAAGCTTGAACTGCTATTCTAGGATTTGTAATACCGCTTATTTTAAGAGTCTTATTCAAAAGTTTTATTGGTTTTAAAATATTTTCTTTTGTTATGTTTTGAGCAACTTCTTTTATTGGTATATGTGAAGTCACTCTTGCTGTCCAAAAATTATCTACAACATTGAATTCACAACAAAAATCCTTAACATTAAGCCTATTTTGAAATAGTTCATGTTCATCATTGAATTCACAGCCTCCTCGAATCAGGCTGGCTTTATTCATAGGAGCAAAATTAATTGCATGAATTTTATTTTTTTTTGCTAAACTGAGGGCTATTTCAGTTGCTTCTAAAACACTTTTACCTGACTCTGCACAAACCTGTTTCTTAACGTATGATCTGTTTGTTCCTTTAGAAATGTCTAAAAAAAATTTTGTTTTTCCGTCAAAACTAACATCATCGAACTTGTCTACAAATTTTAGATCTATTTTTTTTCCAGCAATTTCCTGACCGTCTTCTAAGACTTTTTTTTCTCCAATTACTAGGATGTTAGCTTTTTCGCTCACATCACTATCTAGTAATTTTACTGTTAACTCTGGTCCAATACCTGAAGGATCGCCTAGTAATAATCCTATATTTGATTTGTTAAGACTCATTTTTTTTTCTTTTTCTTAGACTTATCGTATTCCTTTCTTTTTTCAATTAAAATCAAAGCTTCTTCCATATTTAATTCATTAGGATCTTTTTCCTCAGGAATTGTAGCATTAAGAGACTTATACTTAATATAAGGGCCATACTGTCCCTTCATGATCCTTACTGGTTTTTTATCTTCTGGATGTTCCCCTAAATCTTTTATTAGTGACGAGGATATTCTTCCAGGCTTAGCTTCTGCAATCATTGTAATAGCTCTATTTAAACCAATAGAAAAAAGATCCTCTACATTTTCGAGTCTTGCAGATTTATTTTCACATTTTAAGTAGGGGCCAAATCTTCCTGAATTTAATGTAATGTCATGACCGTTTTCCGGATGCTGACCTAAAACTTTTGGTAATGAACATAAATATTTTGCTTTATCTAGATCCACGCTATCAATGTCAATACCCTTTGGGATTGAAACATTTTTTAAATGGTCGTTCTCGTTTTTCTTTTTCCTTCCTTTTTTCTTTTTTAATTCAAGTTCATCTTTTTCCTTCTCATATTGAAGATATGGTCCGAATCTTCCATTTTTCAAATATATATCTTTACCATTATTATTTTGACCTAATAGTTTAGGTTCAGCTAAATTATATTGTGCAGCAGCTTTAGCTTTGGATAGGGGTCTAGTAAATTTACATTCCGGATAATTTGAACAGCCAATAAAAGCTCCACCTCTAAAACTATTTTTAAGACTAAGCTCTCCATTGTTGCAAAGCTTACATTTTCTATCTATGGCATCTTTTTCGTCCCTTTCAAATATTAGAGCACCTAAACTTTCATTTAATAAATCTAGCACTTCTCTGGTTCTTTTTTCTTTAACTTGACCTACATTCTCATAAAAATCTTTCCAAAAATTATCCAAAACCTGTACCCATTCAATCTTACCACTAGTTATTTCATCTAGTTGATTTTCTAGATCTGCAGTAAAATTATAATCTACATATTTAGAGAATAATTTCTCTAAAAAGGCTGAAATTAGTTTACCTCTATCAGTTGGGTTAAACCTTTTATTGATTAATTCGACATAATTTCTCGTTGATAATACTGAAATAATGCTTGCATAAGTTGAGGGTCTCCCAATACCCAATTCCTCCATCTTTTTCACTAAACTAGCTTCAGAATATCGTGGCGGCGGATCAGTAAAGTGCTGCTCATCGCATAGCTTAAGAATACTAATTTCTTCTCCAACTTTGACTTCAGGCAAAATATTCTTTGCATCTTCGTCAGTTTCCTGAACTTGATACACTTTGAGAAATCCATCAAATTTTACTACAGAGCCACTAGCTCTAAAGTTAATTTTATTATCATTTGAAGAAATAATTATCGTATTTCTATCAAACTCTGCTGGTGTCATTTGAGATGATAAGGCTCTACTCCAAATTAATTCATAGAGTTTAAATTGATCTGCATTCACATACTTTTTTATATCAGATGGTTTTCTACTTATATTAGTTGGTCTAATTGCTTCATGAGCTTCTTGAGCATTCTTTGCTTTTTTTCCAGTAAAACTATTTGGTGTCTCTGGTATATATTTATTACCGTAATCATCAGTTATGAATTTTCTAAAGTCATCAATTGCTTCTTTTGAAATATTAGTCCCATCAGTTCTCATATAAGTAATTAATCCTGTGGTTTCACCCTCGATATCTACACCTTGATACAGTCTTTGTGCAATTTGCATTGTTCGGGAAGCTCCAAAGCCAAACCTACCCGAGGCAGTTTGTTGCAAAGTTGAAGTTGTAAAAGGGGCTAGGGGGTTACGCCTAAATAATTTTGTGTTCACATCTGCAATTTTAAACTTTGTTTTATTGATAACATCAACTGCTTTTTGTATTTCATCTTTATTCTTAAAAGAAAATTTTTCAATTTTTTCTCCATTAAATAAACTTAATTTTGAAAAAATATTTTTGTTATCTTTGTTTGTAAAATCTGATGTAAGAGTCCAATATTCTTCAGGTTTGAATAATTCAATTTCTTTTTCTCTTTCAGTTATAAGCTTTAAGGCTACAGATTGAACTCTTCCTGCTGATTTTGATCCAGGAAGTTTAGTCCAAAGAATTGGGGATATATTAAATCCAACAAGATAATCCAGTGCTCGTCTAGCTAAGTAAGCTTCAACTAAAGGTAGATGAATTTGTCTTGGGTTTTTTATAGCATCAAGTATTGCTTTCTTAGTAATTTCATTAAAGACAACTCTTTCCAAATTTTTATCTTTGAGTAATTTCTTTTTCTCTAGAACCTCTTTTACATGCCAAGCGATAGCTTCACCTTCTCGATCCGGATCTGTTGCTAGTATAATTTTATCTGAGTCCTCAGCTGCATTTGTAATTTCTTTTAAATATTTTTTTGAAAAAGAGTCGATTTCCCATTCCATTTGAAATTTATTTTCAGGATCTACCGACCCATTTTTTGATGGCAAATCTCTTATATGTCCATAACTTGCTAAAACTAAATAATCTTTTCCTAAATACTTATTTATAGTTTTTGCTTTAGCTGGACTTTCAACAATTACTAAGTTCATTAATTGTTTATTTTCAAAATTAAACGAGTTTGTCAAATTTATTATTGAAAAACTAGAAAAGACAGTACTTATAACTTAATTTTATTTTCTGTAGAACTTTTAAGTCTTAAAATATTTTCTTTATGAGTAAAAAGAATCATTACGAAAAAAATAAAAAGTATAAGAATGTAGTTATTTGTTTCAAAAAAATATGCATAAAGAAAAACTATTAACGTAGAAATCATTGAAGACAATGATGCAAACCTAAATAATAATGATAAAGAAATCCATGATATGAGGAAAATTAAAAAAAAATTATAAGATAAAGCTAAAATTACTCCGAGGTAAGTTGCTACACCTTTTCCTCCTTTAAATTTTAACCAAATAGGAAATATGTGTCCAATAAAACAAATTAAAGCAGATAAAGATATTAAACTTTCAAAATAAAAAGCTGTTATAAAAACTGAAATGTATCCTTTAAACAAATCAAGGACTAATGTAGCTATTGCAAGAAATTTATTTCCAGTTCTTAAGACATTTGTGGTTCCTATATTTCCAGAGCCGACTGTTCTAATATCTTTTTTGAGAAATATTTTAGTTAACAGTAATCCAAAAGGAATTGATCCCAGTGTGTATGAATAAACTATTACAATAATTAAATTTATATCCATTAATTTGAATATGCTATTTCACCACTAAGCAGAGTCATTTTTACTTTACCCTGTAACTTTCTATTTTCAACCGCAGTATTTTTTGATTTCGATTTTAATTCTTCAGCTTTCACCACCCATGGTTTTTCTAAGTCAAATATACAAATATCTGCATCCGATCCTTCTTTAAGAGTTCCTTTGTTTATCTTTAGTATTTTAGCTGGATTAATTGTTAAACATTTTATTATTTTCTCTAAAGGTAATGATTCATTATGGTAATGCTCTAAAGATAGAGATAGCAATGTCTCAATGCCGATCGAACCAGTAGCTGCTTGTGCAAACGGAAGTCTTTTACTTTCCTCATCTTCAGGTATGTGATCTGATACAATTACATCTATGAGATCATTTTTGATACCTTCTATTAATGAAAGCCTATCTTCCTCACTTCTAAGAGGAGGAGATAACTTTAAAAAGGTTCTAAATTCTCCGATGTCATTTTGATTCAATGATAAATTATTTATAGAAACCCCTGTACTGAATTTTATTCCGTTAGATTTATTTTTTTTAATAACATTTAGAGAATTTTTTGAGGAAATTTGATTAATATGATATCTGCAAGGAAATTCACTTAATAAAGACAAGTCTCTTTCAATAATAATTTTTTCAGCAATATCTGAAACACCTTGCAAACCTAATCTTGTTGCTACTTCACCTTGATTAATGCATGAATTTTTAGTTAATTCATAATCCTCCGCATGTTGCATTACCAGAACGTCAATATCTGAAGCATAATTCATTATTCTGGACATCAATTCAGTATTTTGAATAGTTTTATTAACATCACTAAATCCAATTATACCCCTTGCTTTTAAAAGTCCAAATTCAGTCATTTGATTACCTTCTATCTGTCTAGTAATAGATGCACATGGAAAAAGATTTACCTTAGCTTTATCCCTTCCTCTTCTAATAATAAAGTCCACCATAGATACATTGTCTATAATTGGCTTAGTATTTGGCATTGTTACGATTGAAGTTACTCCACCAGCTAAAGCTGCTTGGCTTAGTGTTCTAAAATTTTCTTTGTACTCAAAGCCAGGTTCACCAACAAAAGCCTTCATATCAACCAATCCTGGAATAGCTATCAGGCCCTTCAAGTCAATTTTTTCTGCTGATTGTGACGTACTAGATTTCTTTCCAAGTGATTTTATTTTCCCTTTTTCATCAATAACTATATTTCCTATCTCATCCATCTTTTGAGATGGATCGATAATTCTTACATTCATTAAAATTTTTTCTCTCATCTATTTACAGTACAATTTCAAACATGCCATCCTGACAGCTACACCTAATTCAACTTGTTCTTTTACTAGACTGACATTTATGTCATCTGCTAGCTTAGTATCAATTTCAACACCTCTGTTCATTGGTCCAGGATGCATAAGCAATGCATCTTTTTTTGCAAACTTTAGTTTTTCAGGTGTCAGTCCAAAAAATTCATAATATTCTCTCTTTGATGGAAGGAATGAACCTTGCATTCTTTCATTTTGTAATCTCAACATCATAACAATATCACATCCATCTAATCCTTTTTTCATGTCTGTAAATGATTTCACTCCTAAGTTATCTATACCCTTAGGCATCAAAGTTTTTGGCGCAATGACATTAACTTCTGCACCCAACATATTCATTAAATAAATATTTGATCTAGCAACTCTTGAATGAAGAATGTCTCCACAAATTGCAATTTTTAGTCCTTCAATGTTACCTTTTCTATTAATAATTGTTAAAGCATCTAGTAACGCTTGTGTTGGATGCTCTCTTCTTCCATCACCTGCGTTTATGACTGTACAATTAACTTTCTGTGAAAGAAGATTTGGCGCACCTGAGTCTTGATGTCTTATAACAATTATATCGGGATGCATTGCATTTAATGTCATGGCAGTGTCAATTAATGTTTCACCTTTTTTTAATGCAGAGTTACCCATATTCATCGTCATTACGTCTGCACCTAGCCTTTTTCCAGCTAAGTCAAATGAACTCTGTGTCCTTGTAGAAGGTTCAAAGAATAGGTTAATTTGAGTTTTTCCTCTTAGGACATCTAGTTTTTTAGAAGTTCCTCTGTTTAGTTTTATGAAGGATTTTGCTTCAGTTATAATTTCTTTCGCCTCAAGAACTGATAAATTTTGAATACCTAATAAATGTTTGGGAGTGTTTTTAATAGCTGAAACTTTTTTTGCAGTTGCCATTAAAATCAACTCTATAGGCCTTTTACTGTATTATATCAAGTATTTTTTTTATGATAATAATCAAGCACCCCTTGAAGTATAAATTGTGCAGAATTCTCGTCTAATTTCTTCACTTTTTTTGATGAATTTATTGCTAAATCATTAGATAGATTAAAGGCTCCCTGGCTAGATAGTCTCTCATCCCATAAAGTGATATTTTCTGTAATATCTTTTGAGAGATTTTTAGCTAGATCTTTTGCTGATTGTGAAGAGGGTCCTTCCGTTCCATCCATATTAATTGGATTCCCTATGACTATTCCATCTATGTCATACTCCTTAACAATTTTCTGAATTTGATCGACCAAGTCTCTATAATTTTCTCTAATAATCGTGGTGTATGGCGTAGCTACAATTTTATTTTCATCTGATAGAGCTATTCCAATTCTCTTACCGCCTGGATCAATACCGATTAATCTTGATTTTTTCCTAGTTTTTTCAATAAATACGTCAATATCGAGCATGAAATTTACCTAATTTGTGATAAAACACATTTAAATTAACTTATTGCACAAATGTCCATAGATAAAGAGAAAATTAAACATGTAGCTAAATTAGCTCGAATTTCAGTTGATGAAGCCAAAGTAGATAGTCTTACAAAAGATTTAAACTCAATATTCAAATTTATTGAGCAATTAAATGAGTTAAATACAGAAAAAGTTGAGCCATTAACTTCTATACTTAATCAGTCATTAAGATCAAGAAAAGATGAAATTAGTGACGGCAAAATAAGAGAAAAAATTTTGAAAAATTCCCCTAAAGAAAATGAAGAATTTTTTGTAGTACCTAAGGTGGTTGAGTAATGGCTGATATTACAAATCAAAGTCTAAATGAAATTATAGAAAAAGTTAAAACAAAGAAAGTCTCCTCTACAGATTTAACTAAAGCATATATAAAAAATATTGAAAGTGCGAAAAAGTTAAACACATTTATTACAACCACATTTGATCAAGCTTTAGATAAGGCTAAAGAATTTGATAATAAACCAAATTTTGATCAATTGCTTCCTGGAATACCATTGGCAGTAAAAGATTTATTTTGTACAGAAAATATAAAAACAACTGCCGGAAGTAATATTTTAAATAATTTTGTTCCATCTTATGAATCAACTGTTACAAAAAACTTGTGGAGCAATGGATCATTTCTTTTAGGAAAATTAAATTGTGATGAATTTGCAATGGGTTCTTCTAACGAGACAAGTCATTATGGAAATGTAATTAATCCTGTAGGAGATCAATTAGTACCTGGAGGCTCATCTGGAGGATCCTCGTCTGCTTTAGCTGCAGACTTAACTCCAGCTACAATTGGAACAGATACAGGTGGTTCAATAAGACAACCAGCTTCTTTTACTGGCACCGTGGGTTTAAAACCAACTTATGGTCTATGTTCTAGATGGGGTATTGTAGCTTTTGCATCCTCTTTAGATCAGGCCGGCCCAATGACGAAAACAATTAAAGATTGCGCAATAATGTTGGAGTCAATGTCTGGGTTTGATGAAAAAGACTCTACTTCAATAAATAAAAAGAAAGAACAATATTCAAAAAATTTAAAAGATAATATTAAAGGTTTAAAAATTGGAATTCCAAAAGAATATCGTGTTGACAATATGCCTAAAGAAATTGATGAGCTTTGGGAAAAAGGTAAAAAGATATTAAAAAATCTAGGAGCACAATTAATTGATATTTCCTTGCCTCATACAAAGTATGCTTTACCTACTTATTATATAGTTGCTCCAGCCGAAGCTTCATCTAATTTAGCTAGATATGATGGAGTTAGGTATGGTTATAGATCAAAACAAGGAAAAGATTTAATTGAGATGTATGAAAAAACTCGGTCTGAAGGTTTTGGAGATGAGGTCAAACGTAGAATATTAATTGGAACTTACGTTCTTTCATCAGGTTATTATGATGCTTATTATCTCAAGGCACAGAAAGTGAGACAACTAATTAAAAAAGATTTTGATGATAGTTTTACAAAAATAGATGCAATTCTAACACCATCAACTCCAAGTTCTGCTTTTAAGATAGGTGAAAAAATGAATGATCCTGTTTCTATGTATTTGAATGATATTTTTACTGTGCCAGTAAATTTAGCTGGTATACCAGCTTTATCCTTGCCCGCTGGCGTCGATAAGCAAGGCTATCCTTTAGGTTTGCAACTTATTGGTAAAGCATTAGATGAGCAAAAAATTCTTAATATTGGTTACGCAATCGAAAAAAATTGTGGTTTTAAAAATGAAATTAAAAAATGGTGGTCATGAGTAAAGAAAAATTTGATTATTTTATAAGGGGAGGTAAGGGCAAATATGAAGTTGTGATAGGTCTTGAAGTTCATGCTCAAGTTTTATCTAAATCTAAACTTTTCTCTGGTTCATCAACTAAATTTGGTGCTGGTCCTAATAATCAGGTGAGTTTAATTGATTCCGCTTTTCCAGGAATGCTACCAGTTATTAATGAAGAATGCATTAAGCAAGCAGTAAGAACTGGTCTTGGTTTAAACGCAAAAATAAATAATTATTCAGTCTTTGATAGAAAAAATTATTTCTATGCAGATTTGCCCCAAGGTTACCAGATATCACAATATAAAAATCCAATCGTAGGAGAAGGCAAAGTATTATTAGATATGCCATATGGATCAAAAGAAATAGGTATAGAGAGGCTTCATCTAGAACAAGATGCTGGTAAAAGTATTCATGATATGGACCCATCTAATACCTACGTTGATTTAAATCGTTCAGGTATTGCTTTAATGGAAATTGTAAGTAAACCAGACCTTAGATCACCAGATGAGGTTAATGCTTACATAAAAAAATTAAGATCAATCATGAGATATTTAGGCACTTGCGATGGAAATATGCAAGAAGGATCACTTAGAGCTGATGTTAATGTTTCAGTAAGAAAAGAGGGCGATAAAAAATTTGGAACACGTTGTGAAATCAAAAATGTAAATTCTATAAAATTTATGCAGATGGCAATAGAATATGAAGCCGCTAGGCAAGTTGAACTAATTGAAAACGGCAAAGAAATAGATCAAGAAACAAGACTTTTTGACACAAAAAAAAATGAGACAAGATCGATGAGATCTAAAGAGGATGCACATGATTATAGATATTTTCCTGATCCAGACCTTCTACCTTTAAAATTAGAACAAAAATTAATTGATGACCTAAAAAAATCTCTTCCAGAGCTTCCTGATAAAAAAAAGGAAAGATTTATAAAAGAGTATGGACTAAATGCATATGAAGCAAATGTTTTAGTTTCTGAAAAAGAAATTTCGGACTATTACGAAGAAGTTGCGAAATTATCTGACAAAAAACTTGCAGCTACTTGGATGATGGGTGATTTATTTGCAATGTTAAATGATAAGGGGCTTGATATATCTAAATCTCCCATATCAGCTAAGCATTTTGCAGAGTTAGTTCAATCAATTAAATCTGGAGAAATTTCTGGAAGAATAGCAAAAGAAGTTTTCGAAATTATGGTTGAAAGTGGAGATAATCCAAATAAAATTATAGATTCAAAAGGGATGAAACAACAAAGCGATCCTAAAGAATTAGAAAAAATGATTAATGAGATTTTATCAAAAAATAAAGACAAAGTTGATCAATACAAAGCCGGAAAAGAAAAATTATTTGGTTTTTTTGTTGGACAGGTTATGAAATTATCTGGTGGAAAAGCAAACCCACAATTAACAAATGAAATTCTAAAAAAACTTTTAAAAGGCTAATTATGCCTAAATCGATAGATTTAACAAATAATCTCGAAAAGTATATCATTGAACATTCTGAAAATCTAACTCAAATTCAAAAAGAAATCTTAGATTACAATTTAAGTCTTGGTGACCAGAAAAAATTACAAATATCTATTTCACAAGCACAATTCCTTCAAACAATAATTAAGATATCTGATATCAAAAAAGTTTTAGAAATTGGAAGTTTTACTGGTTTTAGTGCTTTATCAATGGCATTATCATTGCCTGAAGATGGATCTTTAATTAGCCTAGATAAAAACTCTGAAATTAGCAAAAAAGCAAAAACTTTTTATGATAAGGCTAATGTAAATAAAATTACACAAATTATAAAGCCAGCACTTGATAGTTTAAAAGAATTAGAAAATTCTAAACAAAAATTTGATCTAGTTTTTATTGATGCAGATAAAGAAAATTATGTAAATTATTATGAAAAAAGCATTCAATTGATTGATAAAAATGGACTTATTATAATTGATAATGTTTTGTGGCATGGAGAGGTAGCTGATAAATCAAAAAATGATGAATTTACAAAAATTATCAGAGATTTTAATAAACATATTAAAGAGGATAATAGAGTGACAAAAAATATTCTTCCTATAGGTGATGGATTAACAATTTGTATTAAAAAATAATGTTTACTGTTTTTGGATTTTATAAATTTAAAAAAATTAAATCTTTAAAGAAATTTAGATCTTTATTCCAATCAGAATTCGTTGATAATAAAGTTAGAGGAACTTTAATACTTTCTCAAGAAGGCATCAATGGGACAATTGCAGGACAAAAAAAATCGATTTTGAAAATAAAAAAAATATTAAAAAAAAGATTAAAGTTTATTAGGTTTGATAGCAGTAATCATTCTAGAAGTAAGTTTCAGCCATTTCACCAAGGAAAAGTTAAGATAAAAAAAGAGGTAGTACCCATTGGTTTAAAGATTGATAAAAATAACAAAAAACAAAATAAATATTTATCAGGCAGATTGTGGAACAAATTAATATCTAAAAAAGAAACCTTAGTTGTTGATGCAAGAAAGTCATTTGAATTTAAGGTGGGTACTTTTAAAAAAGCTATTAATCCAAATATCACAAACTTTAGGGATTTTCCAAAATATTTAAAAAAGATAAATAAAAAAAAACCAGTTGCCATGTTTTGTACAGGTGGCATTAGATGTGAAAAAGCATCTGTTTATTTAAAACAAAAAGGTTTTAAAAACGTTTTTCAATTGAAAGGTGGTATACTTAATTATTTAGATAGAGTTGAAAAAAAAGATAGCTTGTGGAAAGGAGAATGCTTCGTATTTGATAATAGAGTTTCAGTTAAACATGGATTAAAACAAGGTTCGTTCTCTGTATGTGGTGGCTGTAGAACACCTATTTCATCTCTGGATAAGAAATCTAATATGTATGAAAAAGGAGTTTCTTGTCATAACTGTTATAAAAATCTTACAGAAAGTCAAAAAACCAGATTTAGAATGAGACAAAAACAAATTAATGCTGCTAAAAGTAAAGGTGTTAAACATATGTTTCAAAAAGAGTATATTGTATGAAATCAATAAATTTAATTGGTGAACCAATTATAGATTTACTTAAAAAAATTGCGATACCTGCTAGCACTGGAACCCTTTTTCAAACTCTTTATAATATTGTAGATACTTTTTTTGCCGGAAAAATATCTGCAAATGCATTAGCAGCAATAGCAAAATCCTTTCCTTTATATTTTATAATTATAGCTACAGGAGTAGGTATCGTTTCAGCATCAAATGCTTTAATTAGTAATTCACTCGGTGCAAAAGAAGATCGTACTGCATCTCTTTATGTGGCTCAATCACTACTTTATTCAGTTTTTGTTGCAATTTTAGTAACTATGGTTGGCTTATCGTTTTCAGATGATCTCTTAAGATTTATGGGTTCTGATCAAGCAACAATAAGATTAGCTACAGATTATTTAGATATTATTTTTTTTGCTACTTTTATTTTTTTAATTCAGATTTCTTTAAACGGAGCACTAAATGCTCAAGGTGATACAAAAAGTTATAGAAACGTTTTAATAGTTAGTTTTTTTTTAAATATTGGACTTAACCCTTTATTTATATTTGGTTTAGGACCTATTCCTGCTTTTGGAATTGCAGGTTTAGCCATAGCAACAGTGATTGCTCAGTTCATAGGATTAATTTATTTAGCTTACAAAGTTTATTGCTGTGAGCTAAAACAGTATTTAAGCCCTCAATGCTTTCTACCAAAATTTGATTTAATCAAAAATCTTACTAATCAATCTGTTCCAATGATGATGAATATGTTTATGATTGGCTTAGGAATTTATAATATTTTATTTTTTGTAAGTAAATTTGGATATTTAGCAGCAGCAGGTTATGGCTCTGCTCTAAGAATTGAGCAAATTCTCTTATTACCTGTAATTGGTTTAAACACAGCTGTTCTTACAATCGCTGGTCAAAATTTTGGAGCAAAACTTTATGATAGAGTGGATGAGTCATACACAAAGGCAATTATAGTTGGCTCATCATTTATGATTTTAGCAGGAGTTATTGTTTTTTTATTGGCCGATAACATTGTTTCAATCTTCACAAATAACCAAGTTGTTATTGATTTTGGCGCTGATTATTTAAAAGTAGCTGCATTTATTGGGCCTGTTTATCCAGTTTTTTTCATTACTAATGCTTTGTATCAGGCTATTAAGAAACCGATTTTTACAGTAATTATAACTTTCTCAAGATTAGTATTGTTGCCCTTTACCACAATGTCAGTGGTAGTTTTTCTCTTAGACGGAAGTTTTAAAGACTTATTTCTCGGTTTATTTTTTATAAATTGGACATTTGGAATTCTAGTATTCTTATTTTCGAAGTACTATATGAAAAAACTTTTTAGCAAAACTGTAAAAGTTTAGTTTATTTGTACTTAAGTTTATTTTCCAATTTTCTAACAAAATATGAGACGACTAGAATTAATACAAGGTACTCTAATATTAAAAAGGTATAGATTTCTAAAGGTCTATAAGTTGTTGTTACAAGCTCATTTGCTTTTCTAGTTAAGTCACCTATTCCTATAATTGAAACTAAAGAGGACATCTTTAAAACATATACAAACTGATTACCCATAGCTGGCAATACAACTTTTATAGCTTGTGGTAAAATCACTAATCTCATTTTTCTTAAAAAATCCATTCCAAGAGATTCAGATACTTCATGTTGTCCTTTTGAAATTGAATTAATTCCAGCTCTAAAAATTTCTGCTTGAAAAGCACTTTCGCTAATAGTTAATGCTATTATCCCGGATACAAATGGAGAAAAACTAATACCCATCATAATTGGCAAACCATAATAAATCCAAAGTATTAAGACTAGTAAAGGTATTGCTCTTACAATTTCTACATAAGTTATATTAAAATAACTTAAGAACTTATTATTTGAAAGAGATGGAAGAGCAATTACCAAACCTATAATCATTGCTAAAATAATTGATACAACTGAAATATAAATTGTAGTAGTTATACCGCTAATTAAGAATTTGAGATTAGTAAGTCCTTCAATATTTTCTGGACTAAGAATATACCATCCCCACTCATAGTTTGAGCTACATCCAGAAAGTAAAAATAATAAAGATGTTAATTTTAAAATCTTCACTTGTTAACTATATTTGTAAATGGGGATTATTTAAACTTAAATTATAAGCTTTTAAGATTATATTTAGCTTCTAAAGTCATAAAAAATCCTGAGGATTGTTTTCGCTTTATCCATTTGCTTACATAATCATTCCAAGTTTTATCACCTTTTGGCACCATCATTGCAAGAAAAGCAGGATTTTTTCCACCATCTGGGACTATTGCAAGCTGGGGATATTTAACAACTAATTTGTTAGCCTCAAGTGAACTTGTTATATTACCATCTGCTCTACCAGCTAAAACTTCCTGAAAGTCTCTAGCAGGTGCTTCAATTGATCTTAGTTTAGATTTTGGAAAAAATTCTTTTGCTTTTTCCTCTTGAGAAGTTCCTAATGTAGTAGCTATAGTTACTTTTTTATCGTTTAATGACTGCCAAGTTGGAAATTTTTTTAAATTTTTCTTTAGAACTAATGGGACTGTACCGTATTTATAATAAGTAGCGGTAAAACCTGCTACTTCGGCTCTTTTAGGCGTTTTAGTGACACTAGTTGATATATCATATCTGTTAGCTGTTATTCCAGCCACAATTGTTTTCCATTCGGCGGGAACAAATTTTACTTTTACACCTAAATCTTTTGCTAGTTCATTCATCACATCAATATCAAATCCTTTATACTTATTAGTTGCTGGGTCTTTCATTGACATTGGATCCCAGTCACCTGTAGTTCCAACTCTTAATTCACCACTTTTTTTGATTGCATCTAATTTAGACTCTGCTTGAACGCCTGTAGTAATAAATAATACTAATAAAATTGAAAATATTTTTTTAATCACTCTATGTTAATAGCCAATCCACTCCTTTTTTTCGAATTGCAATTTGACCCACTTTAACAATCTGTCGAAAAGGGGGTTGACTGACAGGTAGTTTATCAGCTATAAAGAACAAAACAAGAACATTTATGAAGTTAACAATACCTTATTATCTGCATAAAGTGGGAGCTGGCTTTCCTTCTCCAGCAACGGATTATATCGAAGACGATATAGACTTAAACTCTCATCTAATAACAAATGCACCAGCTACTTTCATCATAAGAGTGCAGGGTAAATCTATGACTAATGTTGGTATATATGATGGCGACCTATTAATAGTAGATAAAAGCTTAAATCCAAAAAATTTCTCCACTGTTATAGCAAATATTAACGAAGAACTTGTAGTTAAAACCCTGGTTAAAAGTAAGGGCAATAACTACCTAACATCAGGTTCAAAAAATACGTCAGACCAAATTAATCTAACAGATAATCCAGAAATAATAATTTGGGGAGTAGTAACATATGTCATACACAAACAGCAGTAAAAAAAAAATTGCATTAATTGACTGTAATTCGTTTTATGTTTCTTGCGAAAGATTATTTAATCCAAAAATACAAAAAGTACCAGTTGTGGTGCTATCTAATAATGACGGATGTGTAATATCAAGATCCACTGAAGCAAAAAAACTTGGAATAAGAATGGGTGAGCCATATTTTAAAGTTAAAGATTTGGTTAAAAAGAACAATGTTCAAATATTTTCCTCAAACTATGCATTGTACGGAGATCTTTCTAGAAGAGTGATGAAAGTTTTAAAATGTTTTACAGATAAGATTGAAATCTATTCTATAGATGAGGCATTTTTAGATTTATCGCATATTAAGGATGAACAAGTTGAAGAATATGGTAAACAAATAAGAGAAAGAGTTTTAAAATGGACAGGAATACCGACAAGTGTAGGAATTTCAAATACAAAAACTTTAAGTAAAGTTGCAAATCATATAGCTAAAAAAAATAAAGCAGGAGTAATATTTTTAAAAGAAAATATTGATAATATACTAAAGAATTTCGATATTGCAGATGTATGGGGGGTAGGGAGACAGTTGTCGAAATTATATATTAAAAATGAAATAAACAATGCTTATAAATTAAAAAATATTTCAAATACGTGGGTTAAGAAAAGCACAAATGTTTTAGGCGCAAAAACAGTAATGGAGTTAAGAGGTATTCCTTGCATAGATTTAGAAACTGAAGAGACTAAAAGAAAAAGCTGCTGTGTATCAAGATCATTTGGAAAAAAAGTAGAAAGTTTAGATAAATTAAAAGAATCTATAACCACTCATTGTTTAAATGCTGCAGAAAAAATAAGAGTAGATAAACAAACTACAAGAGCTGTTACGATATTTATAAGAACGAGTCCATTTGATAAAAATAGAAAATATTATTCAAATTCCATTACTATTGAATTACCAATGGCGACTAATAATAGTTTAGAACTTGTAAAAACAGCTATGAATGGACTTAAAAAAATTTACAAATACGGTTATTTCTATCAAAAAGCTGGAATCATTTTATCAAAACTTAGAGATTCATCTGAAAAAGAGCTAAATTTATTGGCACCTATTTTAGAAAATAAGTCAAAACCACTAATGAGAGCGATAGATTTTACAAACGCGAAATACGGTCGAAACGCAATAAGTATTGCACAAGCAGGCATTAATAATGATTGGAAGATGAGAAGAGAACACTCGTCTAAAATAGACACAGCTTCATTTGACTCATTACCAAAGATAAGTATATAAGATAGTAAAACGGGGTGTCTAGACGACTGAGATTAAACCCGATGAACCTGACCGGTAATTCAGTGAGGGAACTATGGAAAAAATATATCTATCTGTACAGTCATCATTATTAGTAACCATTTTAGTTGGCTTTTTTTTCATAGGACTGGGTTGTATAAGTTCAAGAAAAAATAAGAATAATATCAATTATATAGTTGGAAATAGGGACGAGAGCACATTTTCTCTAACAACTAGTTTAGCTGCTTCAGCATTAGGAGCTTGGATATTATTTGGTCCTGCCTCAGCTGCGACTTGGGGAGGTTTAGGAGCCGTAATAGGATACGCATTAGGCACAGCAACACCAATGCTGTTATTGTATAATTTTGGACCGAAAATTAGAAAAGAGTTTCCAAATGGATTAACATTAACTGAATTTATTAAAAAACGCTTTGGTCTTAGTATACTAAAAATTAGTTTATTTTTAATATTATCTTATCTAATTATTTTTTTAATAGCTGAAGTTACAGCAATAGCTTTTTTACTAAATTTTATATCTAAGACACCTTTATGGGTTACGGCAGGTATAACCTTAGTAATTTGTTTACTTTATATATTAAGAGGAGGATTTAAACTTTCTATAATAACCGATAAATACCAATTTACTATAATAGCGGTTTTAATATTTGCTTCTGTAATTTTAATTTTAGGAGACTTAGAATTAAATAGTTTCGAATTAATAAAAAAAAAATCACCAGCTCTTATTAATAAAGAATATTTACCTAATTATACAGCAGGTTTAACTTTTTTTATTGCAGTAGCTGCAACAAATTTATTCCATCAAGGAAACTGGCAAAGAGTATTTTCTGCAAAAAATAATTTGGTTTTAAAGAAAAGTTTAATTTTTTCTTCAATAATTGTTTTCTTGATAGTTTTTTGGATGGGATATACAGGATTAATTGCCTTTTCATTAAACCCAAGAGTAATACCTGATTTAGCTTTTTTTGATTTGGTATTAACAAATAATTATTTAATAATTGTTTCAATCATAGTTTGTGCCTTAGCACTTACTTTAAGCACTATTGATACTTTAATAAATGCAATATCAAGTCTCATTATTGTTAATGGTACAGAAATTAATAAATCATTTTCTGGAAAATCTTTAAAAAGTAAATCTAACTATATAATTATACTAATAAGTATTTTAGTTTTTATTTTAGCATCAAAGGGTTTTAGTATTTTATATTTATTCTTATTAGCTGATCTATTTTGTTGTGCAGCAGTTATTACAGTTTTTTATGGTTTTTTTAATAAGAAAATTAATACTAGATTGTCTTATTTATCAATTATGGGAGCATTAATTTTTGGATTATTATTTTTCCCAAGTCCAGATTTTCAATCAAGTTTATTAGTCGGCAATTTATTACCATCAGAATATTTTAGCTCAATTGTAACGACAAATTTACTTTTCATTTCTTTTTCCGTAGCTATTATAACTCAATTAATTTTTATTATATTTTACTCTTTACGTAATTCGTTGAGGTAAATAGATACGGCCACCCATATTATTACAAAACCTAAAAATTTTTCTATAGTTAGTACCTCATCAAAATAAGTTATTCCTAAAAGAAATTGAGATGTTGGAGTTAAAAATAAAATCATACTAGCTGGACCAATACCAATTATTTTGAACCCTAATGTATACATGAAAAGGGGAACTAAAGTCATAAAGCCAGACCAAAATAGATAAAAAGATAGCAGTGGTTCATTGAAAGAAAAAATATTCATATTCAAATTCATTAAGTAAATGAATAGAACAATAGCAATAGGTGAAATAAGCAATGTTTCTATTAATAAACCAATATCTGATGAAACTTTTATCTTTTTTCTTATCAATCCATAAATACTAAAAGTGATTGCTACAGTTAAACCAATCCAGGGTAATTCACCAAGTTTAATCAAAAAGTAAAATAAAGATATGATAACTAATATTACAGCAATAAATTGATTCCTATTAAGTTTTTCCCTCAAAAAAACTTTACCTAAGAAAACACTTATAATTGGATAAATGTAGTAACCTAAACTAGAATCTAATAATCTATTGACGCTAACTGCATAAAGCCAGGTGCCCCAATTTATACTTACTAATAAACCTGATAAAAAAAGAAGTAATTGATTTTTTTTATTTTTAAAAATTTTTATAAATTCTGGCCATTTCTTATAGATGCTAGTTGTAATAATTAATAAAACTGCTGTCCAAATAGTTCTATGCACTGTCAGTTCGATAAACGACGCAAAGGATACAAATTTAAAAAAAATGGTACCTACGACACCCCACCAAAGAGAGGCAAAAGCAGCATAAAAAAATCCAGATAATTGTTTTTGTTGCATTACAAAGTTGATGCAATATAAGTTAATTTTCTTTATAAAGATACGTAAAGCTTGTGGTGAGATGGGTGAGTTGGTTTAAACCAGGAGTTTGCTAAACTTCCGTAGTATTTAACTATGCTACCGAGGGTTCGAATCCCTCTCTCACCGCCATTTAATTAAAATAACTGTCTATTTGAACTGGCTCTTTTCGTAAAATGTATTTGTAAACATTGATATTTTCTAAAACTCTTTGAACATAGTTTCTAGTTTCTTCAAATCTTATTTGCTCTATCCAGTTGATGTATGAAATTTGCCCTTTCGAGGGATCTCCATTAACTCTCCTCCAAGTTTTGACTCTATTTGGACCTGCGTTGTAAGCAGCAATAGCAAATGGGAAAACGCCATTATA
>CACNWV010000015.1 GCA_902624195.1 uncultured Pelagibacteraceae bacterium
ATTTTATCAAAGATATAAAAAAAAGAGATAATAAAAAAATTTGCAGTGTAATCGAAGAAATTTGTAATGGGGCGTAGACATTTAATGGAAAAAAAGCGAATATAAAAGTAAAAATTGTAATAGTATTTTTCTCGAAGTCTAAGTTCTTTAAAATTTTATAAAAAACGTAAATGGAAATTAAATTTAAAAATAATTGAAAACAGATAACTAAGTTACTAATTGATATAAAATCATTTTGCAAAAATTTTAGAGAAAGTATGAGGAAAATATACAACGGCGGCATAAATACTGATGGTAAAACTCTTTCTCCAGGCTCTGCAATTTTTGGAACAGCAAGATAATCATTTAAAACAACATTGTATCCAAGAACACCTGATATATTAAAGTTCTGGTAAATTATAGCCCACTCGTTTACTAAAATACTATCTGAAAAAAAGGGCATGAACGCAAGCCTTAAAAAAAAAGCAAAAAACAAAATTTTATTAATTGTAAATTTATTAAGCATGTTATTCATATGTGGTGCGCCTGCTAGGATTTGAACCCAGAACCTCCTGGTCCGTAGCCAAGCGCTCTATCCAATTGAGCTACAGGCGCAAATAATCTCAAAAAAACATAATTCTAACTTATTTTTAATGTTCATGTTATAAATCAATATCATATTGAATTACTAGTAATGATTTTTTTATCAGATAGAACGGAAAAGGTAAAAAACTTCTTTACCATAATTTTATGCTTACTACCTTTGAGTTTTATTGCAGGAAATATGATAATAAATATCAATATTTTACTCGTAATTCTCTCTTGTATTATTGTTTTCAAAAAAAGCATATTTAAAATTAATTTTTTTTGGTTCGATAAACTTTTATTAATTTATTTTTTTTTAATTTTGTATACAGGCGTATATCATGATTACATTTTTTATCAGCAGAAGTTAGCTTGGAAAGGCTATTTTTCAACTGTTGTTAAATCATTATTTTTTTTCAAATACCTTTTATTCTATATTTGCATACGGTTTTTAATTGAAAATAGAATAATCAGGATAAAATATTTTTTTATTGCTGCAGCTTTTGCCTCTATATTTGTTTCAATAGATTTGATTTATCAGTTTTTTAAAGGACAAGATATATTTGGTTTTGAGGCAGCTGGAAGAAAAATTGGAGGACCGTTTCGGGACGAACTTATAGCAGGCGGATATATACAGAGATTTGCTATTTTTTCTTTTTTTGTTTTACCTTTTTTTTATCCTGAATACTCAAAAAAGTTTTCTAAATTTATTATACCAATTTTATTTATTATTTTTACTAGTGGCATACTTATATCAGGTAATAGAATGCCGATGATACTATTCTTATTCTTAATTTTCTTAATACTCATTTTTAATAAGCAGACAACAAAATTTTTATTACCATTTGTTTTGATTTTTTCCGTATTATTTGGTGTAATTTTTAAATTCAATTCCGAGGTTAATACTAATTTTACAAAATTTTATTTTCAGATAGTTTCAATGGTGGATACAACTGTAAAAGGAGATTTTAAAAGTTCTAATACCCCTCAGTATTTAAAAGAGTTTGAATCATTCTATGATACATGGTTAATGAATAAATATATAGGGGGAGGATTAAAGAATTTCAGATACTATTGTCATACAAGGCCAAACATTGATAAAAATTCAAAATTTGTTTGTAATATGCACCCTCACAATTACTATCTTGAAATACTGACAGAAACTGGTCTGATAGGATTTATAATTATAGTCTCAGCATTTTTTTTAATTTTATACGAAACATTATTTAAAAAATACTTTTCAAAAAATTCATCCAATTTTGATGTAGTAATAATACCATTTATATTTTTGTTTTTTGTAGAGATATTCCCAATAAAAAGCACTGGAAGTTTTTTTACCACTGGAAATGCAACTTACTTATTTTTAATAATGGGATTATTAATTGGTCTTATTACCAAAGATAATTTAATTGAAAAGCATCGTTAAATATATAAATTAACTTTAATGAAAGAATTATATATAACATCCGCAATTAGGACCGCAGTTGGCTCTCTGGGAAAATCATTAAAAAATGTAAGATCTGAAGATCTAGGGAGCAGTGTAATTACTCAGGCTATAAAAAAATCTAATTTAAAAGTGGAAGATGTCGATGAGGTTATTATGGGTCAGGTTTTAACCGGCGGAACAGGACAAAATCCTGCAAGACAGGCTTCTATTAAGTCAGGTGTGCCAAAAGAAAAGCCTGCTTATATAGTCAATCAAGTTTGTGGTTCAGGAATTAGATCAATTGCATCTGGTTATCAAAGTATTAAGTCGGGAGACTCCAAAATAATAATCGCCGGTGGACAAGAAAATATGTCATTGGCTCCTCATGCAATTCATTTAAGAGATGGAAAAAAATTAGGAGACGCAGAAATAATAGATACAATGATAAAAGACGGATTGTGGGATGCTTTTCACGGTTATCATATGGGGATAACCGCAGAAAACGTCGCAGAAAAATTTCAAGTAACAAGAGAAGAGCAAGATAAATTTGCTTTAAAATCTCAAGAAAAAGCTGTTAAAGCACAAAAAGAAAATAAATTTAAAAACGAAATTATTAATTTTAAGATAAAGTCTAAAAGAGCCGAAATCAATTTTGATAAAGACGAGCATCCAAGAGAAGGAATAAATATCGAAGCCTTATCCAGATTAAAACCTGTATTTAAAAAAGATGGCACAGTCACCGCGGGAAATGCGTCAGGTATAAACGATGGAGCAGCTGCTGTTACGCTAATGTCTAAGGAAGTGGCAGAAAAAAGAGGTATAAAAAAATTAGTTTCAATAAAATCCTGGGCGAGTTGTGGGGTTGATCCAGCTTTAATGGGCACAGGTCCAATTCCATCCTCAAAAAAAGCATTAGATTTAGCAGGATGGTCTATCAAAGATGTAGATTTATTTGAAATTAATGAAGCTTTTGCTGCACAAAGTTTGGCTGTGCTTAAAACTCTATCGATCCCCGAAGAAAAGGTTAATGTTAATGGGGGCGCGATTGCTTTAGGTCACCCAATAGGAGCCTCTGGCACAAGAATTCTTGTAACATTAATTCACGAGATGATAAAAAGAGACGTCAAAAAGGGCTTGGCCACTCTCTGTATTGGAGGTGGTATGGGCATAGCGATGTGTATTGAAAGATAATTATCTAATTATTTGTGTCGATTTATCTTTGCTAATGATTATCATTAAAAGTGTTTTCCTAGTTTTTTTTTGATAATGATTTTCACTACCAAACATATTAGTTGAAATCATATTTGTAATAATTACGCTAAGGTTATGAAAACTTATAGCTGTAAAAAATGTGGTTTGACAATTCCTGTGAATTGCTCGCAATGCGACAGAGTTGTTGATATCAAAATTGTAGGTGAAGGTTGTTTAGTAAAAGAGAACAAATGTTTGGATTGTACAACTGTTCCTATTATTAAAGATGTTTGCCTTGAACAAACTGCTTAAAATTTAGTTACCTTATTTTTTTTGTAGTTTTTCATCCATAAACTAAAAACTTTTATTGCGTCTTTCATGTTTTTAGTTTTGTATGGGTGTTTTTTTGCTCTCCCTAACATAGTTGCTATTACATTTACTTGATATTTTAATTTTCTATTTTTTATGGCTTTAACTGTGTACAAAGCTTTTTCTTTATCCTTAAACCCTAAACCGTGAGTAGTTGTTTTAGGATTATAATCAGAAAATAAAGATAAGTTTAATGGTTTAATTTTTTTATTTTTAAAAACTTTAGACATTGGCATTTTATCAATTATTTTAAAAATTTTTTGACTATCAAAATTTTGAAATGCTTGTTTTTTAGTACCGTCAAATCCAAATAATTCTATCGAAAAATTATTACTAGCTTTCTTAAAGATCAATTTGACTACTCTTTTATGAAACTGCTTAATATCCTTTTGGTAAAGCTTTTTTGCTTTTTTATACTTCAAGTTTTTGTAATCAGGAGTTTTGATTAGCAAAACTCTACATTTCCATCTATATTTTTTTATCATTTGACCTCTTTAAAAAAGATAATATTACAGTATAGGTTAAAATTATGGAATTGCCTGTAATAAATCATCCAGATTATGTTGCGAAAATAAATGATGATAACAAATTTCCCATTAAAAAATTTGGCGCACTTGCTAAACATTTGTTAGAAAAAGGCGTAGTCAAAAAATTTCATATTCCAAAAGAATGCTCTTTTGAAACTCTAAAAACATCACACTCTATAGAGTATATTAATCATATAAAGAATAAAACGTTGGATATCAAAGCTCAAAAGAAAATAGGATTTCCAATTAACGATAGCGTAGTAAAAAGATCTTTTGTTGCTACAGGAGGAACGGTCTTAGCTAGTAAATTAGCACTAGATTCAAAACTTGCATGTAACACTGCTGGAGGTAGTCACCATGCTACTTTTGATTATGGAGCTGGTTATTGCGTTTTTAACGATGTAGCAGTAGCAGCTAATTATCTTAAAAATAAAGGTTACGCAAAAAAAATTCTTATATTCGATTTAGATGTACATCAAGGAAACGGTAATTCAGAAATATTTAAGAATGATAAAAATGTTCTAACATTTAGCATGCATTGCGCCTCTAATTACCCAGCAAAAAAGTCAAAAAGTGATATTGATATTGAACTTAAAGAACGAATGGAAGATGAAGAATATTTAAATATTCTTCATAAAAATTTAAAAGAGCTAAACAAAAATAAGTATGATTTTGTATTTTACGTAGCAGGAGTTGATATCCATTTTGAGGATCGTTTAGGAAAACTTAAAATTACAGATGATGGAATTAATAATAGAGATCAAATAGTGATAGAAAATTTTTACTCAAGGAATACTCCTTTATGTGGTGTTTTAGGAGGAGGTTATAACAAAAGTTTTGAAAAACTTGTTGAACTTCACTCAATGCTGCATAAAAATTGTGCTAATTATTTTAGCTGAGGAATATTTTCGAAGTATTTTAAGGCGTTGGGATTGGCTATTGCCTCTTTATTATTGATAGTTTCCCCATGAATTACTTTTCTAACTGCCAATTCAACTATTTTACCACTTTTTGTCCTAGGGATTTCTGGAACTTTGATAATTATTGAAGGAACATGTTTTGGAGAACAGTTTTTTCGTATTCTTGATTTAATTAATTTTATTTTTTCATCATCCAACTCTTCATTGTTTTTTGTTGTTACAAACAGAATTACCCTTACATCATCATTATAATCTTGTCCGATAACTAAGCCTTCTGTGATAAAATCAATATCTTCAACTTGCTGATAAATTTCTGCTGTTCCTATTCTTACGCCCCCAGGATTAAGAGTTGCGTCAGACCTTCCGCGCATAATAAATCCATTATTCTTAGTTCGCTCAATGAAATCACCATGATGCCAAATATTTTCAAATCTATTAAAATAAGCTTTATGATATTTTTGTTCATTATCATCACCCCAAAATTTTACTGGCATGGATGGAAAAGGTTTTTTAACTACCAACTCCCCTTTCTCACCATCTTTTACACTTTTTCCTTCATCAGTAAAAACATCAACATCAATACCTAAGCTCTGGCCTTGTATTTCTCCCATGTATACATTTGAATAAAGGTTTCCTAAAACTAAACAACCAACTAAATCTGTTCCTCCAGCAATAGATGCAAGATGAACATCTTTTTTTATATTGTCATATACATACTTGAAACTTTCCTCAGCCAAGGGAGAGCCTGTTGAAGTAATTATTTTTACTGAGCTTAGATCAAGGTTTTTGCTATTATATTTTTCATTCTTTAAATGATCGATGTATTTAGCACTTACTCCAAAAAGATTAATTTTCTTGTTTTGACAATACTCTAAAAGAATATCTATTTTTGGATAAACAGGCGCCCCGTCAAATAAAAATATAGATGAGCCTGTTGCCAATCCTCCAACTAACCAATTCCACATCATCCAGCCTGTAGTGGTATAGTAAAATAATTTTTCATCATCTCTGATATCACAATGAAGCATGAATTCTTTGTTATGTTCGATTAAAACATTCCCAGCTCCATGTGTTATACATTTAGGTTTTCCAGTTGTACCACTTGAATATAGAATATAAATAGGATGATTAAACTCAAACCGTTCAAAACTTTCATCCGGTTCTGATTGATCTAAAACTTCGTCAAAGTTTATATAATTTTGTAGATTCATCTCTTCTTTTTTATTATACGCAAAAACTAAAACTTTTTTTATTGAAGGAATTTCCTTTAAGATATCTTCAATTTTTTCAAGAATATCTATTTTTTTTCCATTATAAAAATAGTGATCACTAGTAATTAAAATACTAGGTTCAATTTGTTTAAATCTGTCTACAACTCCTTGTGTGCCAAAGTCTGGAGAACATGATGACCAAATAATTCCATTTTTTGCGCAAGCTAAAAAACTTATAATAGACTCAATTTTATTAGGAACATAAGCTGCAACACGATCTCCTTTTTTTAGTCCTATAGATTTTAAGTAATTAGAAAACTTACAAACTTTATTGTAAAGTTGTTCCCAAGAAATCTCTTCTTCAAACCCTTTCTCTGATAAAAAGCTTATTGCAGGAACTGATGACCTTTTTTTTAAAATATTTTCGGTATAATTTAATTTTGAATCTGGAAAAAATTTATTCTTATTAAAAATTTTATCAAACCTAATTATTTCTTTTCCTTTAACTCCTATAATCTTTGAATAGTCCCAAAACTTCGACCAAAATTCTTCTGGATGATCTACTGACCATTTCCATAAAGTTTTAAAATTATAATTTGATTTATGGTTTATAAATTTTGAGAAATCCTCAAGAAGAGATTCTTCTTTCCTGTTGCTAGAGGGTTCCCACAAAAATTTTTGCATAAAAGCTAGCTTAGCTTTTATTTTTTTATCTTAATAGATATTTTTTTAGAATAATTTTCTGAACTAAAACTGCCCTATTTGTTTTAATTTCTCTTTTTTTAAATAAAAGATTTATTAACCAACGCATGTCACATAGAAATAAAACTAATTGACGAAAAAAAGCAGAAAATGTGACGAAAATTGATCTTATCCGACTATTTGCCCTATTCTTTAATGTTTATTAATTATTTATTTTTTAATATGTTGCACCCAGTTTATAATAGCTAATTATGGCGCAGAATATTTCAGTTCCAGATATAGGTGATTTTAAAGACGTTGAGGTAATAGAAATTTTAGTAAAACCTGGTGATCAAATAAATAAAAATGATCCAATAGTTACAATTGAGAGTGATAAATCAAGCGTAGAAATTCCATCTCCATCTACAGGCCAAATAAAAGATTTAAAAGTAAAAATTGGAGATAAAGTATCTGAAGGAAGCTTATTGGCTACTATTGAAAATGGACAAGCTACTACACCAGAACGAGAAGTTAAAAAAGAAGTTGTTAAAGATGCTCCAAAAACAAACGGCAACTTAAATCCTGTAAAACAGGTTAAAAAAGTATTTGCAGAGCCGGCTTCGAAAGATGATATTGACCCAATCGAAACGAACGAATGGATAGAGTCATTAAATTCTGTGATTGAGTCTGATGGTGCGCCAAGAGCAAGTTATCTATTAAATAAGGTTATCGATCAAGCTTATAAATCTGGTTTAGTTTTGCCTGATACTCGAACAACTCCATACATAAATACTATCCCGCCAGAAGCAGAAGCAAAATCTCCAGGCGACCAAAATATTGAAAAAAAATTAAGAGCAATCATTAGATGGAATGCTGCTGCCATGGTCGTTAAGGCAAATAAGAAAAGTTCTGAATTAGGTGGGCACATAGGAACTTTTGCTTCAGCTGCAACTTTATATGACGTTGGTATGAATCATTTTTGGAGAGCAAA
This sequence comes from uncultured Pelagibacteraceae bacterium, assembly GCA_902624195.1. Classification (GTDB taxonomy): domain Bacteria; phylum Pseudomonadota; class Alphaproteobacteria; order Pelagibacterales; family Pelagibacteraceae; genus Pelagilacustribacter. The sequence goes on from CACNWV010000015.1 coordinate 7,881, forward strand.
AAATAATAAATTTGGTGGAGATTTAATTTATTTTCAAGGTCACTCAGCTCCAGGTATGTACGCAAGAGCTTTTTTAGAGGGAAGACTCTCGGCAAAACAGTTAGACGGGTTTAGACAGGAAGTTGGTAAAGATGGACTTTCCTCGTATCCTCATCCGTGGTTGATGCCTGACTTTTGGCAGTTTCCAACTGTATCGATGGGTCTTGGTCCTATCATGGCAATTTACCAAGCGCGGTTCTTGAAATATTTAATCAATAGAGGTTTAGTTAAAGACGAGGGTAGAAAAATTTGGGTATTCTTAGGAGATGGAGAAATGGATGAGCCGGAGTCAATGGGAGCTATTGGTTTAGCTGCAAGAGAAAAATTAGATAATTTAATATTTGTAATAAATTGTAATCTTCAAAGGCTAGATGGGCCTGTTAGAGGTAATGGAAAAATTATTCAAGAACTTGAGGGAAGTTTTAGAGGAACTGGTTGGAATGTGATCAAAGTTATTTGGGGATCTTATTGGGATAAACTATTAATGAAAGATAAGTCTGGTCTACTAGTAAAAAGAATGAACGAATGTGTAGACGGAGAGTATCAAGCTTTTAAAGCTAAAGATGGTTTATATGTAAGGGAAAAATTCTTTGGGAAATATCCTGAATTAAAAGAAATGGTTTCTACAATGACAGATAAAGATATTTGGAGGTTAAATAGAGGTGGTCACGATCCGCATAAAGTTTACGCTGCCTATCACTCAGCGATGCAGCATACTGGTTCTCCTACAGTCATTCTTGCGAAAACAATAAAAGGGTATGGTATGGGAAAATCTGGTGAAAGTATAAATACAACTCATCAACAAAAAAAATTAGATGAGGAGGATTTACTTTATTATAGAGATAGATTTGGTGTTCCTCTTACTGATAAGCAGGTGAAAAATATTGAGTATTACAAACCAAATGAAAACTCAGAAGAAATAAAATATTTAAAAGATCAAAGGATGAAGCTAGGTGGTTTTATTCCAGAAAGATCTTCGTTTGCAAAACAAATAAAAGCTCCTCCTAAAGAAATTTTTGATAATTTTATGAAATCTACAGGGGATAAAGAAATGTCAACTACAATGGCATTAGTGAGAATGTTAACAGCTTTACTACGAGACAAAAATATATCACCAAGATTAGTTCCTATCATTCCAGATGAAGCAAGGACTTTTGGGATGGAAGGTTTTTTCCAAAAGATAGGTATATATGCTCATGAAGGTCAAAAGTATGAGCCCGTGGATTCAGAACAGTTGAGCTCTTACAGAGAAGATAAAAGCGGCCAAGTTTTAGAAGAAGGTATAAACGAATCGGGGGCAATGTCCTCTTGGATCGCTGCAGGAACTTCTTACACTAATCATGATTTAGAGATGATACCAATTTATATTTTTTACTCTATGTTCGGTTTTCAAAGAGTGGGGGATTTGGCTTGGGCTGCGGGAGACTCTCAAGCAAGAGGTTTTTTAATTGGAGCTACTGCAGGTAGGACGACTTTAGCAGGTGAAGGTCTCCAACACCAAGATGGTCATAGTCATCTGTTAGCATCAAATATTCCTAATTGTATAAGTTATGATCCAACATTTGCCTACGAAATGGCCGTGATACTAAGAGACGGATTGAAAAGAATGCATGAAAAAAAAGAAAATATTTTCTACTACATTACTGCAATGAATGAGAATTATTCTCACCCCGAAAAGCCAAAGGGTTCGGATGATGGTATTTTAAAAGGTATGTATTTGTTTAAAGAAAATAATAATAAAAATAAAACTAAAGTACAGCTTTTGGGATCAGGGACAATTTTAAGAGAAATAATTGCTGCTGCAGAGATTTTATCAAAGGATTATGGAGTAGACTCAGATGTTTGGAGCGTGACTAGCTTTAATGAATTAAGAAAAGACGGTATGGAAACTGAAAGATGGAACTTACTAAATCCAAATGAAAAAAAGAAAAAATCATATGTTCAAAAGTGTTTAGAAAAAACAGATGGACCAGTCATTGCAGCATCTGATTACACAAGATCGTTTTCTGACCAGATAAGACCTTACACGGAAAAACCTTTTTACTCTTTAGGGACAGATGGTTATGGAAGAAGTGATACTAGAAAAAATTTAAGAAAGTTTTTTGAGGTCGATAAAGAACACATAGTTGCCTACACATTAAGTGCTTTAGCAAAAGAGCAATTAATTGAAACCAAAAAAGCTGAAAGTGCAATCAAAAAATTTAAAATCGACAAAAATAGAGATTTTCCACCTAATTTATAAATATGGCTAGCACAAAAATTTTAGTTCCAGATATGGGTGACTTCAAGGACGTAGAAATTATTGAAGTTCTAGTTAAAGAGGGACAGCAAATAAAAAAAAATGACTCTCTTATTACTTTGGAAAGTGACAAATCAAGTGTTGAGGTACCCTCTACTCACGAGGGAGTTATTGAAAAAATAAATGTTAAAATAGGTGATAAAGTTAATAAAGGAGACTTAATTCTTAGTCTGAATGCAGAGAGTGCTGCTGAACAAAAAAAAGAGGTAGTCATTGAGCAAAAAAAAATAGAGAAGACAGAAATAAAAGAAATCAAACCTCAGAAACCAAAGGAAATTATTCCTGTAGTACCTACATCACAAACAAGTAGTAAGTCAGCAAGTCCAAAAGTTAGAAAATTTGCGAGAGAGTTAGGTGCTAATGTAATCGAAATACCTGGTTCTCAAAGAGGTGGTAGAGTTTCGGAGGAAGATGTCAAAAATTTTGTAAGATCTCAAGTAACAGTTAGCGGTGGAAAAGTAGAAAAAAAAGTTCATAAAGAAGAGTATCCACACGAGGAATTTGGTGAAGTAGAATTAAAAGATATACCAAGAGTAAAAAGGTTATCCGGCCCTCACTTAGTTAGATCTTGGACTGAAATACCACATGTAACGCAACATGATGAAGTTGATATTACAGAAATGGAGCAATTTAGATCGTCATTATATGACTACTATACTGGCGAGAAAATAAAAGTAACTCCTCTTGCTTTTATCGCAAAGGCACTTGTAAGTGCTCTAAAGAAATTTCCAAATTTCAATGCTTCAATTGATAGTGCTAAAGATAAGATTATTTATAAAAAATATTTTCATATTGGTTTTGCAGTAGACACTCCCCATGGCTTGATGGTGCCTAAAATTAGAGATGTCGATCAAATGAGTATAAAAGAAATCGGAAGTGCATTAAGAAAAACAAGTAGACTTTGTAGAGATTTAAAAATCGATAAGAAGGAATTTTTTGGTGGCTCGATGACGATATCAAGCTTGGGTGGTATTGGAGGAACTTTCTTCACCCCAATTATAAATCCTCCTGAAGTAGCGATACTTGGAGTTGGAAAAAGTTTTGATAGGTTAACGAAAGTTAAAGAAAAGTTTGTTTTAAGAAAAATTTTACCAATTTCCCTTTCATATGACCACAGAATAATTGATGGTGCTGAGGGCGCTAGGTTCTGCGTTTATCTTGGGACATGTCTTGGCAAGGACTTTGCTTTTAAACTTGCCGTTTAATCAATTATAAAATAGTACAAGTCATGAATAAAAAAGTTTTCTCTCTAATTTGTGCTATAAGCTGTTCTTTAATTTGGGGTTCAGCTTTTGTGGCTCAAGATATGGGAATGGATTATAATGGTCCTTTTACTTTTACTTTCGGCAGACTGTTTCTTGGATTCCTCACGTTGGTCCCGTTTTTATATATTTTTGAATATAGAAAAATTAATTCACTAATTTTTAAGAAAGTAAATATTTTAAATCTATTACTTATTGGATTTCTTCTTTCGATGGGGAATGTTTTACAACAGTATGCTCTACTTTATACAGATGTAGCTAATACAGCGGTATTTACAATTTTTTATGTAATTTTAGTTCCATTTGTTTCTTACTACTTTTTTTCTAAAAATATTCATAAGTCTGTTTGGCTGTCTATTATTGTTTGTTTATTTGGAGGTATTCTTTTAACTGAGTTTGATAATATTCAAGTGAGAATAGGAGATAGTATTGCAATTTTTAATGCGCTGTTTTGGGCTTTTCACATTGTTTTTATTTCAAAATTTTTAAGAATATTTAATTTTCCAATCACTATAGCATGTCTCCAATGTTTAATTGCATCTATATTTGCATTAATACCAGCTTTTATTTTTGAAAGCGTCAAATTTTCAAATATGGTTTTGGATGGAAAAGAAATGTTATACGCTGGAATTCTATCAAGCGGAGTAGCTTTTCTTCTTCAAATTTATGGACAACAAAATCTTTCTCCGGCTCCAGTAGCAATAATATTTTCGCTTGAAGGCGTGTTCGCTTCAATTTTTGGGTGGATAATTTTAAATCAGTTTTTAGATGAAATAAAAATTATAGGAATAATTCTTATTTTATTTGCAGTAATTTTTTCACAATTAGCTCCGTTATATGATAAAAAAAAATATGGACGAGTCTAATCAAGGTTTTATGAAACATCTCGGCGGTTTGGAGCTGAAACAAATTAACGACACTCAATATGAGTTTAAGGTAGAAATTAAAGAATTTCATTTAAACACTGGTAAAATAGCACATGGTGGTTTTCTTTCCACCATAGCAGATACTGGTATGGGAACGGCTGCTCACAGAGTTGCTCATAACAAAAGATGTGTAACAATTAATTTAGATATGAAGTTTATCTCAGCAAGCCAACTTGGTGATAAACTTCATGGGAAAGTGAAAATTTTAAAAAAAACTAAAACACTGGTATTTATTTCTTGTGAAATTTCTAATTCAAGCGACATAGTTGCCTCTGCAAGTGGCACTTGGAAAATACTACAGTAGTATATAATGAAATCAAAAGCTGTCTTCTTTACAATATTATTAATTTTAATTTCAACAAAAAGTGTGTCAGCAAATTTTTTTAATGACATTACGGATTTAATAGAAAATAATTATGAGAGTCTTAGATACGGTATTTCTGTAGCTGATGTTAATAACGATGGCAATTATGAGTTTATAGTAGCTGGATTTGGAAGTGAAAATTTAGCTTTAACATATAGAAACAACAAACTAATAAATATTGTGGATGATACTAAGTTTTCTGATAGAAGGAGTTTTACTATTGGTGTAGCTGCTTGTGATATCGACTCTGATGGATACGAAGAGATTTATTTTTTAAATACTGATACTTATAGTGGCGAAAAGAAATATTCTGACCGTTTAATTGATCAAAAAAATAATAAATTTTTTGATATTTTTGAACAAAAAAAAAATCAAATAGATTTAAATTTTACAGCGGGTCGTTCAGTTGTTTGTGTAGATAGAAAAGGAAATGGAAAATATGGAATTTATGTTGCTAATTATGGCGGTCCAACAAGATTTTATGAAAAATTCAAGGGAAAAATAAAAGATAGAGCGGCAGAGTTTGGTTTGGATAAAATAACGGGTGGAAGAGCAGTCGTTGCTGGTCATATATTATCAGACAATATAGATATTTTTGCAGCTAATGAGAGAGGTGTAAATTTTTTGTATAAGAATATTGATGGTACATT
>CACNWV010000016.1 GCA_902624195.1 uncultured Pelagibacteraceae bacterium
TTATAAAATTAATACCTCGCTTAAATATATTAGCTATAAACCCAACCAAGTCTCCTGTTATGCCACCACCTACTCCAATAATTAAATCAGATCTATTAAGGTTACTTTTAAGTAATTTTTTCAGGTAAAAATTTACTTTATTTAAAGACTTATTTTTTTCACTAGCATTAAAACTTAATTGCTTAACATCATACATTTTTAAGGTTTTTTTTAATTTTTTTTTAAAAAAAGCAGGTACCTTTGTGTCAATTATAAAAACTATTTTTTTCGTCTTTGGGCACAAATGTTTTATTTTACTAGGTAGTAAACTTAAAACATTATTACCAATTACTACAGAATAACTACTTTTATGATCTTTAAATTTAATCTCGTGATTTTTCATAAAGAAAAATTATTTTTTCAATTATTTCCTCAGGTTTCAAAGAATTACATCTCACTCTAAAATCAGCTTCATTATAAGTTTTCTTTCTTTCTAAGTAAATTTTATTAATTGTCTCAACTAGATTCTTTTTAAATAACAGTGGTCTTTTATTTGATTTCTTTAGTCTTTTTATGATTTCGTCCACCGAAAGGTCTAACCAAAAACTTAAACAATTTTTTTTTGATTCTCTTCTAATATTTCTGTTAAGAAAAGCACCACCTCCCAAAGCAATTACCGCTTTATTTTTCTTTAATTGCATCAGAGTAATATCATTTTCTAACATTCTAAAATATTCCTCCCCCTTTTTTTTGAAAATCAAATTAATATTACAACCTTCTTTTTTTTCAATTAGCTTATCAACATCGACATAACTATACGAAAGTTTTAAGGCTAGATTTTTACCTATTGTAGACTTTCCGACACCCATCATTCCTGTTAAAATAAGGCTTTTACTCAATTAATTATCCGATTTTGAATTTGATTTTTCATAATTATGTCTTATTTATTAAGTTTAAATTAATTCAAAAAGTATGCAACTGAAATACAATAGGCAGCCAAGTTTAGGTAAAACATTATTTAAAACAATAATTAAATTGTTATTATTATTAGTAATTTTATTATTTGCAATTTTTTTAATAGAAAAAGTAAGCTTTCCCAGCCCAGAAAAAAAATTTAATATTGATATTACCAATGAGATTAAAAAACTTTAATTACTTTATTGGTTTCTTTATTTTTTTGATTTTTTTTTCACCATTAAAAGGAGATGAAAAAATAGATATTTGGAAAAATAAAAAGACTGTTAATACTGAGTCGACAAATTCAAGTTTAGAAAAAAAATCAAATAAAATTGAAATAGGCAAGAGTCAAACTTTAAAACCTACTGAACAAATTAAAATTGAAGATGGAACGATTGAAAATGAGAGAGAGGCTAAAGTTTTTGGTATTTATGATCCAGCAGAATATGATTTTAACATTAATATGTGGTCAACGACAAATGCTGACGATTTGCGAGCAAGCTTAAAAAGATTAAAAAAAATAAAATTATCTAATACCTCCAAAGAAATTTTAGAAAACGTTTTGTTGTCTTTTTCTTATCCACCAAAAGGAATGGACCAGGATGAGTTTGTAAAATTGAAAACTGATTGGTTAATAAATAACAATAAAATTGAGTTGATAGAAAATTTTCTTAAACAAAACAAAGATTTTAATGGAAAAAGTAAAGTTGTTCAGCATTTAGTAGACATGAACATAGCTCAAGCAAATATAAAAAAGGGATGTGACAAAATTGAATTTATAGATACGACAATTAAGGATGCCTATCTTGAAAAATTTAAAATTTACTGTTTAGTTTTTAACAATCAAAAGTCTCAAGCTCAGCTTTTGTTTGATTTATTAAAGGAACAAAAACAATCAGATAAATTTTTTAATGATAAGATTAATTTTTTATTAGGAATATCTGATAAAACAACAGATAGGATAAATGAAAAAAACTTACTCAATTTTTATCTTTCAAGTGTGACTGTGAAAGATTTCAATTTTACACCAACTAAAAAAACAAAAAAAGAAATTTGGAAATATTTAAACGCTGCAAATTTAATCAAACTTGAAGATATTAATGATAAACAAAAAATTAGAGAACTTGAGTTAGCTGCTAGTCAGGGAAAGGTAGATCAAAAGTTAATTTTTGATATTTATAAGCAAATACCTTTTAACATAAATAATTTAATAACTGCTGAAAATACTTACCAAACATTTGACTCAACTGATGCAAGATCATTAATTTATCAAAAATTTTTATTGGCTGAAGATATCAATTCTAAATTGAAGTATTTATTCTTACTTGAAGAATTATTTAAAAAAGATAATTTACAAAATATCTACTCAAAAACATTAATTGATCATTTGTCTGAAATAGGTCTAGAAAATATTCCTAATGAATACAAGGAGATAGCTCAAGATAGAGTTCAATCTGGAGAACAAAATGGAGTCGGTAAAATTAAGTACAATGATAAAATTTTGCACCAATCTAGAATAATAAAATTTTATATTGAAAAAGAGGAACAAAAGAAAATACAAAAAGATATTGATAGAATTTTTAAGAAAATTAGCAAAAACAGAAAATATTTTTACTCTGCAAAAGATCTTGCTTTAGTTGATACACTAATAAAAGATGGATTTGAAATTCCAAATAGCTTCAAACAAAAGGACCTCTCCGCAAAGTTTGATGTACCTAAAAACTTATTGCAACTTATAGAAAAAAAACAGAATGCCTTTTTAGCTCTTAAAATAGTTGAAATCATTGGTGAAGATGAACCCTACCAGCTTGATCCAGAAACTATTTATTTTATTACTAATCTCTTAAATGAAATGAATTTGATTAAGATTAGAAATAAAGTGTTAACATCAGCTCTACCACTTAGAGTTTAATTAAAATATACTATTTAGATCATGGTTAAGAGAAAAATTATAATTGAACCAGACCCAATACTTAGAAAAAAAAGCTCCATATTAGAAAAAGTGGATGATGAATTAAGAGAACTAATGGATGATATGCTAGAGACGATGTACTCTGCTCCTGGCATAGGATTAGCAGCTGTGCAAATTGGGATATTAAAGCGTGTTGTAGTAATTGATGTTTCAAAAAAAGATGAAAAAAAAAAACCTTTATTTTTGGTTAATCCATCAATTAATCATAAATCAAAAAATTTGTCAGTTCATGAGGAGGGCTGTTTATCTATACCAGGCCATTTTGCTGAGATTGAAAGACCAGCTGAGTGTAATTTGACTTACATTGATTACGATGGAAAAAAGAGAGAACTTCAAGCCAAAGGTTTAATGGCAACTTGTATTCAACATGAAATAGATCATCTAAATGGAGTTTTATTTATAGATTACTTGTCCAAGTTAAAAAAGGATATGATTATTAAAAAGCTTAAAAAACAAAAAAAAGATATAGATCAAGTTATTTTATAAATTACATGGCCTTAAAAATCATATTTATGGGAACCTCAGAATTTTCTGTTCCAATTTTAAAATCCTTATATTATTCAGAACATAATATTTTAGAAGTATACACGCAAGCTCCAAGAAAAAAAAACAGAGGACAAAAAATTGAGATTTCACCAATTCATAAATTTTCATTAAAAAATAAGATAACAGTTAGGTACCCAGATAAAATAAATGCCAAGGAAGAGGTTGAGCACATAAAGCAAGTAAAGCCAGATATTGTGATTGTGGTAGCTTATGGAAAAATTTTACCAAAAAAATTACTTAATATAAAAGATCTCAAATTTATTAATATTCACGCTTCTCTTCTACCAAAGTGGAGAGGAGCTGCTCCGATACACAGGGCAATAATGAATTTAGATAAAGAGACCGGTATATCCATAATGCAAATCGAAGCCGGATTAGACACCGGCCCTATAATGATGAGTGCTAAAATAAAAATTTTAAAAAATACTAATTACAAAAATTTAAGTAATCAACTTTCAAAAATGGGTAGTGAATTAATTTTAAAATCCCTAAAATTAATAGAGAATAAAGAGGAAAAATTTATTAAACAAAATAATCAAGATGCAACTTACGCAAAGAAAATTGAAAAAACTGAGGCTAAGATAAATTGGAACGAAACTGGTGAGAAAATCATTGCAAAAATAAATGCCCTCCACCAAAATCCAGGCTGTTGGTTTGAATTGGATGGGTCAAGGATTAAGATCACTAAAGCTGTAGAGATCAATAAAAGAGGTTCTCCAGGGCAAATTTTAGAAAATAATTTAACAATAGCCTGTGGAGAGAAAGCTATTCAAATTCTTGAATTAACAAAAGAAGGGAAGCAAAACATGTCAGCATCTGAATTTCTTTTAGGGCACAAAGTTCAATTAGGAAAAATTCTTTAAAATAATGTTCAACTACTTGATCAAGATCGAATATATCGGAACAAATTTTGTTGGATGGCAATATCAAAAAAATGGCATTTCAGTTCAAGAAAAGATTGAAAAAGTTTTAAACAAAATTTTGAAACATAAAGTAAAAGTTATTGGCGCTGGTAGAACAGATAAAGGAGTCCATGCTTACGGACAATGTGCAAATTTTAAAACTAAAGAATTTATTAGTGATAAAAAAAAATTAATAAATTCTCTTAATTTTTTTCTAAATAAGGATTTAATTTCTATATTAGATATAAAAAAAAAAAAATTAGACTTTCATTCTAGATTCTCTGCTAAAGAGAGAATTTATGAATATTTTATAATAAATAGAGAAGGATCATTATCAATTTATAAAGATAAAGCTTGGCATATAAAACAAAAACTAGATCTTAAAATTATGAAAAAAGGAGCAAAAATTCTTTTAGGAAGACATGATTTTTCAACATTTAGATCCTCAAAATGTGTCTCTAAAACTCCTATTAAGAACATGTCATCAATTAGTATAAAAAAAAAAGAAGACAAAATTTTTTTAATTTTTAAATCAAGATCATTTTTACAAAACCAAGTAAGATCTATGGTAGGTTGTTTGAAATATTTATCTACAAATAAATGGAGTTTGAAAGATTTTAAAAAAGCATTTAAATCTAAAAATAGAGAGAACTGTGCTCCACCTGCCCCATCGTGCGGTCTATATCTAAAAAAAATTAATTACTAGGTTATTTCAAACCGTATTTTTTAATAGAATTAAACGAAATAGAAATTAAAGATTTTAAATTGTCTATAGTCGTTAGTTTATTGAAATTTTTATTAATTTTCCACATCCATAATAAGTTTCTAAATTTATTACTTTGGAGTGATTTATGTCTTATACGATATTTTGTTAAAAAATTTGTAATACAATATGCAAAATTAACTTTTTTTAACATTTTACACTTAAAAAAAAAATCTTCACAAATTTCTGTATTAGTAAATTTTATATTTTTAGCGGCCTTTCTATTTACCATCATTGTACTCGTAGCAATAGAGGTATCCTTTATAAAACTTGAAAAATTGTATTTTTTTTGAGGGGTTATATTATTATTTTTTAATCCAAAAGTTTTATAGTATGTATAAGAAAAATTACATTTATTTTTTTTCATAAATTTTATCTGTAATTCTAATTTCTTTTTCTCCCATAAGTCATCAGAGTCTATAAAAGCAATGTATTTTGAGAAAGATTTTTTAATAGCAAGATTTCTACAATAACCTGCCCCTTTATTTTTTGGAAGCCATATAACTTTTATTCTTTTATTATTTGATAATTTTGAGAGGATTTTTTTAGTTTTAAGATTAGATGCATCATCAACAATAATAAGTTTCCAATTTTTAAAACTTTGTTTTTTAATACTTTCTATAGTTTGTTTAATATATCTTGCACTATTATAATTTGGTAAGATAATATCTACTTCACTTTTTAAAAATTTCATTTATATTTTCTCAATTATTCTATATTGATCAATATTATTTTTTTTTCTGAACATTTTTATTATTATTTTAAGAAATATTCCCGGAAATGAAGCTATTCTTAAAGGCAAAAAAGAAAAATTAATTAACATATTAGACCATAAGATAAGAAGTTTTATTAGATTATAATTACTTTCTCCACTTGCCCTAGGATGATGTTCCACTGTAATCATTGCTATTTTTTTTGTTGTACTAATAATTAATCCATCCAAGTAAATATTAGGATCTTTGTTTTTAATAATTTGTAAAACGATTTTTTTACTTAATCCTCTAAAGGAAGACATATATATTTTTAAAGGCTTGTTAAGTAAAAAACTTGATACAACATTATTGATAAAGCTCACAGCTTTTTTCCAATTTACATGTTTACGATTTTTATAATTTGTATAACAAACTTCAAAATCATTTAGTTTTTCAATTAAAGCTGGTATATATTCAGGAGGGTGTTGCAGATCATCATCAAGAGTAATAATATAATCTCCTCTCGAGTAATTTAAACCGGCCATTATCGCATTATGTTGACCAAAGTTTTCGCTAAGATTTATTCCTACAATATATGGGTGACTTTTTGACAGTTCTTTAATTTTTTTCCAACTATCGTCTTTACTAAAATCATTTATTAAAATTAATTCAAAATTATTATTTAAATTCATTTTATGGACAACACTTAGAATTCTATCGTTTAAATAATTTAAGATTTCAGAACTATTATAAACAGGTACGACTATTGATAGTTTCATAGCTAGTTATAGTACTTTTTTAAAACTTTACCTAAGTAATTTTTATTTGACTCAAAGAAAAGATTGTCTTTATTGACAAAACTTAATTTTTTATTTCTTTTTAATTTATAATTTCCTTTTATCTTTAAAATCTTCTCTAGTTCTTTTACTATTTTTAAAGGTCTATAAAATCTTTTATTAATAATATTAATTGTACATCTGCTTTTTTTATTAAATTTAATAAATCTAATGCAATTGGATATGGCATCATCTACATCAAGAATATTTCTCTTTGCATTAGTATAAACTACAAACGGTTTTTTCTTAATAATCATAGTATTGAAGAAATTAGTAAGAGTATTTGGATTTTTACTAAATCCCACAATTTCAGGAAGTCTTATTATTAAATAATTTTTAACTTTATTTTTTATAATTTTTTCGATTTTTATTTTATTTCTTACATATTTTTTTTTCTTTCTAGCAGTATCGTTAACTGAGTAAGAGCTTATGTAAACAAATTTTTTTTTATTTGAAGAAATAAATTTTTTAAGCGAATCAATCTCCTTTTTTAAGTTTTTTATATTGTTTTCAGAAGAATTGGATATTCCAGCAGCATAAATGACGGTCTTTCTTATTTTCAAAAAATTTAGATATTTTTTGAACTTTTTTGCAATGAAACCTGACCCAATGATGTAATGATTTCTTTTTTTTTTCATATGCTATTTTCCTTAATTAGCATAATTGTGTATATTTTAACAAACTTTTACAAAAATATTAAATGTCACAAAGAACAAGCTCTATATATAACTTCATAAATAACCCTTTAGTATATAAAATTATACAAAAAATAATGTCTGGAACTTCGCTTAGAAAAAAAATAATCAAAGCTAATATAAAAAAGAAGAATTTAAACATTTTAGATATTGGATGTGGACCAGCGGAAGTAATTGATTATATACCTGGTTGCAAATATTATGGTTATGATATCGATAAAAGGTCAATTGAATATGCAAAAAAAAAATATTCGAATAAAAACTATCATTTTTTTTGTAAAAAATTTCACAATAAAGAAATAAAAAAATTGCCAATGTTCGATTTCGTAATTCTTTTTGGAATTTTACATCACTTAAACAACAAACAAGCTAATAACGTTTTAGCTCTTTGCAAAAAAAAGATGAAAAAAAATTCCAAGCTTTTAACTGAAGACCCAATTTTTGTAAATAACCAAAATTTTGTAGCTAGATTTTTAATTAGTAAAGATAGGGGCAATAATGTGAGAAAGGAAAAAGAATATTTAAAATTGCTTAAACTACATTTTAAGAATTTAAAATCAAAAGTAACACATCAGTTTTTTATACCATATACATGGTTTACGACAATATGCAAAAAATAGTCATTTATAGAATAAAATTATAATAAATTTTGGTTCCTACTGAAAAAAATAAAAAGTAAACAATTAAAAAATAAATCCTCTTTTTATCAAAATAAAATTTCTTTTTAAAAAAAGAAAAAAATAGAACGAATAAAAGAGGGTCTAAATACTCCTGATAAAAAGGAAAAGTTAGAGTTGAAATTATTAAAAAATAAATGACGATTATAATGTCATTTTTATTATTAAAAAATAAAATTACCATGATAAAACTAATTAAAAATATTGAAAAGGTTAGTAGTAGTCTCTGATTAATATCTTCAAATATCAGGATTGATAATTTATGGAAAATACCCTTACCCTCGTTTCTTAGATTTTCAAAATCACCAATAAAAAAAATTATAAATAGATAAGTTAAAAATAAAAAAATTAAAGCTATTATTTTGATATTAAATATCTTTTTTAAATCAAAGCGAACTTTCTCTTTGCAGAAATAGAAGGGAAAAATATAAAAAGCCAATATCGATAAGCAGTACCCAAGATTAAATATGTGAAATGAAACACCTACACCTCTAGCTTCTGCTGCTGACGTAGGAATAATTGAACCCCATATAGAAATTAGATAAAGGTAAGGCATAGCTAGTAGTGAAAAAAAAATTAATGAGTAAAACTTTGTTTGAGTTTTTAGGTCTGAATTAAAAACAAAAAAAAGTACCATTACCGGTAAAAAAATTAATTTCTGGTCAAAGTAAATTGCTAATGAGCTAAATAAGCATAGAATAAAAATTACGAATATTTTTTTTATTTCGTTATTCTTTTTTAATTCATCAAGTAGATTAAAAGTAACTAAATAAGTTAATATTAAAAAAATTATTCCGTAATTTTCTCCTAACGCCCAATAAGATGTTGTCCTAAAATAAGGGCTAAGCGTAATTATAATTGCTAAGAGGAATGAATACTTTTTTTCTAACCCAGGATATTTTTTTGTAATCGCCAAATACAATAAAAGAGGTATTACCAAGGAGATAAAAAAACTGCTAATTCTAAAAACTTCTTCATTATAGGTAAACGGATTAAATAAAAGGTGTAAAATGTAAGAGAGTGGGGCCCTACTATCAGTATAGAATTGACTATTGAGATTAGATAGAATTTCGCCTCTTAAAAGGTTTAAGTTGCTCCATATTAATTTAAAATCCCCCTCATAACCACCTGCACCAGCACTGTTTTCATCTGAAAAAAAACCATAAAAAAAATAAATGATTAAAAGAACAGAGATTATTAAGGGTAGAGATTCACCAAAAATATTTATCTTTTGATTTTCTTTTTTATTCTCCATCTAGAGCCCTCTCTCACAATATATCCTACACATTTTTTTGATCCACACCTACATGGATATTTCTTAAAATCTTCATCAAAGCTAAAGCCATAATCATATGATAGTTCCTCACCTTTTTTTATATTTTTCATTGCGTAGATCCAAATTTTCATACCAGTACCAAATACCTCACAATTAGGATCACAAGAATGATTGATCAGTCGAGCAGTATTAAATTTAAAATCTCCATCTAAATCATAGTTTTTATTTATATTAAAAAGGTAAATAGCCTTTTCGTTATCAAATTTTAAATTTGTCTCACTACATTTTACAGTTATAATTTTCCCTTTATACTCAATAATTTTTGTACCTTTTTTTATATTAGAATTAGCGTACAAACCATTCTTGTCGATTTTTGATTTTTTTATTTTATATAATTTCACTTAAAATACTCTACTAAAATACTATTGTATATTTTTGTAAGTTTTTTTAAGTCTGATAGTGAAACACATTCATCTACCCTATGCATAGTTTTATTAACTAAACCGAATTCAAGACAAGGAGAAATTTTTTTGATAAACCTTGCGTCAGAAGTTCCACCAGTTGTAGAAAATTTTGGGTCCAGTTTTGTTACTTTTTTAATTATTCTTTTAATTAGATGAATAGTTTTATCTGGTTTAGTTAGAAAAGCATCTCCGTTTGCCATGTATTCAATCTTATAATTACATTTAGTTTTCTTGGAAATTTTTTTTACTATATTAGTAACTTTTCTTTTTAAAGTCATTGAAGTATGTAAATTATTATATCTAATATTAAATTGGGCCTCAGCTCTAGCTGGAATTACGTTATGTGCTTTATTATTTACATTGATTGAAGTAAATTCTAAATTAGAAGGTTGAAAATTTCTTGTCCCTTTATCGAGTTTTTTTTCTTTTAATTTTTTGCATATTGCCACCAAAGTATTAATTGGATTTTTTGACAAATGTGGATAAGCTATATGTCCTTGAGTACCTGTTATTTTAATTGTTCCGGATAGACTTCCTCTTCTACCAATTTTTATCATTTCCCCGAGTTTATTAGGATTTGTTGGTTCTCCCACAATACAAAAGTCAATTTTTTCTCTCTTTTTTTTAAGGTAATCTACGACTTTTTTTGTTCCGTTTATTGCATATCCCTCTTCATCACCTGTTATTAAAAAACTAATTGATCCATTAAATTTTTGGTTTTGCTGCAAAAACTTACTTACCGCCGCTACGAAGCATGCTATTGAACTTTTCATATCATTAGCACCTCTTCCGATTAAATAATTTTCTTTAACTGAAGGTTTAAACGGATTTATGGTCCAGTCTTTTATATTTCCAGGTGGCACCACATCGGTATGTCCTGCGTAGCAAAGATTTGGACCTTTTTTACCTATTCTTGCATAAAGATTTTTTATTGGTTTACTTTTTTTGTCTTTGAATTCCAGAATTTTACAATTAAAACCTAATTTTTTTAATTTTTTACTTAAAAATTTTATTGCTCCACCATCTTTAGGAGTTACGCTTGGAAATCTTATTAAATCTTTAGATAATTTTAATTCGTTAACTATAGTCATCAGTCTCTAAGCAAGTCATTAATAGAAGTTTTGCTTCTAGTTTTTTCATCAACTTTTTTTACTATAACCGCACAATATAATGAGGGCCCGTCTGGATTTGATTTATTAGGCAAGCTACCAGGGACAACAACTGAGTATGCAGGAACTTTTCCATAATGTATTTCACCTGAATTCCTATCTACTATTTTTGTAGATGCACCAATGTAAACGCCCATAGATAAAACTGCTCCTTCTTCAACTAAAACACCTTCTGCGATTTCTGATCGAGCACCAATAAAACAATTATCTTCAATAATTACTGGACCAGCTTGAAGTGGTTCTAACACACCTCCTATACCTGCACCTCCAGAAATATGGCAATTTTTTCCAACTTGAGCACATGAACCAACAGATGCCCACGTATCAATCATTGTACCTTCATCAACATAAGCCCCAAGGTTTACAAAACTAGGCATCAAAACCACATTTTTAGCAATA
>CACNWV010000017.1 GCA_902624195.1 uncultured Pelagibacteraceae bacterium
AGAATTAAATCTTACTTTTAATACTAGTTCATTAAATATTTTAGACGATAAGAGAAAAAACGATCATTTAAGAAAAGGAATAGTATTACATTTCGATGAAAAGTGGATGCATAATACTTACATTCAAAAATATACAAATATTCAACCAACCGAAAATGAGCTGATTTTATTCATAAAATCACTAATAGAGAAAAACGATGAACAATTAAAGATTACAACTGGAATTAATACGCCACAAATTTTGAAAGCAGTTTTAAAATCCTTCAAAGAAAATGAATTAAAGATATTTGAAAATTTGAATTTTTTAGAATTGGAAAAAATTATTCTAAACAGTGATTTATTAATATCTTGCCATGGTGCTTTATCGCATATAGCGGCAGCTATAAATATTAAACAGATAGATATAATCGATAAATCGTATAATTATAGCAGGTGGACGAAACATTTCAGAAATTATAATTACATCTATAGAGATAGTTTTAAAAATTTGTCTAAAGAAATTTTAAGATTAATTTAGTTTTCAATGAAACAATTAATTTATGTTTAGAAAAATTTTAGTACTTTTATTTTCTCTTAAACCATTTAAAAGAATTATACCCTCCTTGATTAGGAAACTATCTTTTACTTCAAATGGAAATATCATCTTTTTAAATAATTTTAAGATTAATCTTTATCTAACATCGTCAATCGATCGAGAAATATATCTTAAAAATGAGTATGAAAAAGATCAATTGGATTTTGTAAAAAAAGAATTGCTAAACAATAAATATGATTATTTCTTCGATATTGGTGCTTATATAGGCTATTATTCTTTATCATTATGTAAATTAGTTAATAATACAGTTGCTTTTGAGCCAAATCAGCAAAACTTTCAAAGATTAAGTAAAAATGTCGAGATAAATAACTTTAATATCATTTGCCATAACTTGGGCTGCTCAGACAGAAAAAATAAGCTCAAACTTTGGTATACAGATAAAAACAAAAGGGGAGGCTCGTCCATTCTTCAAGACACAGATAAAGAAATAAATAAATACGATAAAACTAAATTACTTTTTGAGGAAATTGAGACTGATAAATTGGATAACTTGTATCTTTTAAAAGATAAGAAGATTTTTTTTAAAATTGATGTAGAAAGACACGAACTAAACGTTTTAAAAGGTGCATCAAGTATCCTTTCAAATAATCAATGTTATTTACAAATAGAAATATTTCCACATCTTCAGGATGAAATCTTATCTTTTTTAAATGAAAATAAATTTAAATTGTTACATAAAATAAATAATGATTTTTATTTAAAGAATTTTTAAATTTTTATTTATTTGAAATTTTATTTAATGCATTATTTTTAAACAAGTCGGCTTCTTTGATGTATCTTCTCACCATATCTACTGACTTATGACCAGTCATAGACATAATATTTCTTTCACTGGCTCCATATTCAGCTGTTGTCGTTGCAAAGCCTGACCTGAGGCTGTGACCAGCATATTTTTTTTCATCTAAACCTGCACTTAGAGCATGTTTTTTAATTATTAAAGCTACATTCTTATCTGATATAGGAAAAACTAAATCATTCTTATTCTCAATCATCCAATTTTTAAGATGATCAACTGGACAATATTCTACATATTTAAAAGAGGGGATTGCTTTAGTCATTCCCTCTCCGGATTGGTCAGATTTAGATTTTTTAACAAATATTTTTACCCCTTCGTTTACAAATTCAACATCATCTCTGGTAATTGCTACAAGCTCTGATCTTCTAAATCCCCCTGAAAAACCTACTAAAATTAAAGATTTATCCCTTAATTTTTTAAATTCATTCGTTTCAGAGTTATCTATTACTTTAATAATTTGCTTTAAATCATTGAATAATAACGGTTTTTTAGCTTTTTGATGAACTCCTATTTGTCTTTTAATACCTAGTAAGTTCTCAACGATTATAGGATGTTTAGTATCTAAATAATGTCCTTTGTATTTATGCATAACATTTATTGACGCTAAACGTCTTTTTAAAGTGCTGTATTTAGATTGCTTCGATAAATGGGTTAGGTATATAGAGACTATCTTTGGATCTGTAGGCATACTTTTTAATCCATGTTTCGAACAAAATAATGCAAAATCATTAAAATCAGATTTATAAGCTCGAATAGTATTTTTAGCTTTCGAAAGCTTTAGATTGTCTAAAGTCTCAATTTCAAGTTTTTTAATTTCAGTTGTTAAATCACTCATAATTTCCGATAACCATTAATTATCGGAAATAATATATTAAGTGATTTTAGATGTCAATACCTATAATTTATAAACCAATGATAAAATTTGTTCTTCCCATAATAGTGTTTATAACAGCAGTTTACGGAATTTCGTACTTCTGGACTAACTCAAGCTCAAAAGGTAAAAAAATGATAGCTTTAGGCTTAATAATAGGCCTTATAGTGGGCTTATCTTTAACAACTTACTTGATTTTTGATTAATGAAGTTAATAGGAACTGAATTTCAGCTAAAAGTATGGGCTTATTTAAGGAAAATACCTCGTGGAAGCGTAAAAACCTACTCTCAAGTGGCAAAAGATATAGGGAAACCGCTTGCTATACGCGCTGTAGCCAATGCCATAGGAAAAAACCCCTATGCTCCTAAAATACCTTGCCATAGAGTTATAAGATCTAACGGATCACTGGGAGGCTATTCAGGCAAAGGAGGCGTAAAAACAAAGAGATTTTTACTAAAAAAAGAGGGTATTAAGCTCTAGAATTGTTATTTGACGGGCGATCGGGTCTATTGACCCCTATTTCACTGTTTTTTTTATCCACACACCAGTAAGTTGTACTCTGAAATGAATGATTCCAAAAAAAACGCCATCTATGGCCGTTTAAATGGTATATTCAGTAAACGCAAAGCTCGTAGAATACTTAATTATAAACGGTTTTAGAGTGTTCTAAAACACGCAATTTGATTAAGTTTTAGCTTAAAGCAATTTGTAATTTTATCGTTTTTTATAATTAACCCTTGATTTTTAATCCTTTTTTGCACTGATTAGTTATTTTTTAATCAAAAATAAGCATTATTTTTCAATGTTTATTTGTTTTTTTTTCCTAATATATAAATAGTACTTACCTATTAGCTAATATATTACTTTAATTATTAATTGTATATAACTGTATTTATTGAAAATATTTGAGACTTAAATATACAACAATTGGAATAGTTATAAATGACATTAATGTGGAGGTAACTATAACACTAGCTATACTATCTACTACCCTCTTTTCTGAATACATTGAGCCTACTAAGTAAGTTAAAATAGCACTTGGCATAGCAGATTGAATTAAAAGTACTCCAGCTGCTAATCCACTGAGATTTAAATATTTAATTAGACCAAATCCAATCAAGGGACCAATTATAATTCTAATAACGCTTAAAATAGATGCATTTAACCATGATACTACTTTTAACTTTGTTAATGCGACTCCTAAAGACATAAGAACCAGAAAGATTGTAGCGTAGGTCAATAAAAACGTAGTATTAACTACAAAACCAGGAACCTCCCAATCATAATATAAAACAATCACAGCTGCTATTATCCCGTAAATAGGCATATTAGTAATTATTATTTTTAATGAAAAACTTTTTTTTGCTAAAAGAATCCCCAATGTGAAGTGAAGCAAGATAATTACTGATGCTATGGCTGAGGCTATACCTAAACCTTCTGTGCCATAGGCAAATAAACAAATTGGTATGCCCATATTACCGGTATTTGGTAGTATTAATGGAGGTAGTTCACTTAAAACGTCCTTTTTCATTAAAGCCAAAACGATTAAGCCTATTAAAGCAAAACCTCCGATTATAATTAAAGCATAATTAAAAAACTCTATAAATATTTTTAAAGAGACACCTGTAGATGTGATAGTGTAAAAAATCATTGCAGGTGTACCGACATTACCAGCCAATGTGGTTATAAAATCAGTGTTAAAATTAGGATCTTTTTTTCCAAGGTAGTATCCAATGCCAATTACAAAAAATACTGGAAGTATTACGTCTATCAGTTTAATGTAGAGTTCCATTAAACTCTTACATCAGATTTTTGAGGTTTTCTCAACTTATTAGTGTTATAATTAATGGCAGTTTCGAACTCCATTAATCGTTTATGTATCGATCTTAATTCTGTAATTCTTGTCCAATTATACAAAAATACAGAAAAAGCGTCTTTCACTTCACCAAATGCATTTACTACTTGCATCATCACGCCCAATGTGAACGCTGCAGTAAATAAACCTGGTGCCATTATTAAAAACGGGACTATTACGAATAATTGTCTGTACCATATAGCCCATAAATCGAAATACCCGTAGTGTAAAAATAGTTTATGATAATTGAACTTTATACCAGTAAATAATTGTAAAATCGTAGGTGCTTGTACATAGTTTTTTCTATCGTCTTCGCCATAAACTAATTCTTTTCTAAAAGCTGCTTCAACTTTTTGATTGTTATATTCTAGACCAGGTAATTTAATTCCAACCAACCAACTAATAAGTATCCCACCTAAACTTAGAGTAAGGGCTACCCAAACCAAAGATCCAGATACATTGTTTAAAAAAGGAACATTAACGTTAGAGGAAAGAACCCATAAAATTGGAATAAATGCTATTAAAGTCATTATAGCTTTAACAACTTGCAATCCAATTGATTCAACAATCTTTGCAAAGTTCATACAGTCTTCTTGAATTCTTTGAGATGAGCCCTCTACTTTTGCCTCTGTCGCTCTCCAATAAGGCATGTATGAAAACGTCATAGCCTCTCTCCATCTAAAAGCCCACAATCTTGTAAACCAATTAGTGAAAGCAAAAAGTGTAACGTATGGAAGTGCTATATATAAAAACCTTTTAATTGATACCCAAAACTCAGATATATCACGTTTCTCAGCTGTTTGCAGAATGTCATAGAAATCCTTATACCAACTATTAAATAGAACGTCCAAATAGGTTTGCAGTACAAGTAAAGTAATAATAAAAAATCCTCCCCCGTAGGACCAATAAAACCATTTTTTATCTTTAAAAAAACTTCTCCACATATTTAATCTTTAAGAAAATTATCCGCATACGATTTAATAACAAATTCTTTCTTGTTAGGTTCAATAATATCATAAGAAATATTATTTTTTTTTGCATATTCTATAGCCTTTTCTTTTGATGGAAATTTAAGTACAACTTCTTCGAGAGTGTCCGTAGATGTCTCCCATCCCATTAAAGGGTTTATTGAGGGATCTTTAGTAATAAATTCTAATACCCAATGTTTAAGCTTCCCCCTGCCCGATTGCATAGCTGTTTTGGCTGGAATGTAGATTTTGGCTCTTTTCATAACATAGTGGTCGGGGCGGCAGGATTTGAACCTGCGACCCTCTGGTCCCAAACCAGATGCGCTACCAGGCTGCGCTACGCCCCGAACGTATGTTTTATAGGTTAATTATCTGTTTTTGGCAATTGAAAGATGGTCTCTATACAAGTAAATATTAGTGATGATCCAATATTTAACAAAACCATTTAAATACTTTTTTAAGTTGGAGGCTGCCTCTGGTTTGGTCCTACTATTTGCAGCAATTTTAGCTTTAATAATTAGTAATGGTAATTTAAGTGAGTATTACTTCTCCGTATTAGAAAAATATATAACTCTTGGCACAAAAGAGTTTGGATTAAAATTAAGTGTTCTTCATTGGATTAATGATGTTTTAATGGCTATATTTTTCTTCTTTGTTTCACTTGAAATTAAAAGAGAATTTATTCAAGGAGAACTATCAAATCCTAAACAAGCTATGTTACCCATTATTGGTGCAGTCGGTGGAATGGCTATCCCTGCTTTATTTTATATTTTAATAAATTATTCGGATAACACTACTCTAAAAGGATGGGCGATACCATCTGCTACAGATATTGCTTTTTCTCTCGGTGTTTTATCTTTATTAGGTAAAAGAGTTCCTGTTTCATTGAAAGTTTTTTTAACTGCATTAGCTATTATTGATGATTTGGGAGCAATAGTCATAATTGCTTTTTTTTACTCTGGTAATATAGAAGTTAAATATTTAGTTTTAATGTTATTATCACTAATTGTTTTAATTGGATTAAATAAATTTAAAATAAAAAGTTTTGTTCCTTTTTTAATTGTAGGAATTTTTTTGTGGGATTTTACACATCAGTCTGGTGTTCATGCTACTATTGCTGGAGTTTTATTGGCTCTAACGATACCACACAATGTTAAAAATAGTAAAGATTCGATGCTACTAAAATTAGAACATGGTTTATCTCCATATGTTGCTTTCGCTATTATGCCAATATTTGCTTTTGCTAATGCAGGTGTCTCGCTAGAGGGATTAACATTTGCAACGTTATTAAATCCTGTTCCTTTGGGAATTGTTTTAGGATTATTTTTTGGAAAACAAATTGGAGTATTTGTTCTATCTTATGTATCCGTAAAATTGAAATTAGCTGATAAGCCAACGGGTTCCTCATGGCCTGCTTTTTATGCAGTGTCAATATTAACTGGAATTGGTTTTACAATGAGTTTATTCGTTGGAAATCTGGCTTTTGCAAATAATTTAGAATATATGGATGGTGTAAAAATTGGTGTCTTAACTGGCTCTCTACTTTCTACTTTATTTGGATATTTTTTATTACTTCTTTTTTCAAAAAAATGATAGATAACGAAATTATAAGACTTGCATCAGATACATCAAACTTAGGATTAAAAAATAAATATTCACATAAGATAACAATGAGGAACACATTGTGCGGTGACAAAATTACGCTAGAAATAATTAGTAATGGAAAGATAATTAATTCTATGAAATACGAGACTACAGCATGTATATATTGCGATGCCTCTGCTAGCCTTTTATCTCAAAAGATAAAAAACAAAAGTGTTAAAAACCTTATTAATGATTTTAATACCCTAAAAAAAGTCTCTAAAGAGAGAAAAATTAAAATTCCTAATAAATACTCAGAATTTCGAAAATTATTAAATAGCGACAATTTTAGTAGATTTAAATGTATATTTTTACCTTTTGATGCAGTAATCAAAGCTTTAAAATTATGAAAAAATTAATTTTAATTTTATTTATGTTCAGCTTTTTTACAAAATCGACTGCCGGCAATCCTGGAAGTGCTTACGATTATGAGTTTACTGGTATTAATGGAAATTTAATTAAATTAAATGATTACAAAGGAAAAATTATTGTTATTGTAAACGTTGCTAGTAGATGTGGTTATACACCTCAATATGAAGGCCTCCAAAACCTATGGTCTGAATATAAAAATAAGAATTTAATAGTTATAGGAGTTCCGACCAATAACTTTAGACAAGAGCCAGGATCAAATGATGATATTAAGAATTTTTGTGAAACTAACTTTGGAATTACTTTCCCTATGACTCAAAAAATTAATGTAATTGGAAATAAATCTCATCCTTTTTTCAAATGGGCAAAAAACGACTTTGGTATAGGAGCAATACCAAAATGGAATTTTCATAAAATAATAATAGGGAAAGATGGAAGAGTTGCAGAAACATTTTCGTCAATAACGAAACCTAGTTCTAAAAAATTCTTAAAAACAATCGAAAGTTTGATTTAAAAACTAAAACTTAAACCATCATACGCAGGGATTACATTTTTAGGTAAACTCTTTTTTATTTTAAAGTAGTCTAAATCTGTATGTAAATTCGTAAGTATTGCTTTTTTGGGCTTTGTTACGTTAATTAATTTTAAAGCAGTCTCTAAATTAAAATGAGATGGATGCTTAGCAAATTTTAGACAATCCAAAATCAAATAATTAAGATTCTTTAAATATTTTAAGTTTTTTAAAGGAACATTGTTGCAGTCACTAATATAACCAATTTTTTCCATTACATATCCGGTAGCATTTATTAATCCATGGTTTACGTCAAAAGCTTTAATTAATAATTTAACTTTACCTTTTTTAATTAATAAATCTTTATTGATAATATTGGCTTTCATGATTGGTTTATAGCCATGCTTTTCTTTAAAGCAAAATTTATAAGAACTTTTAAGAGCTTTAATAGTTCTTTTGCTACCATAAACCGGAATTTTTCCCTTGTTTAACCAATAAAATGGTCTCATTTCAAAAATACCAACTGTTTGGTCAGCATGTTCATGAGTATAGATAATTGAGTCCAAACTTTTAATCTTATTCCTTAAAATTTGTTGTTTAATATCAGGTGAAGTATCTATCAAAACGGATAGATTGCCTTTTTGTATATGGGCACAGCATCTTGTTCTTATATTCTTAATATCTTTTTTGAGTTTACCATTATAATTAGTTATCCATGGAGATCCCAAAGAACTGCCGCAACCTAAAATAGTAAATTTTTTTTTCATTGGAGTTTTCCAAATAGATTATAAAAATTATTTGTTGTAATTTGAGCAAATTTATCAAAAGGTAATTTTTTAAGTTCTGAAAGAAATTTTACTGTATGAATGATGTAGCTTGGTTCATTAGACTTTCCTCTTAGAGGAACCGGCGCAAGATATGGTGCATCTGTTTCAACTAATATCTTTTCATTTGGCAAATCCTTAAATATAGACGCTAAATCACTAGACTTTTTAAAGGTAATCACACCACTTGCCGAAATAAAAGCATCTATATCTATCAATTTGAATGCAAATTCTCTGGTCCCTGTAAAACAATGTATAAGAAATTTAAATTCTTTTTTTTTCAAGTGTTTTTCTAATATTTGATGTGTTTCTTCTTCTGCAGATCTTGTATGAATAATTAAAGGTAACCCTGTTTCTTGAGCTGCATATATATGCTCTTCAAAAGATTCGATTTGGTCCTTTTTTTTTGAATTATTATAATAAAAATCTAGGCCTGTCTCACCAATACCTATTATCTTTTTATTCAAATTTACCTTTTTTAAAATATTATTTGCTTTAATATTTTTATGTGATTCTGCCTCATGTGGATGAATACCATAAGTTCCATAAACGCATTTATGACTTGAAATAATCTTTAAAATTTTATCAAAGCTTTTATCTTCAGTCGAAATAGTAAGCATATATTTTACTCCGTCTTTGTTTGCTCTATTAATAGTCTCCTCTAGAGTGCTCAACATAGGTTCATAGGTTAAGTGGCAATGTGAATCAATTATCATCTTCGATTTTTTTAAATAAAATTTTTGTTTCTTTAATTTCTTTTTTATGATTTAAAACGTTGTTTTTCAAAATAGTATCAACTCTTATATCTTTATCATTGAGGTTTATACTATCTAATACTTTTTTTGTAGATAATGGGATAATCGGACTAAGTAAGATAGATAAATTTTTAATTTGTTCGGTTATTGTGAATAGAATTGTGTTCATCCTTTCGACATTTGTCTTACTGTATTTCCAAGGCTCTGAATCATTAAAATATTTATTTGCATCAAAAGATAGACCTACAACTGTTTTAACATATTCATTCAAATTTTGATTATTCATAAAATTGATTAATTTTGGCAAGATTTCTTTTGTCTTTTTAATTAATTTTAAATCATTATCTGTCAAATTATGCCCTTCGGGAATCTTGTTTTTACAATTTTTTTTAATAAAAGAAAAAACCCGTTGACATAAATTTCCATAATTATTTGCTAGATCGTTATTTATACAAGCTTTTAAATTTTCCATAGATATACTACCGTCATTTCCTAAAGAAACCTCTTTTGTTAAATAATAGCGTAATTGATCAATTCCATATTTGTTCACTATTTCTATTGGGTCTAAAATATTTCCAATTGATTTCGACATTTTTTTTTCATCAGAAAGTATCCATCCATGACTAAAAATTCGTTTCGGTAAATCTATTTTGGCTGCTAAAAGAAAAGCCGGCCAATATATAGCATGAAAACGTAAAATATCTTTTCCGATAATATGAATATCCGCTGGCCAAAAAGATTTGTATTTATTGTGATTTACATCTGGAAAGTTTAATGCACTTATATAATTTGTTAAAGCATCCAGCCAAACATAAATTACATGTTTTTTATTTTTTGGCACTGGTATTCCCCATGAAAACGAGGTCCTACTAATGGATAAATCTTTTAATCCCTTTTCAACAAAACTAATAACTTCATTTTGTCTAGATATTGGCAATATAAAATCTTTGTTATTTTTATAATGATTTAATAATTTTGTCTGCCAAGCTGATAATTTAAAAAAATAAGACTCTTCCTCAACCCATTCAACCATTGAACCAGAGGTTCTAGCAACTTTATTTCCATCTAATTCTTCTATCTCATCTTCATCATAAAATGCTTCATCGGACACAGAATACCACCCACTATATTTGTCTAGATATATGTCACCGGACTCAATTAATCGATTCCATATCTCTATTACAGATTGAAAATGTCTTTCCTCTGTAGTTCTTATAAAGTCATCGTTTGATAAATTTAATATTTTTGTTAAAGACCGAAATTTATCAGAAAGTTCATCACAGAATATTTTTGGATCCTTGTTATTTTTCTTTGCTTCTTTTTCAATTTTTTGGCCATGTTCATCTGTACCAGTCAAAAATAAAACGTTATAACCCTCAATTCTTTTAAATCTTGCAAAGATATCAGTAATTATACTTGAATAAGCATGCCCCATATGTGGTTTACCTGATGGATAATATATTGGTGTTGTAATATAAAAGTTTTTATTCATTCATATTTTTTTTTAAAGAACTTATTAACGTATTTTGACTTAAATTATATAAAAAAAATTCATTTATTTTT
>CACNWV010000018.1 GCA_902624195.1 uncultured Pelagibacteraceae bacterium
ACAATTACGCATGATTTTTACATAAAAAAATTAATAAAATTTAGGAAAATGATTTATTGTGAAAAACCAATTACAAATAATAATAAAAGCCTTAATAAACTCAAATACCTATTAAAAAAACATAAAATTAAATTTTGCGCTGGTTTAAATCGTAGATTTTCAAAGGAATATGTCGCTTTAAAAAAGAAAATTAACAAAAAAAAAATTAATTATATCCAAATAATATCTAGATCGGCCAATCATAATATTGATTTATCAGTAAGAAACGGAGGTCTTTTTTTTGATAAAGGGTTTCATTTTTTTGATTTAGCTTGCTGGTTGAGTAATTCGAAACCAGAGAAAATGATTGTAATTTCAAAATCAATTAGTTCCGAGGATTCCTTAAATAATGGGGATTTCTCAGATGCAATAATTAATCTAAAACTCAGGAATGGAATAGTCGTTGAAATAGTATTTAGTAGAAAGTGCAGATTTGGAAATTTTGAAAAAATTAAAGTATATGGTGAAAAATTTTCATTAGATTCTGACGACTTTTCTGACAAAAAGACATTATATAATGACTTTTCTGTAAGACACAGAAAGTCATACTTAAATTGTTTAAAAAAATTTATTGAAAGTAAAAATAATCTCTTAATGAATGAAGCAATATTAACCCAAAAGATATGTGCTGATGCTTTGAAAAAAGCAAGGTACCAGTAATTATAAATATTTACTTAAAGCTCTACTTGCAAGTACTGATGAAGAAATATCAGTTTTAAATGTATTTAAGATTGATTGGGTCTTTTCAACCTGCTCCTTAATTTTACTCGGATTATCGATAAAAGAGCTTACAGATTCGAACAAAGCTTTTGGATTACATTTTGTTTGGAGGAATTCAGGTATTACCTCTTTACCTGCAGCAATATTAATAATATTGGCAAATTTAACTTTTACTAAAGTCCTTACAATCAAATAATTCAAAAAATTCATTTTATAGAGAATGATGGATGGAACTTTAGATTTACAAATTTCAAGTGAGACCGTTCCGGATTTAGCAACTGCAAATACAGATTTCTTAAGAGTGTGAGACTTTATTTTTTCATCACTAATAATTTCACAATTACTAATATTTTGAGATTTTACGTAAGATTGAATTAAATCATAGTGTTGTTTTGTCGAATGAAATATATAAATAAAATCTTGATAATTTTTGTTCATTAATTTTATAAAATCTAAAAGAATAGGCATTAAGACATCAATTTCAGATGTTCTACTTCCTGGAAAAATTGATATTAATGCTTTATTTTTTTCAAATATTTGATTGATGTCAATTTTACCTTCAGAAGACTCATCTAATAAGGGATGGCCCACAAATTCATTGCTCATATTCTCTTTATCAAAATATGGTTTTTCAAAATTAAATAATAATAATATATGATCAATAAACTTCTTAATTTTCTTAACCCTTCCTTCTCTCCAAACCCAAACTTGTGGTGCAACATAATGAATTGTTTTTATATTTGAATTTTGTTTTTTAACGCGTTCAGCTACTCTTAAAGTAAAATCAGGACTATCAACTGTAAATAAAATATCTGGATTAAAATCTTTTATAGCTTTTACAGTTTCATTAATTTTTTTATTAATTTTGAAAATATTTTTTATAACATTTGTAAAACCTATATAGGTAATTTCTTTTAAATCATAAATCGATTTTATACCTAAAGCTTTTAGATTTTCACCTCCTACACTCAAATACTCAATTTCGGAATTATCTTTTTTAAATTCTTTAATTACTTTTGATGCGAGTTTGTCTCCAGACGGCTCACCTGTTAGAATAAATATTTTTTTCACTTGTACATTCTCCAAAGTTCGCCCTTGTCGGATAGTAAATAAAGATCTCCACTCTCATGTATTTTGATATCTCTTATTCTTCCTATATCACCTTTCAATAAAATTTTTTCATCAATAAAATTTGATTTGTTAAATCTTATTTTTCTTAAAGATTGATCTTTAAGAGATGTAATTAAAGCTTCACCGTTCCACTCTTTGAATGTTTTACCTTTGTAGATTGTCATAGCACTTACTGCAATAGAAGGAACCCAGTACTTTATTGCTTTTGTAAAACCAGGTTTCCATTTTGGACCAATTTTAGTTCCTGAGTAGTTAGTTCCTCCCCAACCTAAAATCTTCCAACCATAGTTTTCTCCAAAATTTGCTGTACCAAACCAATCACCACCTCTAGCACCATGATTGGTCATATATATTTTATCATCAAATGGTGATAGAGACATGCCTTGAGGGTTTCTAACACCAATTTGATAAATTTCAGGAAGCCAATCTTTTTTATTGATAAATTTTGGATTATCTTTTGGTATCGATCCATCCAAATTTATTCTTATAATGCTTCCAGGATGTTTAGTAGGATCTTGTGCAATCATACCCTGTCCTCTCTCCCCAGCGGTTACGTATAAATGTTTATTTTTAATAACTATTCGAGAACCAAAATGATAACCAGAATTTATTGGAGGTTCAGCCCGAAAAATATTTTTAAAATTTAAATTTTTAGTATCAAAGTTTGCCCTTGCAACAGAAGTGCTGGACATTCCTTTAGATCTATTTTCTGAATATGAAACAAAAACTATTTTATCCTCGTAAAGAATATCTAATAATCCTCCTTGACCATGCTCTAAAACATTAAGGTTATGGACTACATCTTTGATTTCTTTATCTTTTAAATTTACTAATTTAATATTTCCTTGCTTTTCAGTAATGATTAAATTTTGGGTATCTATAAAAGATAAACTCCAAGGATTTTTAAACCCTTTAATAATATTTTCCAATTTAAAATCTTCAGCATTAAGATTGGTAAAAAAAAATAAAAAAATTATAAATATTTTTTTCATTTGACTAGAATAAACATTTTGTTCTTATTAGCGAATTCAATACTTTGTCTTTTATTTAAAAATATATTTAATTTGTGTTTTAAAACTATACCTTTAAGCCCTGCTAATTTGCATTGTTTTAGAGTTTCTAGACCTATAGTAGGAAGATCAACTCTTAAATCTTGTTTCTTTTTTGGGAACTTAACCAAAACTCCATCAAGAGTATCACTCTTTTTTTTTATCTTTTTTATCATTTTTTTAGTTCCTCCACTTCCTTCCAAAGCTATAACTTTATTATTTCGGCAAATTACTCCTTGAACGAAAGTGAAATTTCCTGATTTTTTTAATGCCATTATTCCTCGTTTTATATCTTTTTTATCTGAGTTGTTGGGTTTGATTTTTGTATAATTTCCTTTTGATAAACTTATTTCAGGTGTAAATTTATTTGAACTTATAGTTTGAATCTTTTCATTCTTTAAGATTTTTATAATTTGTTTTAATATTGCAGCATCACCTAATTTAGAACTTTTTATTATTTTAGGCATATGATAAATTCCTTTAAAGTCTAATTTAATAGTTTGTAAATTTGGTTTAGCCACTTTTCCTGCAAATAAAACTTTTTTGCAGTTCTTAGATTTTAGTATTGAAATAATCTTACCGAATTGACCAATAGATACTGAGAAACAATTTTTATCTTTTTTAAAAATTTTTTTTTTTGATAAGTCGATTATTAAATATTTATATTTTTTTTTAATCTTCTTTAAAATATATTTTGGAAAATCTGTTTCTCCAAAAATTAACCCTATCATAAATTTTTTAATTTTGTGGTGAACAAATTGGTCTCTTTTTATCTTTTTCTATAAATTTTATAACCTCATCCACTAGTTCGTTATCTTTATATTCTCCATTAATTTTACTTAAATTCTGGTGTATATTTTTTGATGAAAATAAATCTTTGTAGGCTTTATCTAAACCAAGAATTTTTTGATTATCGTACCTGTGTCTTCTTAAACCGATTAAATTTAAACCTTGTAAAAAGTTTCTGTTACCAATAGATAAACCGAACGGAATAACATCTTTTAAAACTCCAGTCATACCACCGATCATCGCTAATCTTCCAATTCTGGTAAATTGTTGCACTGCTGAATTTCCACCAATTATAACGGAGTCTTCTATTGTAACATGTCCGCCTAAAGGAACATTATTTGCTATAATTACGTTATTTCCAATTTTACAATCATGTGCGATGTGAGATGAAATCATAAACAAACAATTGTTTCCAATCACTGTTTTTGAACCTCCACCTGCAGTTCCTGGATTTACAGTTACATATTCTCTAATCAAATTATTTTCGCCAATTTCGATGCTATTTTTTTCACC
The DNA here is from genome assembly GCA_902624195.1 of uncultured Pelagibacteraceae bacterium. Classification (GTDB taxonomy): domain Bacteria; phylum Pseudomonadota; class Alphaproteobacteria; order Pelagibacterales; family Pelagibacteraceae; genus Pelagilacustribacter. The sequence continues at coordinate 4,242 of CACNWV010000018.1, forward strand.
TTTAAACTTTAGATCTTGGGGTTGTGTTCCTATACTCGCAAAAGGAAATAATCTTGTTCCTTTTCCAATTTTGGTTTGCCCCTCGATATGAACATTAGATATTAGCTCTACGTTTTCATCTAATTTTACGTTTGGCCCAACATAACAGAACGGACCAATTTTTACACTTTTTGAAATTTCTGCTTTATTATCAATTACGCTAGACTTATGTATCATCATTTTCTATCTACTATTGTGGCTGACCACTCGGCGTCTGCCATCCTTTTTCCACCAACTTTTGCTGTACCTTTATATTTCCAAACTCTTCCGTGAGATCTGACTGCTTCGATTTCTAAATGAAGCTCACAATCAGGTATTACTGGACTTCTAAATCTCGCCTTATCCACACTCATCAAATATACTAATTTGTTTGCATACTCTTTTGGGTCAATTCCGTGAGCAGTTAGAGCTGCGGCTGCCTGTCCAAATGCTTCAACAATTAATACACCAGGCATCACAGGCTGACCTGGAAAATGACCTTGTACGTAAAATCCATTTTTTTTTACATACATTATTGCAGTAGCTGATTTTAAAGGCACAATATTTGTTAATTTGTCGATTAACAGCATTGGTTCTCTGTGGGGCAGCAAACTTTCAATCTTTTTTTTATCTATTTCTATCGCACTCATTTCTTTTCTTTATTTTTTAAAAATTCTCTTAAAGGAACTGCAGGATATCCCATAACTACTTGATTGCTATCTATATCTTTTACAACTCCACTTCCACCTCCAATTTTGACATTATTACCTATTTTTAGATGACCTGATATTCCAGCCTGTCCTCCTATTGATACGCTATCTCCAATCTTTGTACTGCCGGCAAATCCCACTTGACCTGCTATCATACAATTTGATCCTATTTGTACATTGTGCGCTATATGAACCTGGTTATCTAAATAAGTATTTTTGCCAATAATTGTATCATCAATAGAGCCTCGATCTATAGTACATCCTGATGCTATCTCCACATCATCTTCGATCATCACTTTTCCAATATGGGGAAATTTAATATTTTTATTCTTAATCGGTATAAATCCAAATCCTTTTTGGCCAATATTACAATTATCTTGAATCACAACTCTATTTCCTAAAATAGTGTTTTTAATAACTACACCTGAACCAATAACACATTCATTACCAATTATGACGTTGCTTTGAATAATTGTATTTGATCCAATTATTGTATTTTTGCCTAATTTAACATTTTTACCAACTAAAACATTGTTACCAAATTTTACATGCTTAAATTTATTCTTATTTGGCTTATTTAACGACGTATCGGGATAATCTATATCTGCATTTAAATAAATTATCTTTAAAACTTTTGCCAATTCAAATAAAACACTTTTAACTATAACTTTTATATTATCTTTTGGTAAATATCTTTTAAGCTTTTCTGTTGTAATACAAACTTGTGCCTTTGAATTTTGAGCTTCTAATTTATATTTTATGGAGTCAAAAAATGTTAAATCATATTTTTGAGCTGAGTATAATGGTTTAATATCATTTATTATAAAATTTTCTTTAATATCTAAATCTGGAAAAACACTTTTAATTTTAACTTTTTTTTTATTAAAAAAAAAATTGGATTTCATTGAAACTTATTTTAAATTTATCGATTTAAGTTTATTATTGAGGCGCGATATTATATCAGAAGTAATATCTAATGCATCATCAGCTAGTAATAGACTTTTTTTATCTACTACCATTCTAATATTTTTTTCTTTCATGTAATTCTTAATAATAGGATTTAAATTGTCTAGCAGTTCTTTTCTTGCCTGGGACCTTTGTTTTGAGACTGTCTCTAAGAGCTTGCTTCTCTCTTTCTGTAATGCAGTTACTTTGCCTCTCAATAATGATACATTTTTTTTATACTCTTCCGCTGAGATAATTTTTTTTTTTTGGATAAGTTTATTCTCTTCTTCCTGTAATTTCTTTTGTTTATTTTGAATATTTTTTGCACCTTTTTCAAGTTTATTTTTTAAGAAAGATTGGGCTTTTTTACCGGCAACACTTTCGTTTAATATAAATTTAAAATCTAAGAAGTACGGGGTTTCTGCATATAAGTTTTGATTTATCGAAATTAAATAGAAAAATATTAATAAAATTACTTTTTTAAATTTCATAATTTAAAAGGTTGTTCCAATATTAAAGCTAAAGCTTTGAGTTTTATCTGTGTCAGCTTTCGACAAATCTTGTGACAAAACAAAAGATAATGGTCCGATTGGTGACATCCAATTAGCAGCAACACCAGTGGAAGATCTAAGATCTGTGCTTTCATCTAAAGAACTATCGTAGTCAACTCCCCAAACACTTCCTGCGTCCAGGAATAAGCTAATATCAGTGTTGTAGTTTTCAGGTAATAAATTTGGTAGATTTGTCTCTAAATTTATCGCTGCAGCATAATTTCCTCCTATATGATCATCTCCGTCGACAGGCCCAACTTTTCCTTTTTCGAATCCTCGTAAACGCGTAGTACTTAAATTTTTTCTCTTACTCAATCTTACATCGTCTGAACCCAGGCCATTTATAGCAGAGAAGTAAAACTTACCAGCACCTACTAAGTTATCGCTAAAGGACGTGTAAACACTCGAGCTAAAAGTGTTAGATATAGATGCCTTATCGGCATATATAGGTAAGCTCTGGTTAAAACTTATTATTGAACCACTTGTCGGCATAAATGCTCTATTTCTTTTATCATATGAAAATCCATAATTAGCTCTTAGATCTGAGTATTCACCACTTTGTTTTTTTAGAGATGAAGATGCAGATCCAAAAGTTCTTAGATCGTCATAACTAGCTGCTAAACCCAGAGAAACTTTAACATCTCTATATTGCTCAAATGAGGTGCCAATAGAAGCGCCGATGACAGTGTTTTCGTAACCTTGGTCGGGCTTATCATTACCTTGGCTTGAAATAGAATAATTAAGTGAATTACCCAAGAAATCATAATTTGGATCAACAAATTTCAATGTTCCCGATAACGACTCTTCATCAACTTGAATATCAAAACCAACAATTTTACCCTCACCAAGCCAATTATTTTCTTTGACGCCTAAAGTAAAAGTCCCTCCACTAGTACCTACTCCTGCTCCTGCACTTATTTCCCCTGTAGGCTGCTCCTCTACAATTATATCTATTATTTTAGAATTGTTATCGCTTCCATTTTGAATATTATAATTTACTTTTCTAAATATATTTCTTGCTTTTAATTCTGCAATTGATTTTTCTAAATTAAGCTTCGTAAAGGGATCTCCCTCATCCAGCATTAATTCACCCCTTATAACATCTTCATTTGTAATTTTATTTCCAAGAACATTGATTCTTTCTACGACGGTTTTTTCTCCCTCGAATACATTAAAAGTTATATTTATAGAATTTCCTTCAATTGTTTCTTGCACATTATGCTCCACAAATTGTAAATTATTATCGTCAATTAGCTCATCAAGCTCCTCTAAAATTTTCTTTATCTTAAAAGGAGAATAATATTCACCAATATATTTTTGATAAGTTTTGTTTAGTGGAAAAAATAATTTGTTGTCGTAAACTTGGTCTATGTTTGTGGAAATTTTATTTATAGTGTATCTTTTACCTTCATCAATAGAATAAACTAAACTTGCATTTCCTACATCACTTAATTCAGCTAAGTTTGAATTTACTTTTACATCGTAAAAACCAATGGATCTATAATAATTTGTGAGCAGTCTAACATCTAGGTTTATTAAGTTTTCACTTAATATAGTGTTTCTAGAAATTACTCTCCAAAATTTATCTTCTTCACTAGCTATAACATCTCTTAATCTCATACTTCTAACATTATTGTTACCTATAAAGCTTATCTTTGAAATTTTTGTTTGATCTCCACGAACTATTTCAATTAATAAATCAAAATTATTATCGTCAATTTTTCTTAATTTTGCCTCAGCTTTCGCTAAATTATAACCAAGAGAAGAATACAAAATTTCTATTAACTCAATATCTTTTGCTAAACGAGATTTTATTAGTGAGCCTTTTTCTTTTGTATTAATAACTTTTTTTATTTGATCTTTATATTTCGTACTTTTTTCGCCAATAATAATTAATTGATTAATTGTTGGATACTCTTTTAATTGAACACTTAACGTATTATTTTTGAGAGAAACTTTTACATCTTCAAAAAAATTAGTTTCATAAAGATTATTTAAAATTCGATTTAAATCCTTTTCCTTATAATCTTTATTTAATTCAATTTCTCCATAAAGTTTTACTGTTTCAATTGAAACTCTTTTATTCCCATCGATGACAATTTTTTTAATAATCTCAGCTTTTGAAATCGAGAAAAAAAATAAAAAAGTAGATATGAGGAGTAATAGTTTATTCATTAATTAATTTTCTCATTGTTAAGGTTCTTGCCCAAGTATCTATATTTTTGATTTGACTAATATTTTTTGGTTTTTTTATAGCATATTTTCTGTAATTTCTATCATTAAGAATGTTCATAATGATTTTAGAAATAGTCAAAAAAGGGATCTTTTTTTGAAGAAATTGATCAACTAATATTTCATTAGCCGCATTTATAATAATAGAGGTAGATGCATGCTCGTTAGCCCTATCTTTAATTTTGATAATTGGAAATATTTTGTTATTCACTTTTTTAAACAATAAACTGGGTATTAGGTTATTTTTAGTTTTATCAGATTTGATAAAATCTCTTATATCTAAATTTCCATCAAAAATAGCATTAGCTATTGGAATGATCATTGAAGTTTGATGATATATAAATTTTGATAAGCCATTTTTAAATTGAACTATTGCATGAACAAGTGAATTGGGATGAATAATTATATCTATTTTTTTATTTGTTAAATTAAATAATTTTTGTGCTTCAATTAATTCTAAAATTTTATTCACTAAAGTTGATGAGTCCACAGAAATTTTTTTTCCCATTTTCCATTTTGGATGATTTAAAGCATCTTTAGGTTTAATTTTTCTAAATTGCTTAATTTTATAATTTAAAAAGGGCCCTCCCGATGCAGTAATATAAATTTTTTCAATTTCACTTAATTTATGATTTTTTAAAAGTTGAAATATTGAGAAATGTTCTGAGTCTACTGGGGTTATTTTAGTTTTATATTTGATTGAGGTTTTTTTTATCAAATCCCAACCACAAATTACTGACTCTTTATTAGCCAATAATAGTTTTTTAGTAATTTTAATTATTTTTAAGGTTGGTTCTAAACCTGCTATTCCAGGTATAGCTGATACCGTTACATCAGATTTAACTTTATTTTTTAACTTATTCAGAAAATCAAAATTATTTATTATTTTGGTTCTTCTATTTTTAAAAAGTTTTTTTATTCTTTTATAGATATGATGATCAGTTATTACAAAATATTTTGGATTATACTTTATAATTTGCTTATTTATTAAATTATAATTTTTGTTTGCGGACAACAAATAAATATTTAATTTTTTTCTTTTTTTATCAATTATGCGCAATGTATTTTGACCTATTGATCCAGTAGAACCTAGTATGGAAATATTCATTCTCATTTAAATTAAAAAGAATATTGTTATAGTTCCGACAGGTAATCCAAACAAAATACCGTCTATTCTATCCAGAACTCCGCCGTGTCCTGGAAAAATATTTCCTGTGTCTTTTACTGATGCTTTTCTTTTTAAAAAAGAAAAAAATAAGTCACCAATCTGACTTGAGATAGAGGTTATGATACCTAACATTAAAATACTTACACCATAAATACCCTTTAAATAAAAAAATAAAATAAAAACAGTTACCACTGATAATATCAATGATCCAATTGCTCCAGAAATAGTTTTTTTTGGACTTATCCTAGTCAATTTTGGACCTTTGAAAATTTTACCAAAAATAAATCCTCCAATATCAGATGCAACACAACCACAAATTATTATAAATGATAAAATTTTGAGTTCTATAAA
>CACNWV010000019.1 GCA_902624195.1 uncultured Pelagibacteraceae bacterium
TTCTTTGAGTTTTTCTTCATCATAACTCTCTGAAATTTTTCCATTTTCTGCAACTGTATAACTACCAATTTTAATTTTTAACTTTTTTGGATCTATTATTTCCCCTGATTTTCCAATTCCCATTACAATCCTTCCCCAATTTGGATCTTCACCTGCAACTGCTGTTTTAATTAAAGGTGAATTTGCAATTGAAAAAGCAATATTTTTAGCACTACTTAAAGATTTCGCATTAATAACATTCACAGTAAAAAATTTTTTTGCTCCCTCACCATCAACTACAATTTGTTTAGCTAAGTTTAAACATAATTTTTTTAACGCTAATTCAAATTTTTGGATTACTTTATCGTTTAAGGAAAGATTTTGACCAATTTTTAAAGTTCTTGTTGAAAATATTGAAACCATGTCATTTGTAGATTGATCACTGTCTACAGTTATAGCATTAAATGAATTAGCAACTGCTCTTTTAAGTAAAGTCTTAAGTAAATTCGAATTTATATCTGCATTAGTAAATATAAAAGATAACATCGTCGCTAAATTAGGTGCAATCATCCCTGATCCTTTAGCTATTCCACAAATTCTAATTAATTCATCTCCAACTATAATCTCCTCGTAAGCTACCTTAGGTTTGGTGTCGGTTGTCATGATTGCTGATGCTATTTTTAACCAATATAGTTTATTCTGATCTATTCTAAGTTTCTCTGCTAAATCTTGTAATCTGTCTTTAATTTTATCAACTGGAAATTCCTCTCCAATTACCCCTGTTGAAGCAAATATAAGATCTTTGATTTTTACAGTTTCACTAGTTCCTTTTTGAGATTTAGACTCTTTAATAGTTAAAATTCTTGATAAATTTTTTGCCAAAATATCAATACTTTCTTTTCCTTGTTTTCCAGTAAAAGTATTTGCATTTTTAGTATTTACCAATAAACCCTTAATTATTTTTTTATGAGAGCTATTGTTCCAAGGTATAAATTCAGCAGTTATACTATTTGTCGTAGTTAATGTGGCATAATTTGCTCCCTTGCTAAAATAAAATAGAGCTAAATCATCTCTTCCGTCTCCGTATAAATCCGCAGAAATAGAAGCCATCTCTAATCCATCTATTTGCTTGAGATTTTGAAACTCTCCCATTTTAGATAATTTAGATTTATCTTTGAGGAAGTTTTTGATGTTTATTGTCATAATTGCTATTTAATTTAAGTAATAAATACATATATAGAGGTATAATGAATTTATTTACAAGAACTTTTAGTAAAATATTTAAAAGCTCTAATCAACAAGAATTAGATAAACTTAAAAACTTAATATCAGCAATAAATAGTAAAGAAAAAGAGTGCCAGTTACTCAATGAAAGTGATTTTAAAGAGAAAACAGCTCAACTTAAAAAAAATGTTCAAAATGGTTCCCTCGAACTTGAAAAAATATTACCTGAAAGTTTTGCTTTAGTTAGAGAGGCAGCAAAAAGAACCTTGGGGGAGAGGCACTATGACGTGCAGCTAGCTGGCGGGCTAGTTTTACATAATGGAAAAATTGCAGAAATGAAAACTGGTGAAGGTAAAACTTTAGTCTCAACTCTACCAGCATATTTAAACTCTCTTTCAGGAAAAGGAGTTCATATAGTAACTGTTAATGATTATTTAGCTAAAAGAGACTCGGAATGGATGGGTAAAGTTTTTAATTACTTAGGAATTACGACTGGATGTATCACTAACGAATTACAAGATTTTGAAAGAAAAAAAAATTATAATTGTGATGTAACTTATGCAACTAACAATGAACTAGGTTTCGATTATTTAAGAGATAATATGAAATACGAGTTAGATGAAATGGTTCAAAAGAGTCATGAGTACTGTATTGTGGACGAGGTAGATAGTATTCTTATAGATGAGTCTAGAACTCCTCTTATTATTTCAGGTAAATTAGAAGATAAAACTTCAATGTATAATGTTTCAGATAGTTTAATAAATTATTTGCAAATAAAAGATTATGAATTAGATGAGAAAAATAAAAATGTTATTCTTACAGATGTTGGTGTGGATAAGATTGAAAAGCTTCTGACGCAAAAAAGTTTACTTAAAAATAACAATTTTTATGACCCAGCTAATCTTGACCTTGTTCATCATACCAACCAGGCTTTAAAAGCTAATCTAATTTTTAAGAGAGATAAGGATTATATTGTTAGAGATGGCAAAGTACAAATAATTGATGAGTTCACAGGAAGGGTATTAAGTGGCAGAAGATTTTCTGATGGTCTTCACCAGGCTTTAGAAGCAAAGGAAAATGTTAAGATTGAGGAAGAGAATCAGACTCTAGCTTCAATTACTTACCAAAATTATTTTAGGCTTTATAAAAAATTAGCTGGTATGACGGGTACTGCGATGACAGAGTCTGAAGAGTTTTACGATATTTATAAGTTAAATGTCGTTTCGATTCCAACAAACAAAAAAATGTTGCGAAAAGATTTTAATGACCAAATTTTTAGAACAGAAGAAGAAAAATATAACGCGATCACAAATAAAATTGTCGAATGTAATACTAAAGGCCAACCAGTTTTAGTAGGAACAACAAGTATCGAAAAATCGGAAAAAATATCAAATTTTCTTAGTAAGAAAAAAATTAAACATAACGTTTTAAATGCAAAACAACATGACAAAGAAGCAAAAATAATTGCGGAGGCTGGTAAAACTAAATCAGTTACTATCGCTACAAATATGGCTGGAAGAGGAACAGATATTAAATTAGGCGGCAATAAAGATTTTAATGAAGACGGTATCATCAAAAATTTAGATGATTACAAGAAGAATGAATTAAATGTAAAAAGTTTAGGTGGTTTGTTTATTATAGGTACAGAAAGACACGAAAGTAGAAGAATTGATAATCAACTTAGAGGACGTTCAGGAAGACAAGGTGATCCAGGTTCAACAATATTTTTTATAAGCTTACAAGATGAATTACTGAGATTATTTGGAGGAGACTCTATTGATGGAATGCTAAAAAAACTAGGACTAAAACAAAATGAATCTATTGATCACCCATGGATTAATAAAGCAATGGAACGAGCTCAAAAAAAAGTCGAAAGTAGAAATTTTGATATTAGAAAGACTTTAATTAAATTTGACGATGTTATGAATGATCAAAGAAGGGTGATTTTTTCACAAAGGCTAAAAATTTTAAAGAGTGATAACATTTCTGAAATACTTAGTGATTTTTATGATGAAATATTAAAAAATTTAGACAATTCAGTAAACAACTATAAAAAATCTAATGACGATAAATATTTAACTGAAATAAAAAATATAACAGGAAATTGCCTAAATGACGAACAACTTGCTGACATGGCTTCAAAAGAAAGGAACCATTTTTTAAAAGAAATGAAAACCTTATTTAACGAAAAGAGGAATTCTAGAGTCAGTATTCTTGGAGAGGTTCAAAATAAGATTTTAGAAAAAAAAATATTTATTCAAATTATTGATTTTTCTTGGAGATCACACCTTCAGTATTTAGAACAATTAAGACAAGTTATAGGACTTAGACAATATGGCCAGAAAGATCCACTATCGGAGTTTAAAAAAGAAGCTTTTGTTCTTTTTGAAGGGCTGCTATCTAAAATAAAAAATGATTTAGTAAAACTCCTTCTAAATTTGAATATTGTAGTTTCATCAGATGAAAACAATAAAAAAGAAAAAATTGAAGCTGATAAGGAAAAAAATTTAAAGAAGGTAGGAAGAAACGAAAAATGCCCTTGTGGTTCAGGCAAAAAATATAAACACTGCCATGGTAATATTTAAAATTAGATCTTTTTAAATGCAGCTAAAGCTTTTAATCTTGCTTGCTCGTGATTAACAATAGGCGAGGGATAGTCAACACCTAATTTTAAGATATTTTCATTTTTAAGTTCCCACGGTTTATGTAAAAAATTTTTTGGTACGCTTTTTAACTCTGGTACCCATTTTTTTACATAATTACCTTCTTTATCAAATTTTTCTCCTTGCAAGATTGGATTAAAAATTCTGAAGTAAGGAGCTGCGTCTGCTCCACATCCAGCAACCCACTGCCATCCTGAAACATTATTAGCTTCATTAAAATCAAGTAAACAATTTCTAAAATGTTTTTCTCCCTCTTTCCAATTAATCAGTAAATGTTTTACAAGAAAAGAACCAACTATCATCCTAACTCTATTATGCATCCAACCAGTTGAATAAAGTTCTCTCATGCCAGCGTCAACTATAGGATAGCCTGTCATACCTTTTTTCCATGCAGATAAAAATTTTGAGTTTTTTTGCCAGGGAAATTTATCAAACTTTTTTGAATAATTTTTATTAAGCATATGAGGAAAGTAGTTTATTAAAGAATGATTAAATTCTCTCCAACCAATTTCAGCTAAAAATTTAGTTGCACCATTTTTTTTTATAGCACTACATTCTTCCCAGATAGTCTCAACGTGAATTTGTCCGTGTTTTATAAAAGGAGATAGTTTAGATGTTCCATTTATATTTGGAAAATTTCTGGCTTCCGAATAATTTTCAAGTCCTTCTTTAATAAAGTTTTTTAATTCTTTTAAGGCAATTTCTTCACTAGGCACCCATATTTTCTCGAACTTTTTAAACCAATTTTTTTTAGGGCAGATATCTTTTTCATTGATTGTTTTTTTGAAATAAGAAATTTTTTTTTTACATTTTGTAATACTTTTTTGCTTAAATGGAATTTTTTCTAAGTAAAATTTTTCTGCACTTCTCCAAAAAGGAGTGAAAACTTTAAATGGAGTACCATCATTTTTTTTTACTTCATTAAATTCGTTAAGAATATTCCCTTTGAATACCTTAAACTTAATTTTATTAATTTTTAAATTTTTTAAAAGGAAATCATCAAATTCAATATACTTTGGTTCATATGTTTTATTCCAATATAAAGAGAAATTTTTTTTAACAAAGAGTTTCTCAAAAAAAGATTTATATGAATCTGTTTCAACGACTTCTAGCATAATATTAAATTTTGAAAGTTTGGATCTGAATTCTTTTAAAGATTGGCATACCCACCATTTTTGAGCTTCCTGATTTTGAAATTTTTTATTCTTATATAAAAAAAATGCTATTACTTGATCATGATTTTGGGATGCTTCAATTAAAGCTAAATTTTTTTGAATTCTAAAATCGTCTTTGAGCCAAACTAGTCCAATATTTTTTAACATTATAAGTGTTTATCAAATAAATATTTAAATATCGATGTGCATTAATTACTGGGTGGTGGCCTTGGTAAGAATCGCACTTACGACACATACCTTTTCAGGGTACTGCTCTACTACTGAGCTACAAGGCCTAAAATCTAAAAGTAATTCTACCTTTAGTTAGATCGTATGGTGTCATTTCAACCATTACATTATCTCCAGCAAGTACTCTTATTCTATTCTTTCTGAGTTTTCCAGCTGTATGAGCCAAAATTTCGTGATTGTTTTCTAATTTTACCCTAAACATTGCATTGGGTAATAGTTCAGTTACTTTGCCTTTAAATTCTAAAGTTTCTTGTTTTGCCAATTAATATTCCTTTTCAATTCTCATTTTGACTGATCTAGCATGACCTTCCAAATCCTCATGCTGAGATAAGTTTATAACTGATGGTCCTAATCTTTCAATACCTGTTTTTGATATTTTTATTATTGAATGCCTCTTTAAAAAATCATTTACTGACAGACCTGAAGAAAATTTTGCTGCTCCAGAGGTAGGTAATACGTGATTTGGTCCGGCCACATAATCACCCATGGCTTCGGGCGAAAATTTACCGATAAAGATTGAACCTGCATTTTTTATTCCTTTAATAATCTTATTATTTTCTTTTAAATTTACCTCAAGATGCTCTGGCGCAATTGTGTTAACTATCTCTAAGATTTTATTTTGTGAGTTTGCATAAATTGCTAAACCGAAATTTTTTATACTTTTTAACGCAATTCTTTTTTTCGGAAGAATTTTAAGTTGTGCTTTTAAGCTTTCGTTCACTAATTTAATTAATTCTTTACTATTAGTTATTAATATTGATTGTGCAAAAGTATCGTGCTCTGCCTGAGCAATTAAATCAGACGCAATCCAATCAGGGTTTGAATATTTGTCTGCGATTATACTAACCTCTGATGGGCCAGCGACCATATCAATACCCACATCACCAAAAACTTCTTTTTTTGCAGAAGCTACATAAGCATTTCCTGGGCCAACAATTTTATCGACTTTTTTAAAAGTTTTTGTTCCATAAGTAAAAGCAGCTATCGAATGTGGTCCTCCTGTTTTATAAATCTCTTTAACTCTACATTTTTTTGCAGCGTAAATTACAGCTGGATTAACTGAAGATCCAAGTGCCGGTGTTGTAAGATAAATATTTTTAACACCAGCAACTAAAGCAGGAATACAATTCATAAGTACAGAACTAGGATAACTTGCAGTCCCTCCGGGAACGTAGACTCCTACCCTATCAATTGGAGAGTACCTATAAGAAAGTTCATTTTTGAACTTATCTTTATATTTAAAAGTTGGAAATTTCTGCTTTGAGTGAAATAATTTTATTCGCTTATAAGCTAAATCAATTGAGGATTTGAGTTCTTTATTTATACTACTAGAAATTTTATTAATTTCTTTATTTGTAAATTTTAATCTTTTTGTTTTTGTAGCAATTTTAGAAAATTTTTTTTCATATTTAAGCACAGCATTATCCCCTTGCTTTTTTACGGTCCTTAAAATCTTTCTAGTTAAGGATGGTTGGCCTCGTTGCTCAAGTTTTCTTTTAAGTAAAACTGTCTCCAATTTTTTCAAAAAATTATTACTATTTGCACTATAAAATTTTAACATTAAATTACCTTATGTTTAGGCATATTCTTAGTATCCCAAGGCTCTCCCTGGTCGTCCAAAGTAACTTCAATTACTTCAGAAATTACCTTTATAATTGAGTCTCCAGCAAAAACAATTTTCATTTCATAGTTATTATCAGGCATAAGATTAGTTTCAATAGTTAGAAAATCTAAAAATATATCCTTTTTAGATTGATTGATATTTTTAGCATTGACTTTCAAAACATTTTCAAATTTTAAGATCGTTCTAATTCTTTTATTTTTTCGAAATACTCCTTTTTCTATATCCTCCCACATAAATCTATTCAGTTGTAATAGAAACATTTTATTTTTTGTCAAGTTTGCAATATCTGATACATTGGCAATTGAATCTTGCAAGTGCGCAGAAACAATTTTCAAATCATTCTCTGTTCTTGCAATTAACTTTAAATTTTTAGCTCTCATTTAAACTCTTCTTATTTCCGCTTTACACCTTCTTAGCTTATCTTCTAAAAACTCATATCCCCTGTCTAGATGATAAATTCTATTTAAAATTGTTCTATTGTCAGCTATCAATCCGGCTAAAACTAGACTTACTGAAGCTCTTAAGTCTGTCGCCATTACTTCAGCGCCAATTAATTTTGTTGGCCCAGATATATAGGCTGTTTTGTTTTTGATAACAATTTTTGCCCCCATTCTTTTAAGCTCTGGCACATGCATAAATCTATTTTCAAAAATGTTTTCTTTAATTTTTGACAAGCCATTTGCCTGAGTCATAAGGACCATTAATTGAGCTTGAAGATCTGTTGGAAATCCCGGATAAGGTTTAGTTGTTATATTAGTTTTTTTTATATTTTTCGCTTTAAAAATAATAATTGAATTTTTTCTTTTTTTTATTTTTATACCCATATTGCGTAAAATATCTATTTCATATTTTATGACTTTAGGATCAATATTATTTAGTAGAATCTTTTTACCAATTAAAGCGCCAGCAATTAGATAAGTTCCTGCTTCAATTCTATCAAAAATAATTTTATGAGTTATCTTTTTTTTATTTTTTTTTTCTCGTAGAATAATAATTTGTCTTCCTGAAATTTTTATTTCACAACCAAGCTTTTTGAGAAACTCGACAAGATCTAAAATTTCAGGTTCAACTGCACAATTTGTTAATATAGTTTTTCCTTTTGCTCCAAATGCTGCAAGAATAGCATTTTCAGTAGCCCCAACTGAAATTGAAGGAAATTTAATTTTTGTTCCTTTTAAACCTTTTTTGGCCTCAGCAATAATATATCCATTTTTAATTTTAATTTTTGCACCAAGTTTTTTTAGGGCAAATAAGTGTAAGTCAACAGGTCTTGTACCGATGGCGCACCCTCCTGGTAAAGATACTTTTGCTTTTTTATACTGAGTTAAAAGTGGGCCTAAAACTAGAACACCAGCTCGCATCGTTTTTACTAAATTGTAAGGTGCTAAAGTGTTTATATCTTTTTTGTTATTTCTTAGTTCTAAAATACTTTTTTTATTATTGATTTTTGCTTTTATCCCAATAAATTCAAGAAGCTCCAGCATTGTAAATATATCTTTAACAAATGGAACATTTGTAAGCTTTACGTCGCTAGCCAGAATTGAAGCTGCTAAAATTGGTAGAGTTGCATTTTTAGAACCGGAAATCGAAATAGATCCATATAACTCTCTCTTTCCTTTTATGAGTAGTTTTCGCATTAAAAAGATTTACACTTTTGGTAGGGTTACGCCTTTTTGTTTCATATATTTACCTTTTCTTTTTGCATAAGATATTTTAGGTTTTTCGTTCCCCTTTAAAAAAACAAATTGCGCAACTCCTTCATTAGCATAAATTTTAGCAGGAAGTGGTGTTGTGTTTGAAAATTCAAGAGTAACGTGTCCCTCCCAGCCAGGTTCTAATGGAGTAACATTAACGATTATTCCACATCTTGCATAAGTTGATTTACCTAAACAAATAACCAATACATTCTCTGGAATCTTAAAATACTCAATCGTCCTAGCTAGAGCGAATGAATTGGGGGGGATAATACACTCTTTACCTTTTTTAGTTACAAAGCTCTCTTTTTTAAAAATCTTTGGATCAACGATACCTGAGTTGACATTAGTAAAAATCTTAAATTCATTGGAAACTCTTGCGTCGTATCCATAAGACGACAATCCAAATGAAATTTTACCTCTTCGAGATTGTTTGCTTACAAAAGGCTTGATCATTCCATTTGCCTTCACATTTTTTTTTATCCACTTATCAGATAGTACGGGCATTTTTTTCTTTTTTGATTATTTGTTTGTTTTTTTTTCTTTTACTTAAATTCCTTTTTAATGCAGCTTCTCTTTTCTTTAATAATAAATCTTTTTTTTCAAAAGATTTCATTAATAAACTAATCTTTGTCTGGATTTGTTAAATCCTCAAGAGTGATAGGTTTGTTGATATCGTGCATAGTATCTTGCTCGGACTCTTTTTGATTAGCGCTTGAACGTCTTGCTCTTCTTTGTTCAATACGTGCTTTTCTTTTAGCTTCCTTTTTCATAGCTTTATCGCCACGAGTTGATTTATAGTCGTAGTGAATTCCCATAACAAGCGCTCCTTCATTATCTATTGAACTTACTTCTTGGATTGCTTTTTTTCAAGTATCTTGATTGAAGCAACTGGATAATTATAAACAAAATTGACAAAAATACGGCAACTGCTACGTCTTGAAAAGGTGGTGCTTGTGGAAATCTGTAATTCCACAAAATAACAAGAACTAATCAAACCACCTAGTTAATTTTTTAATCATCTAATTTACAACCTTGCTCATTACAATTTTTTCCATCCCGAATATTGTTAAAAAAATCTA
>CACNWV010000020.1 GCA_902624195.1 uncultured Pelagibacteraceae bacterium
TTAAGAATATAAATTTAGGAAATATTTTAAAAAAGAAAAATCCAATATTTTTAACAATAGAAGAAACACAAAATTTTGAATGTTTTAAAAAAAACTATATGACTTCTTTCTCAAAAAAAAATTATTTTGACTTAAAATTAATTACTCATCCTGACTTTGAAAAAAAATACATGGATATCAATACTCTTGTTCAATTTGGGTGGAAAAGTGAAGCAGTGCCTGTAGTACAAGAAAAAAAGTCAATAATATCCAAGCTATTTGATTTGGTCTTTAATTAATTCTTGTTTTTTTTAGAAACATTAGTTGTTTTAAATTTTAAAGGTTAATTATGTATAACAGCTCGATGTTTAAAACTTACCAACACACACTAAATAAACCTGCATTTTTTGAAGGAATAGGTCTTCATACCGGAAAAAAAGTAAATATGAGGGTTTTGCCTGGCAAAGATGATCAAGGGATCATTTTTAAAAGAGTGGATTTAAAAGAAAAAAATATAATTTCGGCTAAATATCAAAATGTTTCTTCAGCAAAACTTTGTACAACTTTACAAAATGAGCATGGAATAAAAGTATCTACCGTTGAACATCTTTTAGCTGCGCTTTATGTGTCCGATGTTGATAACGCTGTTGTAGAGATTGATAGTGAAGAAGTTCCGATAATGGATGGCTCTGCAAAAGATTTTTTAAAATCGTTTGAAAGAATTGGACAAAAAAAACTTATTAATAAAAGAAAATATTTTAAAATTTTAAATAAATTTGAATTCAAAGATGGTGAAAGATTGATTTCGATAGAGCCATCTAGTGACATGTCATTTGAAGTAGAATTCCAATTAAATTATAAAAATAAAATTATTGGGAAACAAAAAAATACTATCAACTTTCAGTCTGAAGATTTAGAAGATGTCATGCATGCAAGGACTTTTTGTCTTTTCGAAGATATTGAAAAAATAAAAAAATTAGGTCTAGCTAAAGGCGGTTCGCTTGATAACGCAATAGTAGTTGACAATGAAAAAATATTAAATGATGGTGGACTAAGAAATAATAAAGAATTTGTAAATCACAAAATTCTAGATTTAGCTGGAGACTTCTTATTGTTAGGTTTGAGAGTTTTAGGAAAAGTAAATTGTTACCAAGGTGGTCATGAGCTTACAAATAAATTCTTGAGAAAATTAACTGCCTCTAAATCAAGCTTTAAGTCGGTAGAAGTTGAAAATATATTAATTTCAAAAAAAACAAGATCTAATCAGCCAATAAAAATTGCTGTAAACGCTTAATTAACATTTTGTCATACAAATTTTAATTTATTCTGATATTAATTTAGATATGTCGTCTAAATTTTTTATATCTATAATTTCTTTATTTTTGATTGTCTCATGTTCTTCAAATAAAGAGTTAATCTATAAACCTTCAAGTAAATTAAACCCGTATGATTTATACAAAGAGGGTGTCGAAGCATTTGAAATTAATGATTATTTCTTTGCCAGTAAAAAATTTTCTGAGGCAGAGCTTAACTTTGAAAATATTGAACTTGCAGCTAAATCATCGATCATGTCAAGTTTTTCACTTTATGGAATTAATCTTTACGATGAAGCATTAGAAAATTTAGAGAGATTTTTAAGAACTTATCCAGCTGATAAAAATATAATTTATGCTCATTATCTTATTGCAATAATATTTTTTGAGCAAATCGAAGATGAAAAAAAAGATTTAAATCCCCTTATCGAAGCAAATAAAAAGATAGAATTTTTCTTAAAAAAATATCCAAACTCAGATTATGCAATCGATTTAAAATTTAAAAAAGATTTAATTATTAATCAACTTGCCGCTAAAGAATTGTATGTAGCAAAATATTATATTTCTACTCAAAAATGGATACCTGCTATAAACAGGTTAAAAATAATTGTAAATAGTTATGATAAAACAATCTTTATTGAAGAAGCTCTTCATAGACTAGTAGAAATTCATTACCATATTGGACTCGAAGATGAGGCAAAAAAATATGCAAAGATTTTAGGCTACAATTACAATTCAAGTGAGTGGTTTGAACAATCTTATAAAGTACTAAATAAAGATTATATCATTAAGGATGAGAAAGTTAAGGACAAATCTTTAAAAGATGAAAAAGGCTTTGTAAAAAAAATAATAGAAATGATCAAGTAGTTGATGAAAGATAAAATAAAAATTTTAAATCAATATAAAAAAAAAACTAAAGAATTAAATTTACATAATGAACTTTATTTCAATCAAGATAACCCAAAAATATCAGACTCTGACTACGATAAACTTAAAATAAGCGTATTAAATTTAGAAAAAAAATATCCCTTTTTGAGAGAAAAAGGGTCATTTGAAAAAAAAATAGGCGCTACTCCCTCCAATAAATTTGAAAAAATCAGGCACCTTCGTCCAATGCTGTCTTTATCAAATGCGTTTAATCAAGAGGATATGAAAGACTTCATTAAAAAAATAAAAAATTTTCTTAATTTAAAAAACCAAAATATAAACTTAATATCAGAGCCTAAGATCGACGGGATTTCCGCAACATTAATTTATGAAAATGGAATTCTCATCAAAGGTCTCTCTAGAGGCGACGGAGTGTTTGGTGAGGATATTCTAGAAAATTTAAAAACAATAAAAGAAATTCCCCAAAAAATTACATCAAGTAATATACCAAAAATAATTGAGATTCGTTGCGAGGTTTATATTGGAAAAAAAGATTTTTTAAAAATCGGTAATAAATTTGCTAACCCTAGAAACGCAGCTGGAGGATCTTTAAGACAGAAAAATTCTCTAGAAACATCAAAAATTCCATTAAAATATTTTGCATATGGTTTAGGTGCTATCGAGCCGATGATATTTTCAAAACAGTCAGAGTTTTTAAAAGAAATAGTGAAATGGGGTTTTGCTACTAACCCATTATCAAAAAATATTGAAAGTTTTGAAGAAGTTGAAATACATCATAAAAAAATTGACTCTTTAAGGTCTTCTTTGGATTACGATATCGACGGTCTTGTTTTTAAAGTTGATGATTTAAACTTACAAAAAAGACTTGGAAACACCTCCAGTTCTCCAAGATGGGCAATTGCTTATAAGTTTTCATCAGAGAAAGCCACAACAAAAATAAAGGATATCATCATTCAAGTTGGTAGGACGGGTGCTATTACCCCGGTAGCAAAAGTTGAACCAGTAAATGTTGGTGGAGTAGTAGTCTCTAATGCTACATTACATAACGAGGATGAGATAAAAAGAAAAGATATTAGAATAGGCGATACAATTCAAATTCAAAGAGCTGGAGATGTCATTCCACAAGTAATTTCTGTTGAAACAAATAAACGAGGTAATGAAAGTAAAAAATATAAATTTCCCTCAAAATGTTTATGTGGGGCTTTAACGAAGAAAGAGATCAGTAAAACAACAAAAAAAGAAGACGCAGTAAGAAGATGTATTAAAGGTTATGATTGTAAGTTTATTGCTAGAGAAAAACTTAAACATTTGGTCTCTAAAGAGGCGTTTAACATAGATGGTTTAGGAAAAAAAGTAATCGACCAATTTTGGGATTTAAAGTTGATAAGAGAACCTTCTGATATATTTAAATTAGATTTTAATAAAATTGAGAAATTAGATGGCTGGGGGGCTCTTTCAATTTCTAATCTAAAAAAAGCTATTTTAAAATCACAGCTTATTAATTTAGATAAATTCATTTTTTCAATAGGCATAAGACACATCGGCCAAGAAAATGCAAAAATATTAGCTAGCTTTTTTAGGTCTATTAAAGAGTTTACAAAATTATTTGACTCAAAATTTAGAAAAAAAATACTACTTAATTTAGTTGAATTGGACGGAATAGGTGAAACTCAAATACAGTCATTGGAAAATTTTTTTTTAAACAATACCAATGTTAGAATTACTAAAGAATTAGCACAAAAACTTCATATTAAAAATTATGATATTCAAAATAAAGATGGAAAATTTTCAAATAAAAAAATTATGTTTACAGGTGGTTTCAAGAATATGAGTAGGTCAGAAGCTAAAACTATTGTAGAGGAAAATGGTGGTAAAGTTTTAGGAAATATTTCAAAAAAATTAGATATTTTAGTTGTTGGGGACTCTAAACCCACAAAGAAGAAAATTGATCAAGCAAAAAAATTAAATATAAAAATTATAATTGAGGATGAGTGGAATAGAATTTTAAATAGCTGAACAAGCCTCTTTTAGGTTTTTTATTTCAATATTATTCATTTTATCTTTAAGACTATTGTACACTTGCTGGTGATATATATTCAGCCACTCCCTTTCATGTTTATTGAGCATTTTTTTTTCAATTAACTCTTTATCAATTGGAGCCATTGTAAGATTTTCAAAATATTTTTTATTATTTTTTCTTTTAACATAAATTAAGTTTTCGATTCTAATTCCAAATTTATTTTTTTCATAATAACCTGGTTCATTGGAAACCACCATTCCCACCTGAAATTTAATTTTATTATTTTTAGTTATTCCCTGAGGACCTTCGTGTACATTCAAAAAATATCCAACACCGTGCCCTGTTCCATGTGAATAGTTTAGACCAACTTGTTTTAAATACTTTCTTGCAACAAAATCAATTTTTGATCCATTGGAATTATCTCTTAATTTATAAGTTGCGACAGCAATATGACCTTTAAGCACTCTTGTAAAAATATTTTTAATTCTTTTATTGTTGTTTTTGAGAGAAATGGTTCTTGTAACATCTGTTGTTCCAAAATTGTATTGCCCCCCAGAATCGACTAGATAAATATCTCCCTTTTTTAAAATTTTGTTAGTTTTTTTTGTAGCTCTGTAATGAATTATTGCCCCGTTAGAACCAGTGCCAGAAATAGTTGGAAAACTTAAAAATTTAAATTTATCATTTTTTTTCCTTATCTCGTATAGTTTTTTTGATGCGCTAATTTCAGTAATTTTTTTCTTGTAAAAATTTTTCTTAAGCCAAAATAGATATTTTGTTATAGCCACACCATCGTAGAGATGAGCTTTCTTTATATTCTTTATTTCAATTTTATTCTTAATAGCTTTAAAATAATAAACTGGATCTGAATAATTTAGTATTTTATTGTTTTCCCTAATTATATTCTCAAAGTAATAAGAACAAGTATTAAAATCTATTATGAATTTTTTCTTTTTTATCTGGGATAAAACTTTGTCAGTTGATTTTATATCATTAATCTCGATTTTGTTTAAATACCTTTTTAATGAAAAAGATACTTTTTTTAAATTACAAAAAAATTTTATGCTTTTATCTTTACCTATCAAAACATAACTATGAGGAATAGGCGAGTATTCTGTGTCCATCCCCCTGATATTTAGTAACCATGCATTATTCTCACTAGCTGTAAGAAAAAGAAAATCAGCTCTTTTGTTCTTGATATAAGAAAAAATCTTTTTAATTTTTGATTTATAATTTTCTCCGACAGAATTAATTGGCAAAGTATAAAATTTTTGACTTTCTTTTTTAAGATTTCTCTTCCAAATTTTGTCTACTAAATTTTTATTTAGTGGCTTAAACTTACAATTATTATTACTAAATAAAATTTTTAAAGTTTTTTTAGTAAATAATTTTGGATCAAACCCAATCGATAAGTCTTTATTTAAAACATGTTTAGGCATATGTTTTGGAATAGATAGAATCTTGAAGTTATCACCACTTTGTCTGTAAGCTTGAAGAGTATACCTGCCATCAACAAACAGATAATTTTTATCTTTTAATATTAAACAAAATCCATAAGAACCATTAAAATTAGAAATATAATTCAATCTATCTGAACTTTTGACGGTATACTCCTCAAAAAATTCATCATTTTTTGGAATTATGTAACCGTCGACTCTTTCCTTTTTCAATATTTTTTTTAATTTATTTATTTTTTCCATTTAAGTAATTTATTTTTTTTAAATCTGTCCCATCCAGGACTTCTATATTCATCGTCAAACTCCAAAGAGTTATCTTGATTAAATTCAAAATCTTCAGTGTCCGTAACTCCCATATCATTTTTTTCAACACTTTCCTCTGGAATTTCATTTATAAATCTTGAAGGAAGCGCATCCATCCAATCTCCATGAAAAGCTCTTTTCATAGCAAAAGACAGGTAAGCCTCTTTTTTTGCTCTAGTTATTCCAACGTAAGCTAGTCTTCTTTCTTCTTCTAAAGCAAAGTCTCCTTTTTCTTCTAAAGATTTTTGGTGAGGAAACAATCCCTCTTCCCAGCCTGGAAGAAAAACAACTTCAAATTCTAATCCTTTTGCAGCATGCATAGTCATTAAATTAATTTTAGCACCTTCCCATTCTTGGTCAATCGATGTAGCAAGAGCAACATGTTCTAAAAAATTTTGAAGATTTTCATAATCTTGCATAGCTCTAAGTAATTCTTTTAAATTTTCTAATCTATTCTCATTTTCTAAATCTTTTTTATTTTTTAACATTGATGAATATCCCGACTCGTCTAGGACTAATTTTAATAAGTCGTAGTGCTTTATTTTTAAAGCCTCTATACGCCATTTATGTATCATATTTATTAGTTGCTTAAGTACAGTTTTAATCTTTGGTTTAAATTCACCATTCTCTAACATTTTTATAATAGAGTCTTCCAAGCATAATTTTTTTGATTTACCAAAAATATAAATTTGATTCAGTGTGCTTTCGCCTACGCCTCTTTTTGGAGAACTTATAACTCTCTCTAATGCTAAATCGTCAAACTTCTGATTTATAATCCTTAAATAAGAAACTGCATCTTTAATTTCTGCTCTTTCATAAAACTTTATACCACCAAGAACCCGATAACCTATACCAAGCTGGAGAAATCTTTCTTCAAACTCTCTGGTCTGATAAATAGCTCTGACTAAAATTGCAACATCATTTAACGAAAATTTTTTTTTAACACTCTTTTCAATTATGTCACTGATACCTTGAGCTTCCTCTTTTCCATTTCTATAGCAATTAAGTTTTACTAATTCACCCTTACTCGCAGATGACCATAACTTTTTGCCTACTCTATTAGAATTATTTGAAATTAAATGTGAAGCTGTTTCTAATATATTTTTTGTTGATCTATAGTTTTGTTCTAATTTAAAAACTTTACAATTTTTGTAAATTTGATCAAAAGTTAAAAAATTTTTAATTTCTGCACCTCTCCAGCTGTAAATAGACTGATCATCGTCACCTACACAGCAAATATTCTCATTATCATTCACTAACAAATTTAACCATTTATTTTGAATAAAATTGGTGTCTTGAAATTCATCTACCAATATATATTTGAAATTATTTTGGTACAACTTCCTAATATCAGTATGATTTTCAAAAAGCTTTACACAAAATAATATTAAATCTCCGAAATCGAAAGCATTCAAATCTTTTGTTTTATTTTGATATATTTCATAAACTTTTATAATTGACTTTAAAATAGTATTTGCTTTTTTTAATTTTACGTCACTGGGCAATAGACCTTTATTTTTCCATTGGTCGATATGATACATTATTAGTTGGGGTGAATATTTTTTAGCATCCAGATCTTCACCTTTTACTATATTTCTAATCAATTTTTTTTGGTCATCCGTATCTAAAATAGTAAAATTACTCTTATAACCCAAAGCTTCAGCATGTCTTCTCAAGAATTTTACACTTATCGAATGAAATGTCCCTAACCATGGAATTGCATTTGAACTACTCTTGATATGTTGCATTACTCTATTTTGCATTTCTTTTGCTGCTTTATTTGTAAAAGTCACACATAAAATTTGATTAGCCCAAGCCTTTTTTTTATTTATTATATGTATCAATCTAGTAGTTAGAACTCTCGTTTTACCTGAACCCGCTCCAGCGACAATTAAGTTGGGCCCCTCGGTGCTTAGAACTGCATCTTTTTGTTCCTTATTAAGTTTTTCAATTAAATTATCTATGTTATTCATATGTAAGAGCTTTCATTTATATACCAGTTAATAAATTAAAAAAAATGATAAATAAATTTCATAAAATAATTAACAACAAATATTCAAGATTTTTCAAATTCATCTTTTTTATTAGATATCTTATACTAATCTTTTTCATTTCAACCACGTTATTTTTATTAATACCAAAATTCTTTGATTACAAAAAAAAAGAATTAATTATTAAAAATTATTTACAAAAGGAATACGGTTTAAAAATAAAAGAATTTGACACTATAAGATTTAATTCTTTTCCATACCCCCATCTCATAATAAATAATTTAAGCTCAAATTTAGCTTTGAGTGAGACTAAATTAAGGGCAAAACAAATGATTATTTATCCAAAATTAATTAGCATCTATAATTATGAAAATTTTGTTATAAAAAAACTAAAA
>CACNWV010000021.1 GCA_902624195.1 uncultured Pelagibacteraceae bacterium
TTACTAATAGAATTAAAGAATTTATTAAAAACGATGTTGCAAAAGAGGATTTTGTCATTTGCGAAATTGGCGGGACAGTAGGTGATATTGAAAGCCTTCCTTTTTTAGAGGCAATAAGGCAATTTTCCAATGAGATTGGTAGAGAAAAGACTCTATTTATACATTTAACTTTAGTGCCCTTCATGAAAGCTTCTGATGAAATTAAAACTAAACCAACTCAACACTCAGTAAAAGAGCTTAGGAGCATAGGAATACAACCCGATATTATTATTTGTAGATCAGAAAGAAATATTCCATTAGATCAAAGAAAGAAAATTTCATTATTTTGCAATGTTGCTATAGAAGATGTGATCGAAACTGTGGATGTAAAAACTATTTATGAGGCTCCAATAAGCTTTAATAAAGAGAAATTAGATGAAAGAACACTAAAATTTTTTAAAATTAAGTCCAGAAAAAAAGTCAACCTTCTACCATGGAAAAAAATTACAAATTTGGTTTTAAATTCAAAAACAAAAGTAGATATTGCAATTATTGGCAAGTATGTAGAATTAAAGGATGCTTACAAATCGTTAGATGAAGCCTTAACTCATGGTGGTATTGCCAATAATCTTAAAGTAAATTTAGTAAGGATTGAATCTGACTTTTTGAAACCTAGTGAAATTAAAAATAAATTAAAAAACATTTCAGGAATTCTGATACCTGGTGGTTTTGGTAAAAGAGGGACTGAGGGGAAAATAGCAGCTATTAATTATGCAAGAAAAAATAAAATTCCTTTTCTTGGCATTTGTTTTGGTATGCAAATGGCAGTTATAGAATTTGCAAGAAATAAATTAAATATTAAAAACGCTACGTCAAGTGAGTTCGGACCATCAAAAGCTTCCGTAATTGGTCTAATGAGTGAATGGACAAAAGATGGAAAATTGGTAAAAGGCACAGACAAAGACATGGGAGGGACAATGCGTTTGGGAAGTTATGATGCAAGGCTAAAAAAAGACACAAAAATAAGTAAGATTTATAATTCATTACTAATAAAAGAGAGACATCGTCATAGGTATGAGGTTAATATTAACTACAAGGCAGAATTTGAAAAAAAAGGAATGATTTTTTCGGGCTTGTCACCAGATAACAAATTACCTGAAATCGTAGAATTAAAAGATCATCCGTGGTTTATTGGAGTTCAGTTTCATCCCGAATTTAAATCTAGACCTTTATCACCACATCCTTTATTCTCATCATTCATAAAGGCAGCGAAAATTAGTTCAAAAAAATGAATAATCATAAAGTAAAATGCTCAAATTTTGAAATTGCTAATAACAAACCATTTACTTTAATTGCAGGACCTTGTCAGCTTGAAAGTGAAGAGCATGCTATAAAAATTTCTAGTGAATTAAAAAAAATTACAAGCGAATTAAGTATCAACTTTATTTATAAAACTTCATTTGATAAAGCTAATAGAACAAGCATAAAGGGAAAAAGAGGTTTAGGATTATCTAAATCATTACCAATTTTTGATAAAATTAGAAAAGAAGTCGGTATACCTGTTTTAACAGATGTTCATACTGCAGAACAATGTTCTCTTGTTGCCAATCACGTTGATGTATTACAAATTCCAGCTTTTTTATGTAGGCAAACTGATCTATTGATAGCTGCAGCGAAAACAGGAAAAATAATCAATGTTAAGAAGGGACAATTTTTAGCTCCTTGGGATATGGCTAATGTAATCAAAAAAATTGAAGACTCAGGAAATAAAAATATTTTAATAACCGAGAGGGGAGCAAGTTTTGGTTATAACACTCTTGTTTCAGATATGAGATCTTTACCTATAATGTCAAAATTTGGTTTCCCAATAGTATTTGATGCAACCCATTCTGTACAACAACCAGGTGGAATGGGGGAAAAAAGTGGTGGACAAAGAGAGTTTGTTCCGTATCTGGCCCGTGCAGCCATTGCAGTAGGTGTAGGAGCAATTTTTATTGAAACACACGAGGACCCAGATAATGCACCTTCCGATGGTCCTAACATGGTACCATTGAAAGAGTTAAAAAGTTTATTAAAAAAATTATCAGACATTGACAAATTAATAAAGTGAAGATTAAAAATATAAAAGGTAGACAAGTCTTTGATAGTAGGGGAAACCCTACAGTTGAAGCAGAAGTTTTTTTAGATAACGGTATTTCTGCATCAGCAATTTCACCATCAGGAGCATCAACAGGTGCGTTCGAGGCACATGAATTGAGAGATGAAGATCAAAGTAAGTTTTTAGGTAAAAGTGTTAATACAGCGGTAGAAAACATAAATAATAAGATTTCATTAAAATTAAAAAACTTAGATATTAATGACCAAAAAAAAATAGATAATATTTTATTAGATTTAGATGGAAGTGAAAATAAGACAAAGCTTGGAGCTAACGCTATACTTGCCGTGTCATTGGCTAATTCAAAATGTTCAGCTTTATGTAATAAAAAATCGTTATTTAAAAATCTAGGAAATAGTTTTTCTTTACCCGTTCCTTTAATGAATATAATCAATGGAGGGGCCCATGCTGACAATGATTTAAACATTCAAGAATTTATGATTCGACCAGACTCAGCGAGTAATTTTATGAATGCTATTGAAAAATGTTATCTAGTAATTCAAAATTTAAAAAAATTATTAAAATCAAAAAAAATGCTTACAAACGTAGGAGATGAAGGAGGATTCGCTCCATCTATAAATTCTAACGAAGAGGCTCTCGAATTAATTGTTGATGCTATTGAAAAATCCAAACTCAAACCGGGAAAAGACATAGTTATTTGTTTAGATGTTGCAGCTAACGAATTGATCAATGAAAAAGGACATTACTCGATTAAATCTAAAAGCTACACTTCCGTTGCAGACAACATAAATTACTATAAAGCATTAATTTCTAATTATCCCATAAAATCAATTGAGGATCCATTTGCAGAAGAAGATTGGGCTTCGTGGAGTAAAATAACTAATGAAATAGGAAAAAACGTTCAAATTGTTGGTGATGATTTATTTGTAACTAATACAAAGCGTTTAGGTAAAGGTATTAAAGAAAAATCAGCTAATAGTATCTTAATAAAACCGAACCAAATAGGGACCTTAAGTGAAACTCTAGAAGTTATATCTATAGCAAAATCAGCAAATTTCAGCACTATAATTTCTCATAGATCTGGGGATACGGAAGATACGTTTATTGCTGATTTGGCTGTAGCTACAATGTCATCTCAAATAAAGACTGGCTCACTAGCAAGATCAGAGAGAGTAGCTAAATATAACAGGTTATTACGCATCGAGGAAGAACTTGGAAATCAAGCTAAAATGGCTAGAATCTAACTTATGCGACTTATTGAAAGTTTAAAGAAAAAAAAATTTATATTAATAAATATTTTCCTATCACTTTATATCAGTATTAATCTGATTGGAGGTGAAAGGGGATTAATATCATATTTCGATAAAAAAAAAATTTATGAAGAGCTAATGAATAAAGAAAATATGTTAATTAACAAACTAGAGGACCTAGAAAATAAAATATTACTAATTAAGAATAATGATATAGACTATATCGATATGCTTTACAGAGATAAATTTAGATATGGAACAAAAGACGAAATAATTATAAGATTAAAATGAGTCAAAAACCTAGACATCCAGAAAAGGTAAATAAACCATTTAATCCAATTAAAAAAAAACCTGAATGGATCAGATCAAAAATAGTAGATTCACAAATTTTCTTTCAAACAAAACAAGTTGTTAATCAACACAAATTAGTTACGGTGTGTCAGGAGGCTAATTGCCCAAATATTACAGAATGTTGGAGTAAAAGGCATGCAACATTCATGATTATGGGGGACACATGTACAAGGGCATGTGCATTCTGCGATGTTAAAACTGGGAAACCAAATAATTTAGATATTTTTGAACCAGCTAAAATTGCAAAAGCTGTGCAAAATTTAAATTTGAAGCACGTTGTAATTACCTCAGTAGATAGAGACGATTTAGAAGATGGTGGATCAGATCATTTCTATAAAGTAGTAAAAGCTACAAGAGAAAAAAATCCAAAAACTTCCATTGAGGTTTTAACACCTGATTTTTTAAGGAAAGGTAATGCATATAAAAAAATTTTAAAGGCAGATTTAGATGTCTTTAATCATAATATAGAAACAGTCCCTAGACTTTATACTACTGTTAGACCTGGTGCGCGTTATTTTGCTTCTTTAGAACTTTTGAAGAATGCAAAAAGATCTAATAAAAAAGTTTTTACTAAATCTGGAATTATGGTTGGTCTAGGAGAAACCAAAGAGGAAGTAATTCAAGTTATGGATGATCTTAGATCTGCTGAAGTTGATTTTATTACAATTGGTCAATATTTGCAGCCGTCACCAAAACATCATCCATTAAATAAATATTATCACCCTGATGAATTTAAAGAATTCGAGTTAATTGCAAAGACAAAAGGTTTTTTACTTGTGTCTTCATCACCTTTAACAAGATCTTCCTATCATGCTGATGAAGATTTTAGAAAATTACAGGACGCAAGGAATAAAAAGCTTGAATGTCATCCGCATCAATAAAAAAAATTATTCCTTGTAAAAAAGAACAATTGGTAGAAATGGTTCTTGATATTGAAAAATATCCAGAATTTGTTCCATGGTGCATTGAAGGAAAGATTTATGATAAGAATGAAAGCGCAGATTTAATTACTTTTAATGGGGATTTAAAAGTAGGTAAGAGTATTTTAAATGAAACATTTTCAAGTCATGTTTCTTATCATAAAGATAAAGATAAAATAATCGTAACTAATCTAGATGGACCATTAAAACATCTTAAGAATGAGTGGAAATTTAAAGAGGTGAATAATGCCACACAGCTTGAATTTTTTATAGATTTTGAATTGAAAAATCCAATTTTGAATGGGATAATGAAAAAATCTTTTGAGCTTGGGTTAAACAAAATTGCCAAAGCTTTTGAAGAAAGAGCAATAAAAATATACAAATAATGTTTATAATATCTTCTTTATTAGTTTTATTTATTTTAACTTTTAAATTTTTGTCATCATATATCAAAACAATTAGAACAGGTGATCCCAACGAGACTAACTTAACTTACTGGATGTTTTCTTACGATTTTAAATCTAAAAACAAAGAGTGGGTACCGGAAGATAAACAGTTATTACAAAGAAAAAGAAACAGAAATTTTTTAGTTTTTGTACTTTATATTTTAGCTTTTAGTATCTTCCTATTATTGAATAGCTTTACTGCTCATTTATTAGATGTTATTGTTAATCCAAAATTTAGTTACCCGGTTTAATCAGACTTATCAATAAATTTAGGGATTTTTTTACAGTTTGTTGTTGAACAAAAATTCTACCTTTATTTTTAAAATTATATTTATTGATGGTAACTTTTTTTCCAGTTTTAATTCCAATATAAACTAAACCCACTGGCTTTTGTTTAGATCCGCCATTAGGTCCTGCGATTCCAGTTATGGATACACAAACTTTAGCTTTACTTATTTTGCTTAAGTTATTGACCATCGCTAAACAACACTGCACACTTACAGCTCCATACTTTTTAATTATATGTTTTGGAATATTTAGTATACTTGTTTTAGCTTGATTAGAGTAAGTGACTAGGCCCATTGTAAATATCTTTGAGGATCCACTGACTGAAGTTATAGCGCTAGAAAGCATCCCCCCAGTACATGACTCAGCTATTGCTAGCCTTAATTTTTTTTTTTTGAGTAAAAAAACTATTTTTTTATTTATTTTCATTATAAAAATTTGGATTTTATTATCATAAAAATTATTAATGTAAGCACAACATAAAAGCCTGCAATTACATCATCAAATATTACTCCAAAACTATTTTTAAATTTTTTATCGAAAAAATTAATTGGAAATGGTTTTTTGATGTCAAAAAATCTAAATAAAATAAAAATATATAAATAAAATAATATTGCCTCCTGTGAGTTTTTCGAGGCTCCATGAGAGATTTCATAAAGATAAATTGGAATAGATTGACCAATAAACTCATCTACAACTATTTCTTTAGGGTCTTTGTTTTCATTATATTTAATATATTCGGAAACAGCATAAAATGAAAAAATAAAAACCAGAAATAAGATTAATAATATAATATTACTTGATAGATTAATTATATGAAATAAGCTGTATAAAAAAATAGTTGTTACTAAAGAAGTAACAGTCCCTGGAGCAAATCTAAAAGATCCAATACCAAAACAAGTAACAAACAAATAATTTATAATTTTAATCATATTTAATAACAGAGCAAATAACCTCACACGCTATTGCTTTAGCTTCACCTATAACACCTAATTTTTCGGTCGTTTTCCCTTTAATATTTATTTGATTTTTGGAAATTTCACAAAGTTTGGAAATATTATCAATCATTTTATTTTTTAAATTCTTAATTTTTGGTGTTTGCGTAATAATATTAATGTCAATATTATTTATAAAAAAACCATTTGATTTAATTTTATCTATTATCTGTTTTAGTAAAACAGTAGATCTTATATTCTTAAATTTTTTACTTTTATCAGAAAATATTTGACCAATATCACCCATCTTACAGGCACCTAAAATTGCGTCCGTTATAGAGTGTAGAACAGGATCTCCATCTGAGTGACCTAATGTTCCTAGCTTAGATTTAATCTTTAAACCTGCTAAATAAAGTTTTCTCTTAGGAACTAATCTATGAACATCAAAACCTATCCCAACACTTTGTTGAGATCTATAAATTTTTCTTAAATTTTCAAAATCTGATTTGTCTGTAATTTTAAAATTATTCTTCTCACCATCAATAAACTTTACTTTATTAAGATCCATATATAAGGAGATATCGTCATCTCTATATTTATTAGAATTAGTTTTATGCAAATGATATATTTCCTTTAAATTAAAAGCTTGAGGAGTTTGAGTTAAAAATAAATTATCTCTTTTTTTTCCAATAATGTACTCTTCATTACTAGAGTCTATTATTTGTTTTATTGCATCTTGTACTTTTATTTTAGGAATTACTGCTCTAGCATTTTGTATATTTCTTAATATTGAGCTTAAAAGCTTTGTGGAAAAATTAGGTCTGGCAACATCATGAATTAAAACTTTAGCGGTCCCAATATGATTTACACAATACTTAAGTGCGTTGAACGTAGATTGTTGTCTACTGTCCCCACCAACTACCATCTTAACATTTTTAAGTTTAAGCGATTTGATTAATTTTATATCCTTTTTATTATAAACAACTACAATCTTTTTAATTTCTTTAAATTTACGTGCTTTAATAAGGTTGATTTCAATTAATGATTTACCGCCAATTTTTTGATATGGTTTGCCAATATTAGACCTAAATCTATGGCTATTACCTCCAGCAAGAATAATTAAAGTAAAACTCATGATATAAGCTTATATTATATT
>CACNWV010000022.1 GCA_902624195.1 uncultured Pelagibacteraceae bacterium
TGAATTTTTCGAAACCGCACAATAATAAAAAATCCCTTTCAAAGTTGATGCCAGATAAAAAATTTAAACCTGATTTGGGAATTTTATCTCTACCAGAGACGTTATGAAAAATTTTCCATAAACTAATCCTAAATTCAACTGCTTTAGGTTTTAACATTTTTGGAAGATATATATGATATCTTCCAATTTTTATTCCCATACCCCATAATTTTTTTCTTTCCTGAGCTGGAATTAATTTTACGATACTTTGAACTTCATTTCTTTTAATAACCCCATTATTTTCATATAATTGAAAAACAAGACCTCTAAGATATTGATTAGAGATTTTATAATTAGATAATTTAATTAGGTCGCCAAGAACTTCATTTATATAGGAACTAAGCCATTTATTTAAAAAAGAAATCAATTTTAATTTTGAATCATCATTTAATGCATCGTCAGCAATTATATCTATTTCAGGACATAAGTAATTATTGCCTTTTTTTAATTTGGCTATTGGATTGTTTTTCCAGAGAATTTTACTCTCATTATTTATATTAATTTCTCTTTTAAGCAAAATTTCATCAACTCTTTTTTTTAGTTCCTTCTCTATTCCTTTTCTTGCAGCTTTTTTAATTGACTTAATATCAGTATCTAAGGTCTTCGGCGTAACGTCTATTAAGAATTTTAAACCCTTAAGCTCACCTACTAACTGGTTGTCGATATAGATTTCATTTTTTTCGTTAATTTCTGTACTTAAAATAAGATCTTGTTTTAAACTTCTTGATAGTATGCTTATTTTTTTATCAATAAAACTTTTTGTCAATTCCTCGTGTAGTTTATCTGATAGCTTATCCTCTATACTTTTTGTAAGTTGGACCCAATAATCAGAATTTTCAACCCAATTTTTTTTATTAGCTACATATGACCAAGTTCTTACATTTGATAATCTATGTGATAGTAAATCAACATTACCATGATCTTTTTCTAATCCTTTTAATTGTTCTTTCATAAAATTACTCGGAATTTTATTTTTCCTGGTTGTTAAAAATTGAAAAACTTTATCGATCACATTTATATGTTGACCATAAGCTTTTTTTTCAAAGTCAGGTATTTGGCAGCATTCCCAAAGTAATTCTAGGTTTTTGTGATATATAATATTATTAGAACCTTTTTTTAAAAAAAATCGTAGAACACTTTCATCAAGGGAGTCATTGGTC
Source organism: uncultured Pelagibacteraceae bacterium (assembly GCA_902624195.1). Taxonomy (GTDB): domain Bacteria; phylum Pseudomonadota; class Alphaproteobacteria; order Pelagibacterales; family Pelagibacteraceae; genus Pelagilacustribacter. Next base: position 1,200 of record CACNWV010000022.1, read on the forward strand.
CTAACTAAATTCTTTTGATTAGGTTTAGTCTCTAGAGACTCAATTAATCTTTCTGGGTTTTCAAAATTTAATTTTGAGTTTCTCCAATAAATTGTCCTAGTATCTGGTAATTGATGCTGCTCGATCTTTTCAATCTCATCAGAATTTAAAGTCTCACAGTCTCCAGTTGTACCAAATCCACCATCATTTTTAAATCTACCAGCTCGACCAGCTATTTGCGACATTTCAATAAGGTTCAATCTTCTTGTTTTTTTTCCATCAAATTTTTTTAAATTTGAAAAATAAATCTCATTAATATCCATATTTAAACCCATGCCAATTGCATCAGTTGCAATTAAATAATCGACATCTCCAGATTGATAAAGGCCTACTTGAGAATTTCTTGTTTTCGGACTTAACGATCCCATTATTACCGCAGCACCTCCTTTTTGTCTTCTTACTAATTCTGCTATTGCATAAACTTCTTCAATTGAAAAAGCTATAATTGCAACTTTTCGTTCTAATCTAGATATTTTTTTAATACCTGAGTAACTAAGTTTTGAATATCTCTCTTTTTTTTCAAATTCTACATTTTTGACTAAATCGTAAATAATTTTTTCCATCACTTGAGAACCTAAAAACATTGTTATAATTGTTCCTCGAGAGTTTAATAATCTTTCCGTGAATATATGCCCTCTTTCACGATCTGCGCACATTTGAATTTCATCTATTGCTACAAACTCAACCTTTTTATCTTTAGGCATTGATTCAACTGTGCAAATAAAATAACTAGCTGTGCTAGGAATTATTTTTTCCTCACCTGTAATCAATGCAACTTTTTCAACTCCGACTTTATGAACGCATTTGTCATACACTTCTCTCGCTAGAAGCCTTAACGGTAAACCGAAGATACCAGAGTTGTGCTGAAGCATTTTTTCGATAGCAACAAAAGTTTTACCAGTATTGGTAGGTCCAAGTAACGCTATTATCCTGTCTGATTGTTTTTCCATATTTGTGTAAGCTAATTTTTTATATACTATATGTAGACCACTCTTGAGAACAAAATAAGATTAAAACATGACCGAATCAATTTGTCAAATGTTCCTATTTTCCAACAATTGATTTGACTTTTTACCGACAGTCCCCGTATAGGTATTAATTAAGTAAATGATGAAGTCGAAAATCAAAAAAAATATCATAAAATTAAAAGAGTCTTCAACTTTAGCTATTAATGAAAAGTCTAAAGATTTAATAAAATCTGGTAAAAAAATTTATAGATTCGGTTTTGGTCAATCTCCTTTTCAAATTCCAGATAAAATTGTTGAAACTTTAAAACTAAATGCTCATAGAAAAGAATATCTACCTATACAAGGCTTACCTCAATTAAGAGAAAATATTTCTAAATATTTATTTAAAAAATCTGGAAAAAAATATTCAAAGGAAAATATACTAATTACTCCAGGCTCAAAAGAAGCAATGTTATTAATACATATGGCTTTCGATGGAGAAATTTTAACTCCAGCTCCAAGTTGGGTTTCATATGAACCACAAGCAGAAATAGGTACCAACAAAGTTCACTGGATTGAAACTACGAGAGAAAATAATTGGTTTCCAACATCAAAAGAGCTTGAAAACAAGCTTAAAAAATTGGGAAAAAAGAAAAACAAAATTTTAATTCTTAACTCACCAAATAATCCATCTGGAGGTATTTGTAATAATTTAAAAGAGTTAGCTAAAGTTGCAAAAAAGAACAATATTATAATTTTATCAGATGAAATTTATACAGATTTATCTTTTGATAATAGTTATAAATCTATTTCTGAATTTTATCCCGAGGCAACATTTATAAGTGGTGGTCTAAGTAAATGGTGTGGAGCAGGTGGCTGGAGATTAGGTTTTTTAGCAGTGCCAGATGGAATGAAAGAATTTATGAACAGTTTAAAATCTTTGGCTAGTGAGTCTTATTCGACAGTAAATACACCAACACAATTTGCAGCAGTAGAGGCTTATCAGGGTAATTATGAGGATTACAAACTAAAGGTAAGAGGTATTTTGAATGCAGTTGGTACATACGTTTACAATAATTTAAAATCTAATAAAGTTTTAATTAATCCACCGCAAGGTGCATTTTATCTTATGCCAGAATTTAAAAATAAAAAATATAAAACTTCCTCAAAACTTTGCGATGCAATATTAAATGAAACAGGTGTAGCAATGTTACCAGGATCTGATTTTGGTTTTAAACCGAAAAAAATGTTAACGAGACTAAGCTATACTGATTTTAATGGGGTAGAATTTTTTAAAAATGTTTCAAACAACAACTCTATCAGCGAGGAAATGGTTAGGACTTATGCCCCAAATGTAGTTGAAGGGGTAAGTAAGCTATCAAATTGGGCCAAAAATTTATGAGAATCTCTTTGACCTCAATTAAATAACGTAGTTAAATTAATTAATAATAAAAGAGGAGTACACATGAAAAAAATGACGTCATTGATTTCAGCGGTACTAGTAATGTTTGCTTTTTCAAGCCCCATTACATCAATCGCTAAATCAGCAGAGTTCTTTACTATAGGAACGGGTGGACCTACTGGAGTATATTTCCAAACAGGTAACGCTATTTGTAAAATGCTACACAAATCAGCAATCAGTGCTGATCATGGTAGAAAAAAAGGTACAGCTAAAGCTTACAGATGTACTGCACCTTCAACAGGTGGATCTAACTACAATATTGGACAAATCAAAGATGGTGAGTTTCAATTTGGTGTTGCCCAGTCAGACTGGCAGTATCATGCTTACAATGGTTCAAGTAAATGGGAAGGAAAACAGTTTAGCGACTTAAGAGCTGTATTTTCTGTACACAACGAACCTTTTCAAATTTGGGCTAGTAAAAAATCTAAAATCAAAGATTTTAAAAGCTTAAAAGGAAAAACGGTAAACATTGGTAACCCAGGATCTGGTCAAAGAGGAACGATGGAAGAATTAATGAAAGCTATGGGAGCAGACATGAGTATGTTCAAAGCAACGACAGAACTTACATCTTCCGAACAAGTAAAAGCTCTTTGCGATGGTAAAATAGATGCATTTGGATACTCTGTTGGATTTCCAAATGGAGCTATGGAGCAAGCAGCAACTTGTAAAGCAAAAGCTAGCCCAATCAATTTAACTGGTGCACCAGTGCAAGGCTTAATTGATGGAGCTGACTACTACGCAAAAGCTGTAATTCCAAAAGGAACTTACTCAAATCAGAAAAAAGATGCTACAACATTTGGTGTAAAAGCAACAGTTGTAACAAGTGCTAATGTTTCTGAAGAGCTTGTATATTTAGTAACAAAAGCTGTGATGGAAAACTTTGATGATTTCAGAGCTCAACATCCTGCTTTTGGACCTCTGGAAAAGAAAAATATGATAGCTGATGGATTATCGGCTCCATTACATCCAGGTGCAATTAAGTATTACAAAGAAGCTGGATTAATGTAATCTAACTTTTTAGTTTTATTAAAAAAGGCCCAATATTTCTTGGGCCTTTTTTTTTAGAATAAGGTATCTTAATTAAAATGAATCAAAACATTCAAACTAAGATTAAAAATAAAATTCAAGAAGATATTTCTCCAACACGAAATTTGTCTGGAGTTCATTTAAAAATAGTTTTCGGTATCGCTATACTCTGGACGTTTTTTCAACTTTGGTATGCTTCCCCGTTTCCATTTTGGTTTAATTTTGGAATGTTCAAAGGTTTACCCGCAAGAGCCATTCACTTAGGATTTGCTCTAACATTATCTTTTTTAATTTTTCCTGCAGTGAGAGGAAAAAAAATTTCTTTTTTTGATATTCTAATAAGTATAATTGCTGCATTTTGCTGTTTATATATTTATTTTTTTTACGATGATCTTGTTAATAGAGGTGGAATACTTTTAGTAAAAGAAATATTTGGATTTAAAGTTCCAGTTGAACTTATCATTGGAGCAACAGGAATTTTAATACTTTTAGAAGCAACTAGAAGAGCAATAGGCTTACCTTTAGTTATTATAGCAATTTGTTTTCTTTTATTCTCTTATTTTGGAAAATATGCACCTGATATTATTTCTCATGGAGGATTATCTGTTAAAAGATTAGTTGGTTTTCAATGGTTTGATCAAGAAGCAATTTTTGGAATCCCTATTGGAGTTTCAGTAGATTTTATTTTCTTATTTGTATTATTTGGAGCTTTGCTAGAAACTGCAGGTGGTGGAAAGTATTTTTTAGATTTAGCTTTTGCAATGGTTGGAAAAATGAGAGGAGGTCCTGCTAAAGCCGCGATTTTAGGATCTGGAATGACTGGCATGATTTCTGGTTCCTCAATCGCAAATACTGTTACCACAGGGACATTTACGATTCCAATAATGAAGAAAACTGGTTTCTCTCAAGAGAAAGCAGGTGCGATTGAAGTTTCATCTTCGGTTAATGGTCAAATTATGCCACCGGTTATGGGTGCTGCAGCTTTTGTAATGGCAAGTTTTATAGGTGTTACTTATTTTGAAGTTGTTAAACACGCTTTTTTACCAGCTATCATTTCATATATTGCTTTGTTTTACATCTCTCATTTAGAGGCACTTAAATTAGGTCTTAAGGGGATGGATGATGCTGATGTCCCTCACTTAAAGAAAACTTTTTTATCTGGATTACATTTTTTAATTCCAATCTTTGTTTTAATTTTTTTACTTGTTTATATGAGATATACAGCAGGCTTTTCTATCTTTTACGCTACATTATCTTTAATATTAGTAAACTTAGTAAGTCGATTAATTAAAAATTCAAATCTTAAAACTGGTTTAATTGACTGGTATAATCAAACAATAGTTGGTCTTCAAAAAGGCGCGATAAACATGGTTGGGGTAGGGATTGCAATCGCTACAGCAGGAATAATTGTAGGAGCAGTAGGGTCAACAGGCTTGAGCACAAATTTAATTATAGTTATTGAAACGATAGCAAGAGATAATGTAATAGTATTAATATTATTAACAATTATACTTTGTTTGTTACTTGGAATGGGTCTTCCGACTACTGCAAATTATGTTGTTGTAGCTTCTCTTATGGCCACAGTCCTAGTTGATGTTGGAAATGCTTCAGGGTTTATTTTTCCATTAATCGCAGTTCATTTATTTGTATTTTATTTTGGCTTAATGGCAGATGTAACACCTCCAGTTGGTTTAGCTTCTTACGCAGCAGCTGCAATTTCTGGTGGCGACCCTTTAAGAACAGGTCTCCAAGCCATCTGGTACAGCTTGAGAACAGGAATTTTACCAATTGTCTTTTTGTTTAATCACGAGCTATTATTAATTGGAGTAGATAGTTTCTGGCAAGCTTTATTAGTTATATCAACATCATTAATTGGAATTTTAGTATTTACTGCAGCTACTCAGCAATGGTTCATAAATAAATTAAGATGGTATGAGATCATAGCGTTCTTATTTATATCTTTATCTTTTTTAGCCCCAGATTATGTTTTAGGTAAATTCTATCCTAAATTTAATGAGCAAAATCTCTCGGCGGAAAGCATTCAAAAATTATCTTTTGATCCATCAAAAGAAGTTCATATAAAAGTCACTCGAGTCACTGAGTACGGAGAAAGATATAAACTATTTGTCATCGATAAAGGGAAATTTAAAAATAATTACACTTTAGAAGAATATGGTCTGACTTTAACAGAACAGAATGATCAATTAATTATTGATAGATTAAATTGGAAAGGGGAGGCAAAAAAATCCGGTATTCAAATGGGTGATATTGTAAGTAATTTTAAAATTGAAAATCCAGATAGGCCTAATAAAGCTGTCGTTTATCCTTTTGCACTAATTTTATTGACGATTTTTGGTTATTTAAATTATAGATCCAAAAAACAATATAATTAAGGATTTGTTAAATTTAGATATTTATTTTTATTTACGAATTCATAATAGCGTAAGCCATTACAACAAATACTAGCATTGTCATTAGTTAACCTCCATTGGATAAATTTATTTTTTCTTTATGTTAAAATTGTGATTAGATGGTTGTAAAAAATGTGGATAAAAATTAAGAGGTACAATTAAAATATTTTCTAACCTGACATAAATTACCCCCTGGAATATATTAAAATTTTACTAATTTTAATTATGATTAAGTGGTTATATTTATTGTTT
>CACNWV010000023.1 GCA_902624195.1 uncultured Pelagibacteraceae bacterium
TGATTCAACTAAAACTCTTCTTTTGCCAATTTTAAAAATTCTCTCAAAAATTTTTATAAAATCTCCTCGATTTTTGAGACTATTTATTTTTATTATCTTTATATTTTTTTTTTTAAAAAAAGCAATTTTCTTAGTGTCTGTGCTAGATGTAAAAATAAAAACCCGTCTTTTATTCAGAAGATTAAAAAGTTTAAGTTTTTTTTTCAATTTTAAATTCCTATCAATGATTATTAGATCTGGTTTATTGTTATCTAAGCCTTTTATTCGACAATTAAGTAATGAATTATCTTTATTTATTGTCTCTGATGTAGAAATTATACAATCATACTTTGATCTTATTAAGTGGGTTACCTGCCTTGACCTAAAATTTGTAATCCACTTTTTTTTTTTATTAATTGAAAAAAAATCTTTAGATAATGCTATTTTTGCATCAATTAAGGGAAAGTTCTTTATTTTATTCAAAAAATAACTTTCATAAAAATAATTATTCTTAATGTTAATTTTTTTTACAATAATTTTTTTTAAAGTTTTTTTCGCTTTTTTGTTAGTCCTTACATCAGGGTCTTCATAAAAATAGAAAACTTTTTTTATTTTTTTTTTTTTTATTATATTTGTGCAAGGGGGTGTTAGCCCATAATGAGTACACGGTTCTAAAGTTAAATACATACTAGATCCTTTAAAATCTAATTTTTTATTTAATGCATTAAATTCTGCGTGTGGTCTTCCTCCAATAGATGTGAAGCCAGAGCTAATAATGCTATTATTCTTTATTACCACACAGCCTACTGATGGATTATTATTCGTCTTACCTAAATTATTTTCTGCTAAATCAAATACAAGTCTCGAAAAATATTTATGATTTTTTTTCATCAATATTGCCTACAAATTGTTCAAAATCTTTAGCTTCCTTGAAATTTTTATAAACAGAAGCATAGCGAACATAGGCAACCGTATCTAGATATTGCAAACCCTCCATAATGAACTTACCAATAGTAGATGTTGGAACTTCACTTTCACCTAAACCTTCAATTTTCATAATAATTTTAGAAACGAAATTATCAATTCCTTCCGTATCTATCGGTCTTTTTCGAGTTGCAATTCTAATAGATTTTGAAACTTTATCTCTATCAAAAGGTTCTCTTTTGCTGTTACTTTTAATTACTGATAACTCTTGAAATTGTACTCTTTCAAAAGTTGTAAATCTCATACCTCCGTGACAAGTGCAAAGCCTTCGTCTTCTTACAGCTGTACCTTCTTCTGCTGGCCTTGAATCAACTACCGAAGTGTCTCTTTCTCTACAAAATGGACAAAGCATAAATATTTTAACTACTATATATAGGAAAAGAGGAACAAAGTTCAATTATTTCTTTTTGAACTTCTTTTTCAATTTTTGAATTATCTTCTTTATTTTTACTTAGACCTTCAATTACTTTAAAAATTAATTCTCCTACTAATTTGAACTCTTCAGTTCTAAATCCTCTAGTTGTACAAGCCGGTGTTCCCAATCTAATTCCGGATGTTATCATGGGGCTTTCACTATCAAAAGGTATTCCATTTTTGTTACAAGTAATATTTGCTCTTCCTAAAGAAGCCTGGGCATCTTTTCCAGTTACTCCATAAGATCTAAGATCAATTAGCATTAAATGTGTATCAGTACCTCCAGAGAAAATTTTAAAACCTTTTTCCGAAAGTTTTTCAGATAAAGTTTTCGCATTTGCAATTACATTTTTTGTATATTCTTTAAAATCGTCTGATAAAGCTTCTTTAAAACAAACTGCTTTAGCTGCTATCACATGCATTAAAGGTCCTCCTTGTAAACCAGGAAATATTGCACTATTGAACTTTTTAATTAGATCTTCTTTATTTGTTAAAATTATTCCACCTCTCGGACCCCTTAAAACTTTATGAGTAGTAGAGGTAACTACATCGGCATACTTAGTAGGATTTGGATACGCTCCACCAGCAACTAATCCTGAAAAGTGAGCCATATCTACAAGTAGGTAAGCCCCCACTTTATCACAAATTTCCCTGAACCTCTTAAAATCTATAATTCTAGAGTATGCACTTCCGCCTGCAATTATAAGTTTTGGTTTATTTGTAACTGCAAGTTTTTCCACTCCCTCGTAATCAATAAGACCGGATTTTTTATCAACTTCATAATGTAAAGCGTTAAACCATTTTCCAGATTGAGCAGGTTTAGCACCGTGAGTTAAATGTCCTCCAGAATTTAAACTCATTGCAAGGGTTGTGTCACCTGGCTTCAGTAAAGCTAAATAAACTGCTCCATTAGCCTGCGCACCCGAGTGTGGTTGTACATTTGCAAATTTACAATCGAATAACTTTTTTGCTCTTTCAATTGCTAAATTTTCAGAAACATCTACGTGTTCACAACCACCATAATATCTTTTACCTGGGTAACCTTCTGCATATTTATTAGTCAGGACTGATCCTTGTGCTTCGAGCACAGCTCTAGAAACAATATTTTCTGAGGCGATTAATTCAATGTGATTTTGTTGTCTTGAAAATTCTTCTTTTATAGATTTATATAATTCTCGATCAGCTTCTTCCAAATTTAGTTTAAAGAAACTATTCAAGTATTTATTAAGTTTTAGAGCTATTGACATAATTAAATTTTTTTTATCCTTCTTAAATGTCTTCCGCCTTCAAATTTAGTTTTTAAAAAAATTTCAACTAGCTTCAAAGATGCACTTTTTTTAGTTAATCTTGAGCCTATAGCCATTATATTAGCATTATTATGTTGCCTGCACAATCTTGTAGACTTCAAATTATAGCAAACCGCTGCTCTAATTGTTTTGATTTTATTGGCGCTAATTGCCATCCCTGTGCCGGATCCACATACTAATATCCCGACTTCACTTTTTTTGAATTTTACCCGATTTGCAAGTCTTTTTGCGTAATCAGGATAGTCTACTGATTGTTCATTGTATGGACCTAAATCAAAAATTGACACGTCTCTATTAATCAAGTGATTTTTTATTATTTCTTTTAATTTATAACCTGCATGATCTGAGGCAATACAGACGGTTTTAAAAATGCTATTTAGTTTTATATTGCTCATAATTACTAATTAAATTACACTATTGAAAATAATAATAATATATTTGTCGCACTAAAACTATTAATTATCTGACTAATACATGAAAATTTTAGGCTCTTTTCCAAAAACAAGGCTAAGAAGATTAAGAAAATCTAATTGGATCAGAAACCTCGTATCTGAAAACAATATTTCTAACAATGATTTAGTATTGCCTATATTTGTTAGAGATGGGAGAAACAAAGTGGAGTCAATTAAAACAATGCCTGGTGTAAAAAGATATTCAATTGATAAATTATCAATAATACTTAGCAAGGTTAAAAAATATAAAATCCCCATGATTGCACTTTTTCCCTATACTTCGGAAAATAAGAAAAATAAAATAGGTTCTGAAGCCTTAAACGAGAACAACTTAATATGCAAAAGTTTAAAATTTATCAAAAAGAATTTTCCAGAAATAGGTGTAATGTGTGATGTTGCTTTAGACCCTTACACTTCTCACGGACATGATGGAATTATTGTAGGTGACGAGATTGATAATGACGAAACTATAAAAGTTTTAACAAAACAGGCTTTGTTGCAAGCTCGAATGGGGTGTGATGTAATTGCACCGTCTGATATGATGGACGGAAGAATTGGAGCAATTAGAAAAGAGTTAGACAAAAATAATTATAAAAATGTGAGTATCCTGTCTTATGCGGTAAAATATGCTTCAGATTTTTATGGGCCTTTTAGAGACGCTGTTGGAAGCAAACGAAATTTAACAAAAGATAAAAAATCATATCAAATGGATTCTAGAAATTCTACAGAATTATTCAGAGAGGTTGGTCTAGACATTAAAGAGGGTGCAGACATGGTTATGGTTAAACCAGGTATGTTTTACCTTGATATAATTAACAAAATTAAGAATAATTTTAAAGTTCCAGTTCTTGCCTATCAAGTATCAGGTGAATATAGTTTAATAAAACAAGGTGTAGAAAAAAAACTCTTAAAAGAAGATGCTATTATTGAAAGTATTATTTCATTTAAACGTGCAGGCGCGTGTGCAATAGTAACCTATTTTGCTTTGGAAGTTGCAAAAAAAATTAGATCAATTAATTAAAATAGGACTCAAGTAAAATTCTAGATTGAGGAAAAGATAAATTATTAGGTAGAAAAAATCTATTTTGAACAATATTTCTTGTAAAATATAAAGATTTTCTGATTGAATGATTTGAAATTTTTTCAGGAATCTTCCTTGATATTAAATATTCAGGAACTTCATAAGTAAAAGTATCAATTTTAATTTTTCTAGTTTCAGAACCGTTGAATTCTTTACTATAATATTTTGATAAATTAGTATCGTAGCCTAAATCTTTGATAAGATTCAGTTCGAAATAGATATATAAAATTATCCAATTTTCAAGATTAATAGATCTTAAGAATTCCTCAAAAGATTTATAAATATTTTTATTTGGTTGTGAGTCCGGTAATAGTACGTTCAAGATCGAACAGATAGAGACTAGAGCTGTAATCCTCTTTTTATCATTAAAATATATTGGTGAAATAGCTTTTATTAACTCTGTTTTAAAATATCCATTTTTATTTTCATTTTTAGAATTATGTACAACAAATAACTTATTAGAAATCTGTAAGTAATTTCTTATTTTTCTTGAATTTCCACCATATACTATTCCAGAAACCTTCCCTTTGGACTGTGAAAAAACGTTTATAATATTTCCGTTCTCTCTAAATTTTCTTTTGGATAAAAGATAACATTCATCTTCCCAATTCATATTTTTAAGATTTTAATTAATTTTTTTGCAGCGTTTTGTTGAGCATTTTTTTTTGAGGTTCCTACGCCAATAATTTTTCTAGATTCTGGAATCTCTACTTCAGTCTTAAAAAGTGGTTTATGTTGTGGACCTGTTTTTTTAAAGAAAATATATTTAGGAAGTTCTTTGTATTTTTTTAAACTATACTCTTGTAATTTTGTTTTTGAGTCTATAGGTGTTTCTACAGAATTGTTTATATACGATCTCCAAAGATTTAGAATGAATTTTTCTGAGCATTTTAATCCTCCGTCTAAATATATCGCTCCTACAACGGCCTCCAAGCAATCACTAATAATTTTGTTAACGGATCGTTCAAAATTTTTTTGAGCGGGACCTAAGTAAACAAAGTTTTTTATATTTATTTTTTTTGCTATTTCTGTGCAGGTTTTTTTATTTACTAAATTAGCAAATTTCTTATCAATTGTTCCTTCTTTTTCTTCTGGATATTTTTCTAACAATTCTTTTGAGATTATCAATCCAAGAACCCTGTCTCCTAAGAATTCCAATTTCTCGTTATTTACAGTGCTACTGAAACTTTTGTGTGTTAAGGCTCTATGTAGTAAATTTTTATCTTTAAAATTATATTCAATTATATTTTCTAACTCTTTAATTTGTTTCATTATTGTAATACCTTAAAAGTTCTCTCAAATCGAAATGTATTATGTAAGTTCCATAATTTTAAGAGACTGCCGTTTGGCGTATCATTAGAAAAAAAAATCATTTTTGCCTTACCAACTAAATTTAATTTTTTAACATAACCCACATCATCTAAAAATCGACTATCTTTAGAGCAATCACGGTTGTCACCCATTAGAAAATAATATCCTAATGGCACTTTATATTTTTTAGTATTTTTTATTGATCCATTCACACTATAAGCAACCGCATGTTTAACGCCATTGGGGAGTGTTTCAACAAATGTGTTAACTTCTACATCAAAATTTCCACATCTCACTTTGCTTAATGAAGTTGTATTTTCTCGAACTATTTGTTTCCCGTTTATAAATAAGTTGCCTTCATTAAATTGAATTACGTCACCAGGCATTCCGATTAACCTTTTGATATAATCAGTTCTATTATCTGCAGGAGTTTTAAAAACAACCAAATCACCTTGTTTAGGACTCTTTGAAAAAAAGCGATTATTTGAAACATTTGGACTAAATGGGAAAGAATGTTTACTATATCCATAAGAGAGTTTACTGACAAAAATTCTATCACCTACAAGTAAAGTTGGCTCCATCGATGATGACGGGATATAAAAAGGTTGTATTAATAAAGATCTAATAGCTATTGCAATTATTAATGCGCCAATTAAAGTTTTAAGATTTTCCGCTATTATCTTTATTATTTTTCTTTTCATATTGAGATCGTAACAAATGCAACAGCGTAATTATCTTCGTCAGTTAAAGATAGAGAAATTCTATATTTTTCTTTTTTTAATTTTTTTTCTACAATTTTTTTAGTTCCATTTAATAACTTTATGTATGGTTTACCGTTCTTTTCATTCATAATTACAATTTGATTAAAATTTATACCTTTTGAGATACCTGTTCCTAAAGCTTTTGAAAAAGCCTCTTTAGCAGCAAACCTCTTAGCGAAACAATTAAATAAATTTTTAGTCTTTTTGCATCTTCTTATTTCATCTTTATGAAATAGCCTTGTTAATATGCCATTTTTTTCAACCGTTTTTTTAATTCTATCAACTTTTATAATATCTGTGCCAATACCGTATATTCTCATCGTTTAATAATTCTTTTAAATTCCGTAATTGTTTTTTTTAATCCTAAAAAAATTGACTCACCCACTAAAAAATGTCCAATATTAAATTCTTTTATACTAGGTATTTTTTTTAAAATTTTTGCAGATTTAAAAGTTAATCCATGACCAGCATGTATTTCTAAACCGAGATTTCTACTCCCAGGTTTTACTGCTTTAATGTTCGATAAATCTTTTGGTAAATTGTTTTTAGTGTAAGTTGGAATATTAAGGTCAACTTGTGAGACAACTTTTTTTTGTAAAGAATTTTTACCACTCGATCTGTCTATTAAACAAGCATACCCGACTATTACACCTTCATTTTCCTCTACTAATTTTGAGCACTCGACACTAGATTTACCGGTCGTAATTACATCCTCAACTATTAAAACTTTC
>CACNWV010000024.1 GCA_902624195.1 uncultured Pelagibacteraceae bacterium
GTATTTGTCCTTCTTTCAGTCAAATAATAAATCCGATTGAAAAAACTGGTTTAATTGTTGCAGACACAGAAACGTTAATTAGACACTACGATAAAACATTAGAAAGTTGGTTAGAGCGATTTTTAGAGAGAAAAAAAGAGGTGAAAGATTTATTTGATGAAAAATTTGTAAAAATGTGGGAATTTTATATGGCAAGTTGTGCAGCAGCATTTAGATATAGAGATCTAGTTGTTTTTCAATTGCAAATTGTTAAGAACTTTCAATCAGCTCACCGTACAAGAGACTATATATATTCATAAAAAGTGCTATTTAATAAATAGTCATTATGAAAAAGAGGAAAAAAAAACCTTCAAAGTATAAGAAAAAAAACAATAAAAAATTCTTAATTCGGAGATTTAAAAATAAAAGAAAAAAAATAAAAAATAAGAAAATTCGAAAAAGTAAAAAATCAAAAAAATTAGTAAAGAAAAAAAAAAGAAGCACTACAAAAGTAAAATTAAAAAAAAAATTTAAATTAAAGAAAAAAATCAAAAACCCACAAAAAACAAGAGCTATAGTTTCAGGCTTATTACGACTAAATGATAAAGTTAAATCTATATTTAGATTTAATATAAATTTAGATCAAACACTACAGGCATTTTTCATAGGTATTTCCAATAAAATTTCGGGAGTTAAAAAAATTATTTTGGAGGAGCGAGATAAACAAAAGAAAATAAAACTAAAGCTTATGGAACAGGAAAAAAAGGAATCTCAAAAAAGATTACTAGAACAAGATAAATTAGCTTTAGAGGCAAAAAAAAATGAACTCAAAGAAGAGCAAAAGCTTGAAAAAGAAAGAAAACTAGATTTACAAAGATTTATTAAATTAGAACAGGCTGAGCTTAGAAAAGAAAGAGCTGAAAAACAAAGACAATTTTTAGAACAAATTAAATTAGAGAAAAAAATTGACCTTTTTAGAAAAAGAGAGGAATTAGAAATCAAGAACCTTGAAAAATATGTTTTAGGTCAACAAAGAGAATCTTACAAAGAAGTTCAACAACGTATTGACAAAATTAAACAAAAATACAAGTTAATCAGAGAGCAAAAAATAAATGAAACAATAAGAGAAAGAGTTGCAAGTTTAGGTATTAAAGTAGAAGAGACTGATGATAAAGCATCATTACTAGAAAAAGAAAGAGTTTATAATGAAGAAAGAGAAAAGATCGAATACGCTCTTGAAAGTTTTTATCGGTCAGCTCACAGTTTGTGCTTTCAATTAAATAAAAAATATGTTCCAAAATATTTAAGTATCATCAGATGCATTGATAACAGATTTGAAACAGGAGAAATTTTTATCAAATGGGATGATGCGATCGAAGCTGATTGGTTAATTTTAATTTATATAAAAAATAATTCACCAGACGAGGGAATAATAATTGAAGATAAAACAAATCCTGAAAATCACACAACACATGAATTTCAACCAAATGAAATATTTAAAGCTTCTGATATAATGGTTGATGCATTGACAAAATTATTGGATAACGAGAGAAATAAAAGAAAGGTTAGTTAATAAGATCTTCCAATTTTTTAATCTCACCAATTTTAAATATAATTGCCTCGTCTTTTTTGTAGCCAAACTTTTCAGCATTTTCCTTAAACCTTACTGGAGGTTCCCAGATTGGCTCCAAACTTAATATTGCTGTTCCCCAATGCATTCCTATAACTTTTTTTACTTCTAAGTCTTTCATTAAAGATAAAAGTTCTTCAGGATTTGAGTGAGCTGTAGATTTGTCTTTGACTGGAATAATTGGATAGAAATTGTAGGCGCCCAAATTTCCAAAACCTAAATCGATAGGACCAAATTTTTTTCCTAATTCCTTGTAAAATGGTGCTGGTCCGGTATCACAAGCAAAAAAGATTTTTTTATCTTTGAATTCAATTAAAAAACTCCCCCAAAGTGATCTATTTGTATTTCCATCTCCCCAAATCCACCTTTTAGACCAATGTTGACTTGGAAGCATTGTAACTGTGATTTCATCATTAATTTTAATTTTATCAAACCAATCCATTTCTTTAACAGTACCTTTTTTATATCCATTTTTTGTAAAATATTTTCCAAGTTTAAGAGGTACAAGAACTTTAGTATTCTTATATGGAAAGTTTTTTATCGTACGAATACTCATGTGATCATAATGATTGTGTGTCAGTAAAAATAAATCTATCTTAGGAAGTTCTTTAAGAGTTAAAGGGGACTCTATGTATTTTTTGGGACCAAATATCATAGGTCCATAATTTTTTTCGAAAACTGGATCAGTAATAATTGTAGTGTTTCCAAGTTTAATTATAAAGCTCGCATGATCAAGCCACATCACATATGAATCAGATTTATGTTTTTCAAGATTTTTTAAAACAGTTTGTTTTTCTATTACATGTTCAGGTGGATAATCAATCTTAAGTTTCTTTTTTTCCTCCCTAAAAACTTTCCAATCCCATTTAAAATTAGGATCCCTTTTTGGACCTCCTTCAAGGTTTCTAAAAGCATATAATTTTCCGTCTTTATAAATATGATGATAAGGTTTTTCCATAGCATTTAAATTAATACTTAATGAAAATAATGTACACAGAATAAGGGGTATTCGCATACCCCTTATTAGCACAGACAATTAAATTTAAAAGGAAATTAAATATCTGAACAGTTAGATTTATTTATTCTTTTATCAAATGATTTAATTGCTTCTTCTGAGATAACCCAAATATAAGAGCTTTCCTTTAAACCATTCTCGTCAGCCGCAGTGCATCTTTTACCAAATTTTACTTTGGCTACGTTGCCTCCAGCACAATTAGTTAACATTAACAACAAAATTAAAGTAGATAATATTTTCATGATTAAAAATTTAAAGTTAGAGTCTGTGCTTTGCTTGGCATAATTTAGACCAAAAAAAGAAATTGAAACTTTATTGAATAAGATAAACTTTAGCCTTATGATTGAAATTATGTCTAAAAGCCACATTTACAAATTGAAAGTTTTTGTTGAAGACGTTGACTTTGGTCGAGTATTTTATTCTAGATATCTTCAGTATATCGAGAGAGCTAGAACGGAGCTAATATACGAAAAATTTGGCCTTACTTTAACTCAACTTATGAACGAGCACGATGTAATGTTTGTCGTCAGGAAATGCAACATTAAATATCTAAAATCAGCATTTTTTGAAGATAATTTAAGTGTTGAAACAGCTGTATTAAAAAAAACCAACGTTAGACTAAGCTTGCTTCAAGAGGTTAAAAGAGGCGGAGAAGTTCTTGTTAGTGCAGAAGTGGAATTAGCAGTGGTAGATCGAAGTGGGTCAATAAAAAAACTTTCTAAAGATTTTTTTGCAAAAATTTAAATTTGGCTTAGAAACGCCTAATATCTGCCTAAATTATCGTTATAAAATATATTCAACTCAAGTTTGCAAATTCAGCAATACTCATAGAGTTAAAAATAAACTAAAAGGAATTATGAGAATTAAACAATTAAAAAAAAACAAGCTAAAGACCAACATTAATAAAAAACTTAAAAAAATCTCTCTTTTTGAACTTCAAAATAGTCCAAAATTTCTAAATTTTAGAGTTCGAGCATAATCTTTCCTCCTAAACAAATCAGTGGCTTAATCTAATTAGGCCATTGTTTTTATACCAATAATTGTTAAACTAATTTGTGAAGCGTAATAAACTAAATAACAAAGTAGCCATCATTATGGGTTCGCAAAGTGACTACTCCGTAATGAAAGAGTGCGAAAAAATCCTCGAATTACTTAAAGTTAAACACCAAACTCTTATTGTCAGTGCTCACCGAACTCCAAAGCGAATGTTTCAATTTGCAGAAAAAGCGAAAAAAAATGGTTTTGGTGTAATCGTAGCAGGGGCAGGCGGAGCCGCACATTTAGCTGGCATGGTTGCTTCTTTAACAACTTTACCTGTTTTAGGAGTACCAATAGAAACTAAAAAATTAAAAGGTCTTGATAGTCTTTTATCAATGGTTCAAATGCCTAAAGCAGTCCCAATAGGTTGTCTTGCAATTGATGGAGCCTTTAACGCTGGTTTGCTTGCAGCCTCTATAATTGGTAATTTTGATACAAAAGTAAAATTAAATTTAGAAAAATGGAGAAGACTCCAAACTCAATCAATTAAAAAAAAACCTAAATAATAAATGTCTGACATCACTTTAGGGATTATAGGTTCAGGACAATTAGGTTCACTGCTTTGTCAGGCAGCTAAAAAGCTTAATGTTAAAACAGTAGTTATATCAGATGATGAACAAGGACCAGCACAAAATTATTCTAATGAATTTATTCATTCAAAATATGATGATGAATCTAAGATTAAAGAATTTATTGATAAAGTAGATATCGTAACCTTTGAATTCGAAAATATACCAGTAGATATTTTAAATAAAATAGATCTTGAGAAAAAAGTTCTACCTAAACCAGGAATAAATAAAATAATTCAAAACAGAAAGTTAGAAAAAACTTTTATTAATGATTTAGGTATTAAAACTACAGATTGGGCCTTTATCGAACAAGCTGGAGATATCGGAAAGAATAAAAATTTATTACCCGGAATTTTGAAATCAAATACACTTGGTTATGATGGACATGGGCAGTTTGTTTTAAATTCTCTCGATGATATAAAAAAAGATTGGTGCTTTACAGCTGATTATATTTTAGAAAAGAGGGTAAGCCTCAAGAAAGAGATATCAGTCGTAATTACAAGATATTTAAATGGCGAAACCTACATTTATGAACCCATAGAAAATGTTCATAAAGACCAAATCTTAAATCATTCAAAAATTCCAGCAGATATAAACAAAGAAATTTTTACTAAAGCACAGAATAACGCAAAAATTATTTCGGAAAAATTAGATTACGTTGGCACGATGTGTGTTGAATATTTCATCGATCAAGGTGATAATTTGTTAGTCAATGAAATTGCTCCAAGAGTCCATAATTCAGGTCACCTAACTATAAATGCTTTTAACATTAGCCAATTTGAAAATCATATTAGGGCTGTTTGTGGATTTAAAAAAGAAGAGGTAAAGAAAATAGCAAATGCTGAGATGAGAAATATTTTAGGCAGTGAAATACAGGATTACAGAAAGCGAACTTTTAATTCAAATGAGTATTTTTTTGATTATGAAAAGAAAATTATCAAAGAAAAAAGAAAGATGGGCCACTTTACTATTTTAAAAAGATAAGATTATTTAATAGTGATACGATGCATTATACGGCTACAATTTTTAATTTCACTCGCTTTATGCATTACACTGAGATTATCCCAAAGAACTAGATCGCCCTTAGACCATTTATAAGAAAATATAAACTCTTCTTTATTTACGTGTTCAATTAGAAAATTTTTAATTTTTTCACCATCGTCAATGTTTTTAATTTTCATAAGATGGCCTGGTGATACATATAAAGTCTTTTGTCCATTAACTTCTTGAACTATTGGATGTTCAGCTTCCAAAACTTTTGCTGACTGTATCCCTGCTCTTTTTTCCAATTCAATTCTAGTTTTACTAATTGGTCCAGCAGATGAAAAAACACCTATTGCATTTTTAATCTTTTGTTTAACTTCATCAGGAAGTTTATTGTATGCATTAAAACCAGAGGAAAAAATCGTATTTCCTTGACCTTCAGGAATTTCTATACCCATGAGCATAGTATACCTCGGTCTATCTTTTTTTAAATATGAGGTATCTTGATGAAGCCAAGATCCTCCGAAAGCTAAACTTTTATCACTAGGTTTTCTTTCCAATACATTTATATAAGGAAAATTTTCCAACCCTTTTAATCTTGGATACTCTACTAATTCACCAATACATTTTGCAAAATTTTGATATGCGTTCGAGTTTAAATTTTGTTCTTTTATAAAAACAACTCCATAATTATCCAAAATACTTTTAATTTGAACCGTTATGTTTTTATTTAAACTATTTAAATTTACATCATTGATGTAAGCACCAACGTTATTTTTACCTAAAGTTATAGAAATAGAATTCATTCAATTTACCGGATTAATTATTGATGGATCATTATTGACTGGATTATTAACATCTTTTGAAATTTGATGAAACTTTAAATTGGGTGGTTTAATCGAATTCAATATTTCCATAGCGTCTTTTTTAATATTTAAATAATTATTGATTTGGCTTTGATTAATTATCATTGGTTCTCTATGATGAATAGAGCTAATTTTTTCAGTAGCCTCTCTAGTAATTATGCAAAACTGGTCATTTTGATATATTCCTGCGAAGTACATTAATTCATCATCCTCTTTGGAAAAGTAATATGGAGTTTTTATTTTATCCTCTCTTTTCCATTCATAGTAACCATCAGCTGGAATAATACATCGTGATGTTTTGATAAGATTTTTAAAAGTAACTTTTTCCATAAGAGTTTCTCTTCGTGCATTAATAAGAGGTGAAAAATTATCTAATTTTTTAGACCAACCAGGAACTAACCCCCACTCAGAAAGTTCAAGCGCTTTGCCATTTGTATAGGATTTAATTACTGGTAATTTTTGTGTTGGATGAGCATTATAATTGTCTGAATCCTCAACCTTTATATTTGTTTTTACCAAATCAGCTGTTTTACTAACTGGCTTCCGAATACTATACCTTCCACACATTATTTATTTTTTTTCTCTCTTTTAAGTTTTCTTTT
>CACNWV010000025.1 GCA_902624195.1 uncultured Pelagibacteraceae bacterium
GGAATAGATTTATTAAGTATTCCATGGGTAAATAAGGATAACTAAGTTTTAGTGCTACAAATAATATAGTTTACGGAGAGGTTATTTGTTCTTTTCCATTTTTTAAAAATTGGATTATATTCTAATCCCTTGATATCAACAGTTTTAAAATTATTTTTCGCTAAATGTTGTTCTAATTCCTCTGGTTTTATAAACTTATTCCAATCGTGCGTTCCTATGGGCAACCATCTTAAAATATATTCTGCTCCAACTATAGCTTTTACAAATGAAGTGAAACTTCTATTAAGTGTTGCTGTAAACATAATACCATTTTTTTTTAATAATTTACTACAAGACTTTATATAAAGGCTTACATCACTAACATGTTCGACAACTTCAAGATTTAAAATAATATCAAATTTTTCAGGCTCATTTAATTGTTCAGGTGATTTATTTAAGTATCTTATTTTTAGATTACTTTTTTGTGAGTGCAATTTAGCAATTTTTATATTTTTCTGTGATGCATCTATACCCGTGACAACCCCACCAAGTCTAGAAAGAGGTTCACTTATAAGTCCTCCTCCACAACCAATATCTAAAATATTTAAATTATCTAATAAGTTTTCTTCCTTATTAATATTTATTTTAAAGTGTTCTTTTATCCTCTCTGTGATGTACTCTATTCTTATCGGGTTAAACATGTGTAATGGTTTAAATTTTCCATTAACATCCCACCATTCTTCAGCTAAGTTTGAAAACTTTTGAATTTCTTCTTTATTTATAGTAGTCATTTCATTAATTTTAAAATTAAAGCAATAATATATTCTTTTTAAATTATATTAAATTCTTAAATGAAAAAAAAAGTATTAAAGTTTGGTGGAACATCGGTCGGAACTATAGAGAGAATCCAACATGTTTCTAATATTATCAAGGGCGAAGTTGAAGCAGGTAATCAAATTATTGTTGTTGTTTCTGCCATGGCAGGTAAAACTAATGAATTAATCAAGTTTTCGCAAGATATTGACAAAAATTTTGATAAAAGGGAGCTTGACGTTCTTCTTTCAACTGGTGAACAAGTTACTTGCTCACTATTAGCCGGAGCATTAATAGGCTTGAAAATTAAATCAAAGTCATGGTTAAATTGGCAAATACCTATTTTAACCGAGGGCGAACACTCAAATGCTAGAATAATAAATATGAACGTTTCGAAAATTAATGAGTACATAAAAGAGGGTGTCGCAATAGTTCCAGGTTTTCAAGGAGTTTCAAAAAAAGGAGAAATTACAACTATTGGCCGAGGTGGATCTGATGCAACTGCTGTTGCAATTGCAAAACTTTTCAACGCTGATTCTTGTGAAATATATACTGATGTTGATGGAGTCTTTTCAACTGATCCCAATAAAATACCAGTAGCAAAAAAAATAGAAAAAATTTCATATGATGAAATGTTGGAGCTGTCATCACTAGGAGCTAAAGTTATGCAGTCTTCCGCGGTTCAAACCGCTATGATGTACGATATACCACTTGAGGTAAAATCAACTTTTACAAATAGAAAAGGTACGAAAATATTCGATCAACAAAATATTGATTATACCAAAAGTGTAACTGGTGTGGCTTATTCTAAAGATGATGCAAAAATCACTTTAATAGGTGTGGAAGATAAACCTGGAGTAGCCGCTAACATATTTGAGCCTTTAAACAAATCACAAATTAATGTAGATATGGTTATTCAAAATATATCCTCAGATCAAAAAAAAACTGATATTACATTTACTATTAAAAGAGATGATCTTGTTAAAACGAAAGATATTTTAAAAAATAATAAAAGTATAAAATTTAGAGAAATAACGCACAATGATAAAGTTTCTAAAATATCAATAGTTGGTGCAGGAATGGTATCTACCCCAGGCGTTACATATAAAATGTTTAGAGGTTTAGCCGATGAAAAAATTAATATTTTAGCAATTTCTACGTCTGAAATAAAATTATCAGTAATAATTAATGAAGAAAATACTTTGAAGGCAGTAAAAAAACTTCATACAATTTTTGAGTTGGACTAAAATGGAAATAAGACCTCATAGAATTATAAATAGAAAAAAAACAAGAAAAATTCAGGTAGGAAAAATTTCTGTTGGAGGCGATTCTAAAATAAGTGTACAGTCAATGACAAATACATTAACTACAGACATAAAAAAAACGATTAAACAGATCCATTCTTTAGAGGAGGCCGGGGCTGATATTGTTAGAGTTTCTTGTCCAGATGAGAATTCTACTAAGGCTTTAAAGGAAATTATAAAAGAAATTAATACACCAATAGTTGCCGATATTCATTTTCACTATAAAAGAGCCATTGAGGCTGCGAAGATGGGAGCTAGTTGTTTAAGGATCAATCCAGGTAATATTGGTTCCAAAGATCGGATTATTGAGGTAGTAAAAGCTGCAAAAGATTATAATTGTTCTATAAGAATAGGAGTCAATGCAGGATCACTTGATAAATCAATTTTAGAAAAATATAAAGAACCTTGTCCTGAAGCTCTTGTTGAAAGTGCAAAATATAATATTAAAATACTTGAAGAAAACGATTTTTTTAA
The DNA here is from genome assembly GCA_902624195.1 of uncultured Pelagibacteraceae bacterium. Lineage (GTDB taxonomy): Bacteria > Pseudomonadota > Alphaproteobacteria > Pelagibacterales > Pelagibacteraceae > Pelagilacustribacter. The sequence goes on from CACNWV010000025.1 coordinate 2,571, forward strand.
CTTTAAAATCAGCGTTAAGTCTTCGGATATTTTTTTAACTGTAAAGGCTTATGAAAAGCTATCAGAGATATGTGACTATCCATTACATTTAGGTGTCACCGAGGCAGGAGGTTTGTTTACTGGAAGTATTAAATCGTCAATTGGTATAGGACAACTTTTGATGAGAGGAATAGGTGATACTATTAGAGTGTCTCTTTCTTCTGATCCGGTTGATGAAATAAAAGCTGGTTATGAAATCCTTAAATCTCTAGGATTAAGATCGCGTGGAGTAAACATAATTTCTTGTCCATCATGTGCACGGCAAGCATTTCCAGTAATAGAAACTGTAAAACAATTGGAGAAAAAATTATCTCATATTAAACAACCAATTAATCTCTCTATAATTGGTTGTGTTGTTAATGGCCCCGGCGAGGCTGCACAAACGGAAATAGGGCTTACTGGAGGAGGCCAAGATAGCAATCTTTTATATTTATCTGGAATACCGCATTCAAAAGTTGCTAGCTCTGATATAATTGACAAAGTTGTAGCGCTTGTAGAGGAAAAGGTAAAAAATTTGAGCAAATGATACCTCTACAAAAAGTGAAAGAAATTGTTCTTAAGTATGATACTTTGGAGAAGGAGCTATCCTCAGCTAATATAAATCCTAAATTATTTGCAAAAAAATCAAAAGAGTATTCTGATATGGGTAGTATAATTTCAGTTGCTAAAGACTATCTAAATTTTGAGAGTGACAAGAGAGATCTAGAATTAATTTTAAATGATAAAAAAAATGACACAGAAATGATCGAAATGGCTAAAAAAGATTTAGTCGAGATTGAGAAAAAAAAAGAAGCGTATGAAAACAAGCTAAAAATATTTTTACTGCCTAAAGATGTAGATGACGATAAAAATGCAATAGTAGAAATTAGGGCGGGTACTGGAGGTTTAGAGGCCTCACTTTTTTGTGCCGATCTTTTTAAAATGTATGAAAAAGTTTGTTCAAAAAAAAAATGGCAACTAGACATTATAAGTATATCGAAAAGCGATGCGGGTGGATATAAAGAGGTAATTTTTTCTGTAAATGGAAATGATATTTATTCTTACTTAAAATACGAATCTGGAGTTCACAGAGTTCAAAGAATTCCAGAAACAGAGACACAAGGTAGAGTCCATACATCAGCTGCAACAGTCGCGGTTCTTCCTGAGGCCGAGGAATTGGACATTAAAATAAAAGATTCCGATTTAAGAATCGATGTGTTTAGATCAGGGGGGCCAGGTGGTCAATCTGTTAACACCACAGATAGTGCAGTGAGAATAACTCACATTCCTAGTGGAGTTGTAGTTAGTCAACAAGATGAAAAATCTCAGCACAAAAATAAAGCAAAAGCTTTAAAAATTTTGAGATCAAGGGTTTATGAGGCAGAAAAAAGAAAAAAAGATCAAGAACGTTCAAGTAATAGAAGAAGCCAAATAGGCTCAGGCGATAGATCAGAAAGAATTAGAACATATAATTTTCCTCAAGGAAGAGTTACTGATCACAGAATTAACCTTACATTACATAAACTCGATGAATTTTTAAGTGGAGATATTCATGAAGAAATGAATCAGGAACTAAGATTAAAGGAGCAGAATTTAAAATTAGAAAACTTAAATCAATGAAAACTTTACAACTTTTAAATAAAGCAGCAGCACAACTTCACTGTAGAAATATTATCTCAAATAGACTTGACTCTGAAATACTACTTTCAAAAGTTTTGAAAATTAAAAGAGAAAATTTACTTACAAAACTAGATTTAGAAATTGATTTAGAAAAAATTGTTGAATTTAATAAACTTATATTAAGGAGATCATTAAATGAACCTGTAGCTTATATTCTAAAGGAGAAAGAGTTTTGGAGTAAATCTTTTGAAGTAAGTAGTGATACACTAATTCCTAGACCAGAAACGGAGTTGTTGGTTGAGAAATTAGTAAAAATTTACCAAAAAAAAAATATTAATATTCTTGATGTTGGCACAGGTTGTGGATGTATAATAATTAGCCTTTTAAGTGAACTAAAAAAGTCCAGAGGAACTGGAATAGATATTTCAAAAAAAGCTATTAATGTAGCGAAAAAAAATGCCAGAAAATTTGACGTTATGAATAAAATTCAATTTATAAATATATCATTAGTTAACTTTTTCTCAAAAAAATTTGACTTAATTGTTTCTAATCCACCTTATATAAAAACTATTGATATTAAAAATTTAGACAATTGTATTAAACATTATGAACCCAAAATAGCCTTAGACGGCGGAAATGATGGGCTTGACGTAATTAAAAAAGTTATCTACAAAGCAAATGAAATTCTAAAATATAATGGATTACTAGCCTTAGAAATTGGAAATGGGCAATTTAAAAAAGTTTCAACTTTATTATTAAAAAATTTATATAGAGTAGAAGACATAGTTAAAGATCATAAAAATAACATAAGGTGTATAATTGCAAGGAAATTATTTTAATGAATATTTATGAATAACGTCAGAAGAAGAAATTTTAGATCAAGACCACAAAAAAACAATTTTAGAAGGCGGAACACCCCTATCAGTCCTTCCGGAACTAATAATTTTAAAAATAATGGCAACATCAGTTTTAACAGAAACGGGTCAATGAATAATATTCACAATGTAGAAAAAACTATGCATAAATTTCAACAACTAGCTAAAGACGCTCAAAGTAATGGTGATCCTGTTTTAGCCCAGAACTACCTACAACATGCAGATCATTACCTAAGAAGATACAATGAGCTAAATGAGAGAAAAGAAAACACTAATGATAAAACTAAAAATATTGACAATTCTTTCAATAAAGAAAATTTAGCTGATTCTGATAAAGATTTAACACAAACTACTAATTAATTTTCTATCTTAGTTCAGATAATTTGAGATCTATTTTTATTCTCTCTAGCTCAAAATTTTCTCTTTCTTTCCCCTTTAAAACTTTCCCTGAAGGTAACTTTAGTTTTTGAGAGTTTACTTTTTTTCCATTAACAATTACTTCATAGTGTAAATGTGGACCAGTTGATAAACCTGTCGAGCCGACATAACCTATTATTTGTCCCTGTTTAACTTTTCGTCCCTCTTTAATACCCTTTGCAAATGATTTCATGTGAGCGTAAATAGTTTCATAAGTAGAGTTATGTTTTATTTTTACACAATTTCCTCCACCCCCACACCATCTTGCTCTGGTTACAGTTCCTGACCCAGATGCCATAATTGGAGTTCCACTCGGGGCAGCAAAATCTGTTCCTCTATGCATTTTGTTATAACCTAAAATTGGATGTTTTCTCATTCCAAAAGAGGACGATAAGCGCGCTCCGTTAATTGGAGTTTTCATTAAAGACTTTGTAATACTTTTCCCTTTAATATCATAATACTCTTCATGATTTTTGTATTTAAAGTTATAAAGATTTATTTCTTCACCATTCACAAACATTGAAGCGTAAATAATTTTACCAGTATCTCTTACTTTACCATTATCATCTTCAAATTTTTCATAATAAACTTCAAACCAGTCTCCATTTCTTATGTCTCTTTGAAAGTCTACCTCAAAACCAAAAATTCTTGCAAATTCCACTATTATATTTGGTTCAATTTTCTTTTCAATTGCTGAACTATATAAGTTGTTGTTAATTACACTTTTTACAACTACCTCCTTTTTATTCAATTTAAGAATTTTTTCTTTAATAAC
>CACNWV010000026.1 GCA_902624195.1 uncultured Pelagibacteraceae bacterium
TTTTTTCAAAGCATTTAATTTTTACATTTCTAGCTCTCATAATTATGATATCCTTATCAATTGTTAAAACCTCAATTTTAAAAAACTTAATAACACCATTATTCATAGTGTCTTTTATTTTTTTGGCACTAGTCCCTATAATTGGTATTGAAGTTAAAGGTGCTAAAAGGTGGTTAGATTTATATTTTTTTAGATTACAGCCAATTGAAATTTTAAAGCCTCTTTTTATTTTAGTAACTGTTAAAATTTTAACCTTAGAAAAATTTAATAACTCAAAATCAAAATATTATTTAAGTTTTTTGTTACTCACATCGGTTATAATTCTTTTAATAGACCAACCAGATCTCGGGCAGTCGATTTTATTAATTGGTAGTTGGATCGCTACAGTTTTTGTCTCTGGAATTAGTATATTTTATATAATTGCTTTTTTCTCGGTTTTCCTAATTTCGATAAGTTTTCTGTTGCTTCTTTTGCCCGAAAAGTTTGGCTACATTATCAATCGTTTAATTTCATTTATAGATCCAGAAAAGGGCGATAGATTTCAATCTTCATCAGCCCTTGATGCAATAAAACTTGGTGGATTAACAGGACAGGGAATGGGAGAGGGGGTACTAAAAGATAGTGTGCCAGAGGCACATACAGATTATATTATAGCAATTATCTCTGAGGAATACGGATCTATTATTTCAGTTACGATTATTTTATTATTTCTATATATTTCTTTTCGAATTATAAAAAATTGCATCAATCAAGAAAATCACATAATTAAAATTTCATTGTGTGGTCTTGCAACCCTATTAATTTTTCAGACATTTATCCACGTTGGTGTTAATACTAGCCTTATTCCCACAACCGGCATGACTCTGCCATTTTTAAGTTATGGTGGATCCTCTTTAATTGGAAGCTCAATACTTGCTGGCATAGTTTTAAATTATACTAAAAACGAAAGCTATCTAAATGAGTAATAAAAATAAAATTATTATTGCAGCTGGAGGTACAGGAGGCCACGTATTTCCAGGGGTCAATTTAGCTAAACATTTAATTAATGAAAATTATTATGTTAAATTGGTTTCTGACAAAAGAGGATATAAGTATTTTAAAGATATTACTGGCTTTGATATTTCCATATTGCCGTCTTCTCCATTATTGAAGAAGAACATAATTTCACTAATTTTATCATCGATATTTATTTTTTACTCAATTTTTAGATCTATATTTTTTCTAATCGTAGAAAGACCTAAAATTATTTTTGGTATGGGCGGATATGCATCTTTTCCTATTTGTATTGCTGCACGTGTATTGAAAATACATTACATTATTTATGAAAATAATTTAATAATTGGAAAAGCTAATAAGTATTTGCTTCCATTTGCGAAGAAAATACTAATTTCTAAAAAAGAGGTAGAAGGAATACCTAATAAATATCTGAATAAAACTTTTGAAATAGGCAATATAATTAAAAAAGAAATAATTAATTTTTCACCAAAACATCGAGATAAAGAAAATAAAAAGTTGAGTATACTAATTCTTGGAGGCAGTCAGGCTGCTAAAATATTTGCAGAAATTTTACCTAGTATATTTAAAGAGTGTATAAATCAAAAAATTCCTTTAAAGATTTATCAACACTGCCTACCTGACCAAAATGAATTTCTTAGTGATTTTTATAAAAAAAATAATATTGAGTTTGAAATATTTAATTTTAGTATAAATTTAGAAAAATACTTTTTTAAAGTAGATTTAGCCTTAACAAGATCTGGCTCTTCTGTATTGGCAGAACTTACCAATGCTAACGTTCCCTTTATTTCTGTTCCACTTCCTTCTTCAGCAGATAACCACCAATTTAAAAATGCTATTTATTACCAAAAAAAAAATCTCGCCTTAATGATTGAGGAAAAAGAACTTAATGACAAATTATTGCAACTAATTAAAACAATTTATTCTGATAAATCTTATTTAGATAATATCATAAGTAATCAAAGACAATTTTCTGACAAAAATGTTTATCATAATATTACTAAACAATTAAAAAATATTATTCATGAAAAAAATTAATTTGGGTCAAAAAGAAATTATCCATTTTGTAGGAATTGGCGGCATTGGCATGAGTGGACTAGCCCAAATTATGAAAAATATGGGTTTCAAAATTCAAGGCAGTGATCAAAATAAAAATAAAAATACCAAAAGCTGTAATAGGGCTGGTATAAAAGTTTTTATCGGGCACTCAAAGTCGAATATAAGAAATGCTTCAATACTTGTAAAATCTTCAGCAATAAAAAGTAACAACAGTGAGATACTTTTTGCAAAATTAAAAAAAATCCCAATTTATACAAGAGCTGAGGTTTTAGCAGATGTAGTTTCTTTGAAAAAAAATATTATAATTACAGGATCTCATGGAAAAACAACGACGACATCTTTAGTTGCAAAAATACTATCTGATCAAAAACTCGATCCTACTATAATTAATGGAGGGGTAATTAATTCATTAAAGAGTAATGCCAAGTTAGGAAAAGGCGAATGGGCTATTTTAGAAGCAGATGAGTCCGATGGTAGTTTCCTAAAGCTACCAATAAATTATTCCGTAGTAACAAATATTGATTATGAACACGTTGATTATTATAAAAATTTTAGAAATTTGGAAAATTCTTTCGCTCAATTTATAGAAAAAACTCCACCTACAGGAAAATCGATTGTTTGCTTAGATAACATAAACGTAAGAAAAATTTTAAAAAAAGTAAAAAATAAAAATATTCTCACATATGGAGAAAGTAGAAAAACAAATTACAGAGTCTCTAACATAAGATATAAAATTAACTATTCAGTTTTTGATTTAGTTTATAAAGATATAAAAAAAAGAAAAAAAAAAATTAAAAATATTTATTTAAGATTACTAGGAAGACATAATGTACTCAATAGTGCGGCAGCTATAGCGGTCTGTTTAAATTTAGGGGTAAATCAAAATATAATAAAAAAATCTTTAAAGAGGTTTACTGGAGTTCAAAGAAGAATGACAAAAATATTCACAAAAAATAAAAATGATTTTTATGATGACTATGCACATCATCCAACTGAAATTACCTCAATATTAGAAGGAGTAAAAAATGTTTATAAAAAAAGAAAAATTATTTCAATATTCGAGCCTCATCGATATTCAAGAGTTCTGTCATTAAAAAACAATTTCGCTAGATCGTTCTCTAATTCTGATACGGTTTTATTATGCCCATTATATGCTGCAGGAGAAAAGAAAAACTCAAAATATGATCAAATTTTATTTGGAAAATTAATTTCTAAATTATCAAAAACGCAAGTGATTTTGGTAAAAGATCATGATCAACTTAAAAAATATTTAAAAAAAAGTTTAATTAATGATGAAATAATTATAGGAATGGGGGCAGGTTCAGTCTCTAAATGGATGAATGATTTAAAACTTACCTTATGAGCTTGACTAAAGAGATGTTTAAAAAATTTGATAAAGATATAATAAATAACAAAAAACTTTCAAATTATAGTTGGTTTAATTTAGGTGGGCCTGCAGAATATTTATTTAAACCACAAAACAAGCAACAATTAATAGAATTTCTTAAAGAAAACAAAATAAATAAACTTAAAATTACTATTCTCGGGGCAGGTTCAAATACACTAATCAGGGATAAAGGTGTAAAAGGAGTCGTAATTAGACTTGGACCGAACTTTTCTCAGATTAAAACTATAGATAAATGTAGTATAGAGGCAGGCGCAGCTACTCTTGATCGCAAAATTTCAAATTTCGCTATGGATAATGGAATTGGTGGTTTAGAATTTCTCGCATGTATTCCAGGCTCTATCGGGGGAGCAGTCATTATGAATAGCGGTTGTTATGGTAGTGATATTTCTAAAGTTTTAGAGTCTGTTAAAGTGATTGATATTCAGGATTGTATAGAAAAAGAAATAAAACGAGAAGATATAAATTTTTCGTACAGGGGAACAGATTTATCAAATAAATTTATAATTACTTCTGTGAGGCTTAAGGGAAAAATTGAGTCAAAAAAAATTATTGAATTAAAACAAGATAAATTAATTGAAAAAAAAAAGTTATCCCAACCAAGTCAAATTAAAACGTGTGGAAGTACTTTTAAAAACTATAGTGACAAAAAAAAAGCATGGCAATTAATAAAGGATTCTGGATGTGAAAACTTCAAAGAGGGAGATGCTGTTATTTCAAAGAAACATTGTAATTTTTTTGTTAATAGCGGAAAAGCAAATTCTGCAGACATCGAAAAACTTATTAATAAAGTTAAGAAAAGAGTTAATGAAAAAACAGGTATTAATCTGGAACTTGAATTAAAAATTATAGGTGAATAAAAAAAAATTTAAAAGAGTTTTAGTTGTTTTAGGAGGCACTTCTGGCGAAAGAGCAGTGAGTCTTGATAGCGGAAAAGCTTGCATTAAAGCTCTTAAAAATAAAAAATATTCTGTAAAAACTCTGGATCCAAAGTTTAAAAATTTAAATCTAATTAACAAAAACAATACAGACGTAGTTTTTAATGCTTTACACGGCAAGGATGGAGAGGATGGTGTTGCTCAAAGCTATTTCGAATATTTAAGAATTCCGTATACGCATTCAGGAGTTTTAAGTTCATATAACGCTATGAATAAAATGATTTCAAAAGAAATTTTTAAAAATAATAAAATTTTAACACCAAAATACCTCACTATTGAAAAGAAAATTTACAGTAAAAATAAATTAATAAAACTACTGATAAAAAAGAAAATTAAATTTCCGGTGGTCATAAAACCATTAAATGAAGGCTCTAGTTTAGGAGTAAAGATTTTAAAAAATATAAGAGCACTAGATAAGGCGGCAAGAAGTTTATATAAAGAATATAATCAACTAATGTTCGAACAATTTATCAACGGACAAGAAGTACAAGTAGCAGTTTTAAATAACAAAACTATTGGCGCCATTGAATTAATACCAAAAAGATTGTTTTATGATTATAAAGCTAAATACACCAAAAAAGCTAAAACTAGACATGTTATGCCAGCAAGGCTTACACCTCGAAAATATAAAGAAGTACTTAATTTAGCAGGAAGGGCGCATAGAGCTCTTAAATGTAGAGGCGTAACTAGATCAGATTTTAAATTTTATAAGAATAAATTTTATCTCCTAGAGTTAAATACGCAGCCGGGTATGACCAAACTTTCTTTAGCTCCTGAAATAGCTAATTATTGTGGTATTAATTTTTCAAACTTTGTGGAGAAAATATTACTTGATGCAAGTATTAATAAATGAAAAAGAGATTTTTTATCGCCTTAATATTTTTGTTTTTTTTAAGCACATACAGTTTGAACAGGAATTCTGATTTAAATATTAAATTAAATATTGAAGAAATATTTATAGAAAACAACAATATTTTAAGTGAACAAGATGTTAAAAATGATCTTTCCTTCCTTTACAAAAAAAATTTGATTTTAATAAATG
>CACNWV010000027.1 GCA_902624195.1 uncultured Pelagibacteraceae bacterium
GGTTTAGAAGGTTTTGGTTTAAAAATTAAAAGACAGGTTATAATTAAATGAAAAGAATACTAATTGTTAATGCAAATTATTATAGTAAGATCACTAATAAACTTATTATTTCCTCCAAACGTGCCCTCAAAAATAATAAGATTAATCTCAGTTTAGTTAATGTAGCTGGAGTATTTGAAATTCCTGTTGTGATCAAAAGAAATATTAAAAAGTATGATGCTTTCATAGCCTTAGGATGTGTAATCAAAGGTTCTACTCCACATTTTGATTTCATTTGTAAATCAGTATTCGATAGTATCTTAAGTTTATCAATTACTTATGATAAACCTATTGGAAATGGCATAATAACTGCTCTTAATATTAATCAAGCTAAACAAAGATGTGGTTACATTAAATCAAGGAAACCAAATAAAGGGTTGGAAGCTGCTAACGCAGTATTGTCTATTTTAAAATATGGACCAAAAAAAATTTAAAAATCCATCTCCCAGAATTAAAATAATACAGAAAATTTATAATTCATTAATGAATCCAAATTCAATTATAGATTATCCAAAGAATCAATATAAGAAATTTATTAAAGATGTTGTTACAGGTACTTTGGAAAGATCAGAACTAATAGAGGAAACTATTAATAAATATCTTATAAATGATATTGATCTTAAGAAAACGGATAAGCTGTTAAAAATTATACTATTTGCTGCAGTTTTTGAACTTATGTTTAAACATAACAATCCCAAAAAGGTTGTAATTAGTGAATATATTTTAGCCTCAGAGTTTTTTTTAGAAAAAGTTCAAATTGGTTATTTGAATGCGATTTTAGATAAAATATCTAAGGTTTTAAGAAATGGTGAATAAAAATGAAAAATATAATAACTTTAGCTTGCGTTTTTAACTCTTTTTTGGCATTTATCGCTAAATAATGACAAATTATTTAGAACTTCTTTATCTTATCTCTTTTACAGGAATACTTGCTGTAGCTTATAGTTATTTACTATCTGGGCAAATTATTAATTCAAGTCCAGGAAACTCTCGTATGCAAGAAATTGCTGAAGCAATTCAAATCGGAGCTAAAGCATACTTAAATAGACAATATAAAACTATTGCAATTGTAGGAATAATTGTTTTAGCAATAGTAACTTATTTTTTTAGTTACTTAGTTGGTTTGGGATACTTCATTGGAGCATTTCTTTCTGGTGTCGCAGGTTATGTTGGAATGCTTATTTCTGTAAAAGCGAATGTTAGAACTGCTGAAGCCTCAAGGCAAAGTCTTCAATCAGGTTTAACAATAGCTTTTAAGTCCGGGGCAATAACTGGTTTGTTGGTAGCTGGTTTAGCCTTATTAGCAATAACACTTTATTATATTATATTAATAAATTTAAATATAGATAACAGAGAAATTATTAATGCTCTTGTGGCTCTTGGATTTGGCGCTTCATTAATTTCTATATTTGCAAGACTTGGTGGTGGAATATTTACTAAGGGAGCTGATGTTGGTGCTGATTTAGTTGGAAAAGTTGAGGCTGGAATTCCTGAGGATGATCCAAGGAATCCGGCAGTGATAGCAGACAATGTGGGAGATAACGTTGGTGATTGTGCTGGTATGGCCGCTGATCTATTTGAAACCTATGCAGTAACTATTGTGGCAACAATGGTTTTAGCCTCTATTTTTTCTCCACAAGATTATAATTTAATGATTTTTCCTCTAGCTATAGGAGGTGCATGTATTGTTACATCAATAATAGGAACTTGGTTTGTTAAACTAGGTAAAAGTAAAAATATTATGGGCGCTTTATATAAAGGTTTTATAGTAACAGCTATAACATCATTAATTGTTATGTATCCAGTGACAAACTCAATAATTGGTTTGCAAACAAATTATAACAATAACGCGGGTGCTACATTCTCTGGTATGGATCTTTATATTTGTGGAGTAGTGGGTTTTGTAATTACTGGTTTACTAATTTGGGTAACAGAGTACTATACAGGTACGAATTATAGACCAGTTAAATCTGTAGCTAAGTCGTCTACAACTGGGCACGGGACAAATGTAATTCAGGGCTTAGCCATCTCGATGGAGGCTACAGCGATTCCGGCATTAATAATAGTAGCAGGAATATTATACACTAATAGCTTAGCTGGTTTATATGGTATCGCAATTGCTGTGACAGCTATGCTTGCATTAACAGGCATGGTCGTAGCTCTTGATGCCTACGGACCTGTAACAGACAACGCTGGTGGAATAGCTGAAATGTCTAAATTACCAAAAAATGTTAGAAAAACAACTGATGCTCTCGATGCGGTTGGAAATACAACAAAAGCTGTCACAAAAGGTTATGCTATAGGGTCAGCGGGTTTAGGTGCACTTGTTTTATTCGCGGCTTATACTGAAGATATAAATTATTTTTCAAAAGTAAAAGGATCTGCTTTAGAGGGCGTTAATGTCACTTTTGACTTATCTAATCCTTTTGTAGTGGCAGGACTTTTAATTGGAGGAATGCTACCTTATTTGTTCGGATCAATGGGTATGCAAGCAGTTGGTAGAGCTGGTGGAGCTGTAGTAATTGAAGTTAGGAGACAATTTAAAAAAATTCCAGGAATTATGAAAGGAAAAAGAAAACCTGATTATGGAAGGTTAGTCGACTTATTGACAAAAGCTGCTATTAAAGAAATGATAATCCCTTCCTTATTGCCCGTACTATCACCAATTGTTTTATATTTTATTATTTTGCAAATTGGAGGTATTGAAGCTGCTTTATCTTCTTTAGGAGCGATGCTTTTAGGTGTAATCGTAACTGGACTTTTTGTTGCTGTATCTATGACTGCTGGTGGTGGAGCGTGGGATAATGCAAAAAAATATATAGAAGATGGAAATTACGGTGGAAAAGGGTCAGAGGCGCATAAATCAGCCGTAACAGGGGATACTGTTGGAGATCCTTATAAAGATACAGCCGGTCCAGCTGTTAATCCAATGATTAAAATAACAAATATAGTTGCTTTACTTTTATTAGCTGTGATAGCTCACTAAATTATTTATTACTGTACATTTTAGATCTAACACTAGATAAAAATTTTTCTACAAAACTTTTTTGAGTTAATTCATTTTTAGTTTCTTTTTTTGAAAATACTAAATTTTTCTTTTTACTCTTATCAATAATTTCCTTTTTTTTTAGAATTCCATAGTTATCAAATTCAAGAACTAATATATTGTTTTCTTTTACAATATGTTTACCTAATTTATGATATTCTCCTTTTACTAAAATTCTCTCAATATAAACCCATATATTATCATTATTTATTGACTTGGAATGAGGTTGTCCAAATATCTTAATTACATCATTTGTATTAGACACATCAATTTTAAGTTTATTAGACCTATTTTCTAGAAAAACTATACCATGATTTTTAGAAGCCTCTTGAAAACTACATCCGATTGAAATAATAAAAATAAAAAGAAAAAATAAATATTTATGATATTTAATTCTAAAAAACATAGTATTAATTTGTATAATACATTATTAACCTTATCTAGGAATATTTTTTTTTATAAAGAAATCAAGCTTTTAGATACGTTCGAAACTCGTGTTTATCTTATGTTTTTTCATTTCTCAATATTAATGAAGATTTTCAAAAAAAAAGGATTTAAATTTGATCAAGGTGCTTATGACTCTTTATTTCATAATATAGAAAACAATTTAAGAGAATTAGGTTTCGGTGATGTTTCAGTTAATAAAAAAATGAAAGATATGAATAAACTCCTTTATGATATTTTGCTTAAAATTGACGAAAATGAAAGAAATAAATTCAAGATCAATAAAAAATTAGCTATAAAATATTTTAACGAGCTAAATGATGGAAAAGATGAGAAATATTTGAAATTTGAAACCTATTTCGGTAATTTTTATAACTTTTGTTTTGATAAACCACTTGATAATGTGTTAAGAGATGCAATAAAATTTAGAAATTAACATGGCAGTACCTAAAAGAAAAACATCCGTATCTAAAAGAAAAATGAGAAGATCTCATCACAAAATATCTTCATCCAATGTGATAGAAGATAAAAAAAGTGGTGAATATAAGTTGTCTCATCATATAGATTTAAAATCAGGATATTATAACGGTAAAAAAATCTTAGATATTTAATTATTGTAAATGGATAAAAAAATTACTATTGCAATCGATGCAATGGGTGGCGAAAACTCACCATTAAAAACAGTTGAGGGAATAGATATTTTCATTAAAAAAAATCTTAATAATAAAGATTTTTTACTTAACATTTATGGAAATGAAAATTTAATTAAAAAAGAGTTTAATAAACACAAAACACCTGATGATTACTTTAACATTATTCACACCGAGTCAATCGTTTCAGATGAGGAAACCCCATTGACAGCTATTAAAAATTCAAAAAATACTAGTATGTGGAATTCTATTAGATCTCAAGTAGACGGTGTTTCTGACATAAGTCTCTCAGCAGGTAACACGGGAGTACTTCTTGTTATTTCAAGAATGATATTGAAGATGATGCCAAAGGTAAGCAAACCTGCTTTAGCAGGGCTTTGGCCTAATCAATACGGAATGAACGTAGTCTTAGATTTAGGCGCTAATATTGAGTGTAATGAAACTAATCTTGTCGATTTTGCTGAATTAGGATCTGCATTGTACAAATCTTTATTTCCAAAAGAAAAACCACTAGTCTCTTTACTTAATATTGGATCAGAAGAAATAAAAGGCACTGAAGTACTTAAAAAAGCGTACCAAAGATTAAACCTATTAAGTAATGAAAATAATTTTTTATTTAAAGGATATATCGAGGGTAATAATATTATGAAAGGAGATTCAAATGTTATAGTAACGGATGGTTTTACCGGAAATGTTGCATTAAAAACTGCTGAAGGAACAGCTAAATTTATAACAAAAAATCTAAAAGAATCTCTAACAGAAAATTTTTTTACGAAAATTTCCTTAGTTTTTTCTTATTTTTCTTTAAAGAAATTTAAGCAAAAATTAGACCCAAGCAAATACAACGGAGCTATTTTTTTAGGACTTAATGGTCCAGTAGTTAAAAGTCATGGTTCTACCGATGCTTTAGGTTTTTATTATTCTATTGATTTATGTTATAAAATTGTAAAAGGAAGATTAATGGAACAAATCAAATCAAACCTAAGTCATTTAGAAAGTGACTAGAAAAAATTTCACAAAAGAGGGTATATCTAAAGAATTAAGTAAAAAAACTGGTTACTCTTTTTTATTTGCAAAAAAATTAGTAAAAGATTTAATCGAAGTTCTTTGTTTTCAAGTTGAAAAGAATAATTTAAATTTAAAAAATATTGGATCTTTTAATTTAATAGAAAAAAAAAGCAGAATTGGCAGAAATCCGAAAACTAAAGAAGAATTTATGATAGAAAAAAGAAGATCAATAAGTTTTAAACCTTCAAAAAATTTAATTAAAAACCT
>CACNWV010000028.1 GCA_902624195.1 uncultured Pelagibacteraceae bacterium
TCAGAGATTTATCTTCTTTTTGTGTTTTTTCGTATTCTTCTAATTGCTTGTCCCTTAATGCCTCAACCCTTCTTACTCCTGATGCAATAGAAGATTGATTTATTACTTTAAATTTACCAACTTCTTTAGTGTTTTTAACATGAGTTCCTCCGCATAATTCTGTTGAGAAGAAACCATTATTTTCCTTACCCATAAAAACCACTCTAACTTCCTCCCCATATTTTTCTCCAAATAATGCAAGAGCACCCATGCCAACTGCCTCCTTTGGGGTCATTATTCTTGTTTGAACGTCAGAAGAACTTTCTACTATTTCATTAACTATATTATTTATTTTAGTCATTTCCTCTTTTTCTATAGGTTTGTTATGACTAAAATCAAATCTTAACCTTTCAGGAGAGACTAATGATCCTTTTTGTGTCACATGTTTTCCCAAGGTTCTTCTTAGAGACTCATGCAATAAATGAGTAGCTGAATGATTAGCTTTAGAATTATTTCTTTTTGAAACATCTATTTCCAAATTAACGCTCTGCCCAATAGAAATTGAACCCCTTTCAACTTTTCCATAATGAACAAATAAATCTCCCATTTTCTTTTGAGTATCATTCACTTTAATTTTACAATTTGAATTAAAAATATAACCCTGATCACCTACTTGACCGCCAGACTCTCCATAAAATGGAGTTTGATTTGTTATGATTTCTATTTCATCTCCAGTGCTAGCAGAGTCTACAAATTTACTTTTTTTTGAAATTTTAATTATTACACCCTCAGCTTTATCAAATTCATAACCCAAAAATTCAGTGGGGCTAAGTTGCTCTCTAACTTTAAACCATCTTTCCTCAACAGTCTTATCTCCAGATCCTTTCCAATTCGCTCTCGCTAAATTTTTGCTTTTTTCCATCTCTTTCTCGAAACCAACATTGTCTACTATAATATCCTTACCTCTCAGGATGTCTGCAGTGAGGTCTAAGGGAAAGCCGTAAGTATCATATAATTTAAAAGCTTCTAAACCTGGAAAAGTTTTATTATGGACTTTATTTAAATTTTCATCGAGTATTTTCATGCCGCGCTCTAAAAGAGAAGAAAATTTCTCTTCTTCATTTTTAAGAGTTTCAACTATCAACTCTCTACCATTTATTAGTTCTGGATAACTGTTCTGCATCTCGTTCAATAAAACTTCAAAAAGTTTATAAAAAATAGGATTTTTGCTTTTTAAAGAATGTGCATGTCTCATCCCTCTTCTCATAATTCTTCTTAAAACATATCCGCGTCCCTCATTTGAAGGTAATATACCTTCAGCAATTAAAAAACTACTTGCTCTTAGGTGATCAGCGATAACTCTGTGACTTGCTATTGTTTTGCTGTCAATTGAGGTCTTTGTTATATCAGATGAAGCAGCCATTATTTTTTGAAAGTGATCGATTTTATAGTTATCATGAGTACCTTGTAAAACTGCTGTCATTCTCTCAAGTCCCATACCTGTATCAACTGAGGGTTTTGGCAGATCAATTCTTTTTGCTTTTGATATTTGTTCGTACTGCATAAATACAAGGTTCCAAATTTCTATAAATCTATCACCTTCTTCGTCAGGGCTTCCAGGCGGACCTCCTTTTAACTTATTACCATGATCATAAAAAATTTCAGAACAAGGACCACAAGGCCCAGTGTCTCCCATTGACCAAAAATTATCAGATGTCGAAATTTTTATTATTTTGCTGTCATTTAATCCAGCAATTTTTTTCCAAAGATTAAATGCATCATTATCCTCATGAAAAACAGTTACTAATAATTTTTCTTTAGGCAAACCAAAGTCTTTAGTCAAAAGATTCCAAGCATAATGAATAGCTTGTTCTTTAAAATAATCTCCGAAAGAGAAATTTCCCAACATTTCAAAAAAAGTGTGATGTCTAGGAGTGTAACCAACATTTTCTAAATCATTATGTTTTCCTCCTGCCCTTACACATTTTTGAGATGTCGTAGCCGTTCTATAATCTCTTTTTTCTAAACCTGTGAAAACATTTTTAAATTGAACCATACCTGAGTTGGTGAACATCAGGGTAGGATCATTGTTTGGTACTAAGTTGCTAGAGTCTACGATCTTATGATTGTTTTTTTTAAAATAATCTAAGAACTTTTTCCTAACATCGGTAAGTAAAATTTGGTCCATATTTAATTAAATACAGATATTTTAGAACTTGTCTATAAAGAGATTAGTTTGTAGCTTTTTTATCGTTGTCTACTACAACGCAAATTTCAGATTTTGTTAAAAATCTTTGCCCTGTTCCATTATCAAGGGAAAACATACCTCCAATTCCCTTAACAGCGTCAATAGTCAAATCTGTATGTTTCCATTTTTCGTATTGATCTTCATTCATATAAAAAGGGGTTCCATCTACTTCTCCCAGCTTAATGTCACTATTCCCTACTTGATATTCTTTGGCTGGAAAGCACATAGGTGCACTACCATCACAGCATCCACCCGATTGATGAAATAAAAGATCGTCTCCATGAACTTCTTTGATTTCGTTTAATAGTTTTTTTGCTGATAATGTAAAAGATACTTTCATTTCTATATTTCGGCCCATGATTAAGAATCATGGGCCATTATATATTATTGGTTAAAAGAAGCCTAATTTTTTCTCACTATAAGACACGTGTAAATTCTTTACTTGTCTATAATGATTTAACATCATTTTGTGAGTTTCTCTTCCGATACCAGATTGTTTGTATCCACCAAATGCAGCGTGAGCTGGGTATGCATGGTAACAGTTTGTCCAAACTCTACCTGCCTCAATACCTCTGCCCATTCTGTACGCAATGTTTCCGTCTCTAGTCCAAACACCTGCTCCTAATCCATAAAGAGTATCATTAGCTATCTCTAATGCTTCTTTTTCATCTTTAAAAGTTGTAACTGATACAACTGGTCCAAAGATCTCTTCTTGGAATATCCGCATGTTGTTTTTTCCTTCGAAAATTGTCGGTTGGATATAGTTTCCTTTTTCGAGACCACTATTTATTTTTGCAGCACTTCCACCACATAGAACTTTGGCACCTTCTTTTTTACCTAAGTCTAAGTAAGACTTAATTTTTTCCATTTGTTCTAGTGAAGCTTGAGCTCCAATCATAGTTTCCATTTTCAAAGGATTGTCTTGTTTCACTGCTTTAGTTCTTGCAATCGCCTTCTCCATGAATTTGTCATAGATAGATTTTTGAATTAAAGCTCTGCTTGGACAAGTGCAAACTTCTCCTTGGTTAAGCGTAAACATAGCAAACCCCTCTAAACATTTATCAAAGAAGTCGTCATCTTTAGCCATAACATCTTCAAAGAAAATGTTTGGCGATTTACCACCTAATTCCAAAGTAATTGGTATTAAGTTTTGAGATGCATACTGCATAATCAAACGTCCAGTAGTAGTTTCACCAGTAAAAGCAATCTTCTTAATTCTTTTTGAAGAAGCCAAAGGTTTACCTGCTTCAAGACCATATCCGCTAACAACGTTTACAACACCTGCTGGTAATAGATCTCCAATTAGTTCCATTAAAAGCATAATTGATGCTGGTGTTTGTTCAGCTGGTTTCAATACTACACAATTTCCTGCCGCCAATGCTGGAGCCAGTTTCCATGTAGCCATTAGCAATGGAAAGTTCCAAGGTATAATCTGACCTACAACGCCTAATGGTTCAGGTATGTGATAAGAATACTCGCTGTTACTAATTTCAGCAACTGATCCTTCCTCTGCTCTTATTACTCCTGCAAAATATCTCCAATGGTCAATTACCAGAGGCAAGTCTGCAGCCATACATTCTCTAATCGGCTTACCATTGTCTAAACATTCTGCTGTAGCTAATACGTTTAAATTTTTCTCTATAACATCAGCAATCTTCAAGAGTATATTTGATCTCTCTGTGATTGATGTTTTTCCCCAAGCAGGAAATGCTGCGTGGGCTGCGTCTAGAGCTAAATCAACGTCTTTTTCGTTCGATCGTGGCACCTTACAGATAACTTCATTAGTGATAGGAGTAGTATTGTCAAAATACTTTCCAGATTTAGGTTCTACAAATTTTCCGTTAATGTAGTTTCCATATTTAGCTTTAAATGGAAATTTAACCTTCAAATGAGAGGTATCTAAAGATGAAGACACTTTCGAGCTTGATGCTTGTTGTGTACTCATTTTTCCCCCTTTTTTTCTAATCTCTAATTAAAACCAATGTGAACTTGATTGTACACATGTATTTTTGACCTTTTTTTTCTAGATACTAAATATAGATTTAGTCAATTCTTAGTTGAGATTTCTTGAGAAACGGGAGGTATTATTTAAACCTCCCGTTGAAATGATGGCAGAAGAATTATTCTTCTTCTTTTTTATCGCTAATTTTTTCGTTTGCTGAAGGATTACCTTCTAACTCTTTACTAATCGCTGAAGCTTCATCTCTTATGATTTTTTCTATTTCTGCTGCAACATTAGGATTTTTTTGTAAGTATACTTTTGCATTCTCTCTACCTTGACCTATTTTTTCTCCTTTATATGCATACCAAGCTCCTGATTTTTCAACCACTCCCGCTTTAGTTCCAAGGTCAATAAGTTCACCTAATTTACTTATTCCTTTGCCGTACATTAGATCGAATTCAACTACCTTAAATGGTGGAGCAACTTTATTTTTAATTACTTTAACTCTTGTTGAATTGCCAATAATTTGGTCTTTTTCTTTAATTGCACCTATCCTTCTAATGTCCATTCTTACAGAAGAATAAAATTTAAGGGCATTTCCACCTGATGTAGTTTCTGGGTTACCAAACATAACACCAATCTTCATTCTTATTTGATTAATGAATATTACCATTGTGTTTGATTTAGATACTGAACCAGTAATCTTTCTTAAAGCCTGGCTCATTAATCTTGACTGTAGTCCAACATGATGGTCTCCCATTTCACCTTCTAACTCAGCTTTTGGAGTTAGAGCTGCGACTGAGTCCACAACTAAAACAGAAATCGAACCTGATTTTATTAAAGTGTCTGTTATCTCTAATGCTTGTTCCCCAGTGTCAGGCTGTGAAATTAATAATTCCTCCGTTTTAACCCCTAACTTTTTAGCATAGACTGGGTCCATTGCATGCTCAGCATCAACAAATGCACAAATACCACCAGCTTTTTGAGCTTCAGCAACTACCTGAAGAGCAAGGGTTGTTTTACCAGATGACTCTGGACCATAAATTTCAATAATCCTTCCTTTTGGAAGTCCTCCAATACCCAAAGCTAAATCTAGGC
>CACNWV010000029.1 GCA_902624195.1 uncultured Pelagibacteraceae bacterium
GATTTTATAATTCAGGAAAAAATAATAAAAGAGGTTCAGAAACTAATTTAAAGTACATATCTTTATTTTCACTTTTTACTGTTATACCTTCATTAATTGTAGCAATTTTTTCTTTATTCATTTTTAATTTTGGTATTCAAAACTACTTTGATAAGCAGATAACAAAAGCGGTAAACAACTCATTTGATGTAGCTAAAAATTATTTAGATGAGAGTAAAGAAAATGTCTTATCAGACGTGATCATGATGAGTGTTGGTCTAAACAGAGCTTCAAGCTTTTATTATTCTAACGAAAATCAATTTAAAAATATTATCAGGTCCGAAAAAATTTTGAGAAAAATAGATGATGTTTATCTTATCGATAGTTTAGGAAATATTTTAATTTCAGACGTACGAGATATTACAGAGGAATTTGTAATTCCCTCGGATGAAGATTACAATCAAGTATTAGAAGGTAAACCAGTTTTTATTTCCAATAATCTAGAAAATAAAACTACTGTTATGACTAAACTAACTTCATTAGTAGACACTTATTTATATATTTCAAGAAACATAGATCCAGAAATTCTAAGATATTTAAATGAAACAGAACAAGCTGTAAGTTTTTATTACTCCGTTGAAAACAGCCAAACAGGAATCAAAGTAACGTTTGCAGTCATCTATATAATAGTTGTAACACTACTTTTATTCCTATCAACTTCGATTGCTATAACTTTTGCTTCAAGATTAACTAAACCAATTGTAAATTTAATTGGAGCATCAGACTCTATTAGTAAAGGCGCATTAGACGTAAAAGTACCAGAATTGAATACGGATCCTGAATTTAAATTATTAAATCAAAATTTTAATTCAATGATACAAAGACTAAAAGAACAACAAGATAAATTACTTATTACAGAAAGATATGAAGCATGGGAGTCAGTAGCAAGAAAGCTTGCTCATGAAATTAAGAATCCTTTAACACCGATACAACTTTCTATAGATAGTTTAAGAGAAAAATATAAAAAAACATTAAATGATGAGGGTAAGGAGTTTGAAAAATATTTAGAAACTATTAATAGACAAATTAGAGACATTGAAAAATTAGCAAATGAATTTTCAAATTTTGCTAGAATGCCAAGACCAATTCTCAAAAAAATAGATATAATAAATTTAATTAATAATTCAGTTGATTTTGCTAAAATGTCCTCTCGAAACTTGATTAATTTTACCTCAAAAAGCAAAAAAGTATTCATTAACGGGGATGAGGATCAACTTAATCGAGTTTTTATAAATTTGATTAAAAATTCTGAGGAAGCTTTTTTAGACAACTTGAAAAAAAACGCTAATTTCAAAGGTATTATTAACATAGAAATTACCAACAATAATGACTATATAGTCTGTAGGTTGACAGACAATGGGCCAGGTATTACAGATCCTAAAAAAGCTATGACACCTTACTTTACCACAAAAAAAACAGGTACAGGACTTGGATTACCTATTGTTAATAAGATAATTAATGAACACTCAGGTATTTTTCTTATTAAAAATAAAAAGAAAGAAAGTGGCATTGATATAAAAATTTCATTACCAAAACTAAATGCATAAAGAAATATTAGTAATAGACGATAACCCAGATATTCGAGTTTTAGTTAGCAATATACTTAAAGAACAAAATTATATTGTGAGAACGGCGGCTAATTATGATCAGGCAATAAATGAAATAAAACAGAAATTACCTGATTTAGCAATAATAGACATCAAGTTGGATAAAGTAGATAAAGATGGGATAGACTTGCTAAAATTAGTTATTAAAACAAATAAACTTGTTCCAGTGATCATGATCTCAGGCCATGCTACAGTTCAAATAGCAGTAGAGGCTATTAGATTGGGCGCGTACGAATTTATTGAAAAACCATTTTCTAAAGAAAAAATTTTAAATTATGTAAATAGAGCCTTGGAATCCTCACAGTTGAAAAAAGAAAAAGACTTAATTGAGAATAAACTTTTTCACTCTTTTGAATTAATCGGAAAAAGTCCATCTATCGTTAAAGTGAAAAAAATAATAGATAAACTTGCCACATCTGAAAGTAGAGTGCTTATTTCAGGCCCTACGGGAACAGGAAAAGAATTAGTAGCAAGGAAAATCCACAAAAACTCTTTAAGATCGAAAGAACCATTTATAATTATTAATGCAGCTTTACTTAAAGAAAAAACTTATGAAAAAGAACTTTTTGGGGAAGAATATGACGATGGAAATATATCTTTTGGAGCATTAGAAAGAGCTAACAAAGGTACTTTATTGATTGATGAGGTATCAGAAATTCCCTATGAAACTCAAGCAAATGTTTTAAGAGTTTTAATTGATCAAAAATTCAAAAGGTTAAATGGTTCGAGAGATATAAACGTAAACATAAGACTAATCTCTTCTACATCAAAAAACTTAAAAGATTTGGTAGAAATGAATAAATTTAGAGAAGATCTTTATCATAGACTTAACGTAATGCCGATAGAACTTAGCTCACTAAGCTCAAGAACAGAAGATATTCCTTTATTAATAGATTATTTCAAACAAAAATTGTCAGAAATTAACGGTGTTCAACAACCAAAAATTGATATTACTAATGACAGTTTATATACTTATAATTGGCCCGGAAATGTTAGAGAACTCCGAAATTTAGTTGAAAGGATCACGATATTATCTGAAGATGAAAACAAAAACGATATTAATAAATTAATTGAAGATATATTAACGCCAAAAACAACTATAGAAAACAACAGAATTTTATTAGAAAAATCATTTGCATCACCTCTCAAGGAAGCTCGTAAAAACTTTGAAAGAGAATATCTATTAAATCAACTTAAAAAAAATCATGGCAATATTTCCAAAACTGCAGATTTCATTGGCATGGAAAGATCTGCTCTTCACAGAAAATTAAAAGAACTAGGAATTAAAGGAATTAATTAAAATGAATATAATTATATGTGGAGCTGGCAAAGTCGGCTTTTCAATAAGTAAGCAATTATCTAGTCAAGGACATTCGGTAACAGTAATTGACCAATCCTCAGAAGATATAAAAAAAATTAACGATACTCAGGATGTCAAAGGTATTGTAGGTCGAGCGTCGCTTCCAACTGTCTTAGAAAACGCGGGTACTGAAAACGCAGATATGATAATTGCTGTTACGAGAAATGATGAAACAAACATGATAGTTTGTCAGCTAGCAAGCTCATTATTTAATGTATCTAAAAAAATTGCCAGAATTAGAACCAAAGACTTTTTAGAGGGAAAATGGGGTAAACTTTTTAATAAATCAAATATTCCAATCGATGTGATTATCTCTCCAGAGATAGAAGTAGCAAGATCTCTCTATAGAAGATTGGAGGCACCAGGAGCTTTAGATAATGTACCCTTTGGAAATAATAAAGTTAAAATGTTGGAAATTTCAATTGAAAAAAATTGTCCAATAAAAAATATACCTTTAAAAAAATTAACTGAAAAATTTCCTGATTTTAAAGCAAATATTGTTGGAGCTTTAAGAAAAGAAAAATTTATCTATCTAAAAAAAAATGATCAAATGTTAGAAAACGATAACGTTTATGTTGTAGTTAGCAGCGACCAACTAAATCAAATCTTGAAAGCTTTCGGCCATGAGGAAAAAGTATCTAAAAATGTTCTAATTATTGGAGGAGGTAATATCGGCTTGAATTTAGCAAAAATGTTAGAGGAAAATTTTGAAGATTTAAGAATAAAAATAATTGAAAAAGACAAAAAAAGAGCAGAAGAAATTGCTAATGAACTTTCATCATCGATTGTTATTAATGGAGATGCTCTCGACGAAGAAATTTTAAAAGAGGCAAATTTAGAGGGATCTGAAACTGTATTGGCACTAACTAATGATGATGAAAATAATATGATGGCATGCGTTTTAGCTGAAAAAACTGGATTAAAAAAAAGAACTATAGCAATTGTCAATAAATCAAATTACAATTTATTACAGGACTCACTCAACATAGATGATTTAGTTGATCCTCGTATGACAACGGTATCAAGAATAATGGAACATGTTCATAGAGGAACAATCGGAACAGTATATTCAGTATTAGACGGAGAATTTGAATTCATTGAAGCAAAGATTTTGGACAAATCAGAACTATTAAATAAAAAGATTAGGGACTCAAATCTTCCTGAAGATATAAGAATAGGAGCGATCGTAAGAAAAGATAAAGTAATTATACCGAGGTCAAACTTTATATTTGAAAAAGACGACCTTGTTGTTTTTTTAGCAAAAAGAGAGCAATTAAAAGCAGTGGAAAATATCTTCAGTGTAGGATCAATTTAGTTTTAATGAATTTTAAAAGTATAAGTTTCTTCTTAAGTTTATTTTGCTTCCCTATTAGCTTATTGTCTTTTATTAATATTTTATACTCATCATACTTTGATTAT
>CACNWV010000030.1 GCA_902624195.1 uncultured Pelagibacteraceae bacterium
AAGAGATTACTCAAAAGCAAAAATAATTGCTATCACAGGGAGTGCAGGTAAAACTTCATTAAAAAATTTAATAAAAAACTTATTAGAAAATTTCGGCAAAACATTAAGTTCACCTAAATCATATAATAATCACTTTGGAGTTCCACTAAGTCTCGCTCAATTAGGTTTGACACATAAATACGGTGTTTTTGAAATAGGTATGAGTAAAGCTGGGGAAATAAACACCTTATCAAAAATTATCAAACCTAATACTGGGATAATAACTAATATTGGCGAAGCACATATCGAAAATTTCGATAACTTAAAGGGTATTGCTAAAGCTAAAAGTGAAATTATTAATAATATCCAAAAAAATGGAACTATTATTTTAAATAGAGATGATAAATTTTTTAAGTATTTGTGTAGAAAGGCAAAACTAAAAAACCTAAAGATAGTTTCTTTTGGCAAAAACAAAAAATCTGATATTTTCCCTGTTTTTGTTAAAAAAAGAGAAAAAAAATATTTAATGAAAGTCAGAGTTAAAGATAAATTTTTTAACTTAGAATTTAAAAATATTAATATTTACAATATCTTGTCATCATTAGCTTTACTAAACGATCTTAACCTTAATATCGCAAAAATTACAAATCTCTTTAAAGGTTATGAGCCATCAGAAGGAAGAGGTAAATTGCACAAAATAAAAAGATATAAGAAAGTATTTAAATTAATTGATGAAAGTTATAATGCCAATCCACTATCAGTAAAAATGGCAATACAAAATTTTAATTCTATAAAAAAACTAAATTTTAAAAAATATTTATTACTTGGAGAGATGCTTGAACTTGGAAAAAAATCTGAGATGTTTCACAAGAATTTGTCAAAAGTTATTAACAATTCAGATATAGACAAAGTATTCGTAAAGGGAACCAAAACTCTATCAACTTATAAAAATATACGTGAAGAAAAGCGTGGAAATATTTTTCAACAAGATGAAGATATAGATTTTACTTTAAACAATATTATAGCTAATAATGATTATCTTATGATTAAAGGCTCAAATGCGACTGGTCTAAACAAATTAAGTAAAAAAATGATAAAAGGATATTAAAATGTTGTTCCATCTATTTACCTCGCTAATTGATCAATATTCTTTTTTAAATGTATTTAAATATTTGACCTTTAGAACTGGCTTATCAGTAATGACATCTCTAATTGTTGTTTTCATAATTGGAGCACCATTAATAAAAATTTTTTCTGAAAAAATGATTACTGGGCCAATTAGGCAAGATGGCCCTATTGATCATATTGTAAAAAAATCTGGTACACCAACAATGGGAGGAGTAATAATAATCATTGGTATAATTTCAAGCACCTTACTGTGGGCAGATTTGAAAAACATTTATGTTTGGACACTAATTTTTGTTTCATTGAGTCTAGGAGCCTTGGGACTTTTAGACGATATATTAAAAATAAAATTAAAAAACTCTACTGGGTTACAATCAAGATACAAGTTTATCGGCCAGCTAATTATAAGTCTAGTAACATTAATTATTTTAATTAAATATTCTGATCACAAGTATTTATATGAACTTTATTTTCCCTTTTTTAAAAATTTAATTTTACATTTAGGTATATTTTTTATTCCTTTTGGATTGTTTGTTATTATCGGCGCATCTAATGCGGTAAATTTGACAGATGGACTTGATGGTTTGGCTACAGTCCCAGTTATGCTTGTAGCGCTATCATTTACTTTGATCTCTTACGTTGTTGGAAATACAATATTCTCAGAATACCTTCAAATCCAATACATCCCTGATGTTGGCGAATTATCAATTTTTTGTGGATCTATCGTTGGAGCTTGCTTAGGTTTTTTATGGTATAATGCACCACCAGCAAAAATTTTTATGGGCGACACTGGTTCGCTTTCTTTAGGTGGATCTTTGGCAGCTATTGCAATTATCGTTAAACATGAAATTGTTTTAGCAATCATTGGCGGACTATTTGTTCTAGAAACCGTCTCAGTTATAATACAAGTAATATCTTTTAAATTGACAGGAAAAAGGATATTTAAAATGGCACCTATTCACCATCATTTTGAAAAAAAAGGATGGGCAGAGTCTACAATCGTAATTCGTTTTTGGATTATTGCAATTATTTTAGCTTTAATTGGATTGGCTACATTAAAATTAAGGTAACTGATGGATTATGATAAAAAATTCCAAGAGTTATCATTTTTAGTTTATGGACTAGGATCAACTGGTAAGTCAGTAATAAATTTTTTCAAAAAAAATAATTTAAAAAACTATTCTGTTTGGGATGACAAGAACTATAATTTATTTAAAAAGAAAAGAGCGAAAAATTTAGATGAGGTGTTAAAGAAATCTAATTACATAGTTTTAAGTCCAGGAGTAAGTTTAAAAAATTCTAAAAATAGAAAAAAACTAATTAAATACAAAAAAAAAATAATTACGGATATAGATTTAATCTTTTTGCTTAAAAATTTTTTTAAAAGTGTTGTTGTAACCGGAACTAATGGAAAATCAACTACGTGTAAAATAATAGATCACGTCCTTAAAAAAAAAGGCTATAAAACCGTTTTAGGTGGAAACATTGGAACGCCTATACTTGATTTAAAAATAAAAAAAGATAGCTTTTTAATTATTGAAGCATCCTCATTTCAGTTATCCCATTCTAAATTTATCTCTCCAGATTATGCCTTATTATTAAATATAACGAACGATCATCTTGATTGGCATGGAAGCATGATCGATTATATTAATTCAAAATTTAAAATTTTTACTCTTCAAAATAACCGACAATATTCTATCGTTAATAACAAGCTAAAATCTTCTTTTAAAAAGAGAAATTTATTTGGAAATCTTATTATTCCTAGCTTACAGAGCTATAAAAAGGTGAAATCGAAAATGAAAAATTTATATCTAAATTCGGATATTAACCTTGAAAATATGACATTTGTTTACAAATTTATTAAGCTTCTAAAAATTAGCGATGAATTTTTTTTAAAGTCATTAAAAAATTTTACAGGTTTGCCCCATAGATATGAAATCTTTTTTAAAAAGAAAAACTGTATTTTTATCAATGACTCAAAGGCTACAACTTTCGAGGCCACAAAACATGCATTAAAAAACACAAAGAAC
>CACNWV010000031.1 GCA_902624195.1 uncultured Pelagibacteraceae bacterium
CAAGAACAATTTCTTGTTTAGGCATTTGTTTATTATTTACAATTTTTGGAGTAGCAATAACTGGATAATTATACTTATTTAAAAATCTTTTTTCGTAGGATGCCTTTTTTGATATTTGTATTGCAAAATCATATCTTTCTACTGATGTAGATAATTCAGCTGCTAAAACTTCACTTCCTTTTTCAATATTAAGATCAGCTAAATGTTTAAGAATATCTTTAGCATATTGGCTTGCATTTAGTTCATGTAACAGAATAACATGCTTAATAAGTTTATTTTTTTTAAACTCTTTTTCATAATCTTTATCAAAAATACTTTCATCTTTTAATTCAAAATTACCACCAGGATTAATTTTATTGAAAGCAAGTTGTCCGTAGTAAGTCATTGGGAATTTTGCTGCTTCTGAAAAAAATCTATTTGCAGTTTCTTTTTCGTTCAATTTTTCATATGACTCTCCTAGCCAATATGCTCCTCTAGCTAAGCTTATCGGGTAGCCTACATTATTATAAAAATTTTGAAAATGATTAATTGCATACTCTGGTGATTTTAAAAAAGTTAAAGCTATCCAGCCAGATAACCACTCAGCTTCGGCAAAAGATGGGCCAGAAGATAGAGAATGCTCACTAGCGACTTTATATGCTGTCTTATATCTTTTTTTGTAAATTAAACTTCTAGTAACACTTTCTCTCTGTTCCCACCATTTATCCGGCCTGATCATTTGTTTCTCAGTTCTATTCGCGTTTTGATATAAAATTTCCAAAGATCCGTCTAATCGTCCTCTTCGGTTCCTCCATCTTAATCTGTCAAATTCTAAACCAGGATCTTTCTTTAAATATTGAGGAACTTTTGCTATTGCATTATCTACACCATAAGAGTTACTCATTAAAATCTGTCTTGCATTGTAAAGAGCTCTCTGATCTGTTGGCAAATACCTAAGCATTCTTTTTAAATCCCAGTATTTCCTTTCCCACGCTAAATAATCAGCTCTTTTTACATGATCATCCGAGGAGATAAACTTTTTAAATTTAGCTCTGTAATAACCCAAATCATTTTTTCTTATTTCAGCAGTTATCCATCCTTCTTTTACTAATTCTTTTACTCTTTCTAGTTTCCCTTGTTCTAGAAAAGCCTCAGCTAATTTAATTTTACCTAAACCACCCAAAGGAGGATATTTTTCAAACCAATTAATTATTGATGTGGGCGAATTATTTCTTAAATATATTTTTTCTTCTGCTAAATATCTTATTCTATTAATTCTTGGATAGTAATCATTTTGTTCTATAAATTTTTTATACTCGTTAAATGAAGCTCCATTTCTCGTAGTTTTAAGATGCATCCAAGTAATTAACTTTCTGAACTCACTATCTTTTACCTTTTGAGCACTTTTTAAAGCGCTATTCCATTTTTTTTGTTTGATAAATTTGATAGTTTCTTTAGCTCTCTCAAAATCTTTTTTATTAAGAACTTTTGAACTTTTTACTTCTTTTGATGATACTTTGTATGTGATAGGTTTTTTTCTGGGGAACACAAATGAGGAAGATAATTGTGTTTTAACTTCTTTAGGCCCTGCTTTTAGATCTTTTTTTTCTGTTGGCTCTTCTTTTTTTTGTTCAACCACGGTTGGCTTAATCTCACCCTTTCTTTCTAATAATGGCTTTGGCATAGGGAGATTTCTATTAATATTTTCTTGGATCTGTTTTTCAGATTTTTTAAAAATTGATGGTTTTTTTTGTGGTAATAAGAAATCTGTATCAGAATAAACGATACTAACTTTCAAAAATGATAATAAAAATACTAGACTAATTAATCTATTAAGCATAAGTTTAAGGATATCTACCTTATATTATTTTATGCTTAAAGGATCAATTGTTGCATTAATAACCCCATTTAAAGATGATAATCTTGATGAAAATACATATAGAAAATTAATTGATTATCACTTAAATAACGGCACCAATGGCATAGTCCCTGGAGGCACGACTGGCGAGTCTCCAACTCTATCTCATAGTGAGCACAAAAAAATTATAGAGATAGCTGTAAAAGAATGTAATGGAAAAATACCTGTGATAGCTGGGACAGGTTCTAATTCAACTGATGAAGCTGTTGAGCTCTCTCAATTCGCAGAGAAAGCTGGTTCAGACGCATTATTAGTCGTTACACCTTATTATAACAAACCAACACAAGAAGGTTTGTATCAACATTATAAAAAGATTAACGATAGTGTTGGTATTCCAATTATTATTTATAATATTCCGTCTAGGTCAGTAATAGATATGTCAGTTGAAACTATGAGCAAACTATATGAACTAAAAAATATAGCTGGCGTAAAAGATGCAACTGGTGACTTAAATAGAGTAGATAAACAATTAAAAGCAATGGGAAAAGATTTTATTCAGCTTACTGGAAATGACGATAATGCTTTAGAGTTTAATAAAAGAGGCGGAGTGGGCGCTATTGGAGTTACTGCAAATATAGCAGCAAAAATTTCTTCTGATTTTCAAAAAGCTTGTATGCAAAAAAATGGAGAAGCTGAATCATTAGATAAACTCTTACAGCCATTACATTCAGCGTTATTTATTGAAAGTAATCCTTCACCAGTTAAATATGCAGCATCATTGTTAGGAATGTGCAACCCTTCTGTTAGGTTACCACTAGTTGAAATTAGAGAAGAAACAAAAAAGAAAGTTTCTGAAGCGCTTAAAGTAGCTAAATTACTTTAATGAAACAAAATATATTGTCTGGAAGAAAAATAATTTGTTTAAATAGAAAAGCAAGTTTTAATTTTTATTTTCTTGAAATTTTAGAGGCT
>CACNWV010000032.1 GCA_902624195.1 uncultured Pelagibacteraceae bacterium
CTGAATTTCTTACCGCAAATCTTTCCCCGGCCTGCCCAGAAGCATATAATTTTCCAGAAGTAGCTCCATATAAAACTGTATTACCAATTATTGTATTTTGATCAGCAATTAATTTGCTTTTATTTGAGGTTTTAACAATTATCTTCCCTCCCGATAAACCTTTACCCACATAATCATTGCAATCACCCTCGACTGTAAGGCATATACCTTTAGTCAAAAATGCCCCCAGGGATTGACCAGCTGAACCAGATAATCTTATATTAATTGTCTCATCATTTAATTTTTCGTTTCCATACTTTTTATAAATGTGATGTGAAAGTCTTGTACCTACAGACCTGGAAGTGTTTTTAATCTCATACTCAAAATTATTTTTGTCTGAAAGGTTGATCTTATCTTTTATATCAGACCAAATTTTTTCATCTAATGTTTCAGGAACTTTATTAATATGATTGTCTTTACAGTATCTTAGATTTTCACCCGGGTCTGCTTGTACTAATAGTGGGTTTAAATCCAAATCATCTAAATTTGATGCACCTTTATTGACTTGAGATAATAGATCGGTTCGTCCAATAATTTCGTTTATAGATCTAAATCCCAAAGATGCTAATATCTCTCTAACCTCCGTTGCCACAAATTTAAACAAATTGACCACTTTTTCAGGAGTACCTGTAAATTTTTCTCTTAAAGAGGTATCCTGACTACAAACTCCAACGGGGCAAGTATTGGAATGACACTGTCTAACCATTATACATCCCATAGCAACTAGAGAGGAAGTTCCCATGCCGTACTCCTCAGCACCCATCATTGCGGCTATTACAACATCTCTTCCAGTTTTTAATCCACCATCAGTTCTAAGCGTTACATTGTGCCTTAGATTATTCAAAGTTAAAATCTGATTAGCCTCAGTTAAACCCATCTCCCAAGGTATTCCAGCATATTTTATACTAGTTTGAGGGCTAGCTCCGGTTCCTCCAGAGTGACCTGAGATTAAAATTATATCTGCCTTTGCTTTTGCAACTCCCGCAGCGATAGTTCCAATGCCTGTTGAAGCTACGAGTTTGACCCCTACTCGTGCTTTAGGATTAATTTGTTTTAAATCATAAATTAATTGAGCTAAATCCTCGATTGAATAAATATCATGATGTGGAGGAGGAGAAATTAACGTTACGCCTGGAGTAGAATGTCGAAGCCTAGCTATTTCCTCTGTAACTTTAAACCCAGGTAGTTGACCACCTTCTCCTGGTTTAGCTCCTTGAGCAATTTTTATTTCTATTTCATTTGCATTATTCAAATAATCAACAGTTACACCAAATCTTGCTGAGGCGATCTGTTTAACTCTAGAATTAGCACTATCACCATTTGAAAGAACTTTAAATCTTTTGGCGTCTTCACCACCCTCCCCACTACAAGAGGCTCCCTTAATTCTGTTCATACCCATAGCTAATGTTTCATGGGCCTCGGCAGATAGAGCTCCATGTGACATACTTCCACTACCAAATCTCTTTAATATTTCTTCGAGTGGCTCAACTTCATCAACACTTATTTTCTTTTTAGATTTTTTAAATTCTAATAAATCTCTAATATTTATTGGTGGCAGACTATGTATTCCCGCAGAATATTTTTTATATTGCTCATAAGATCCACTTCCTACTGCGCTTTGGAGCAGATGAATTAATCTTCCTTGATATTGATGGTCCTCACCACTTTTTCTATATCTGTAAAGACCTCCAATGGGTAAAGTAAATACATTTTTTGAGTTAAATTTTGCGTGAAGCTCTTTAATTTTTTTTTCAATTCCAATGACACCTATTCCTGAAATTCTTGATGACATACCTGGAAAATAGTCGGAAACTATTGCTCTACTTAATCCTACAGCCTCAAAATTACATCCACCTCTGTAAGAACTTATTACAGAAATTCCCATCTTAGACATAATTTTTAATAATCCAGCATCAATAGATTTTTTAAACTTTTGAACACAACTTTCAAAATCAGATTTTCCAAATAATTTTTTTTCAAATCTTTGGTAAATACTGTCTATCGCAAGATAAGGATTTACAGTCGTTGCACCAACTCCAATAAGAACAGCAAAAGAATGTGTATCTAATGCATCTGAACATTCTACGTTCAATGAGCAATATCCCCTTAGGCCATTTTTAACTAAGTGAGAGTGAACTGCGCCAACTGTTAATATACTAGGTATACTTGCTTTTTGATTATTAATATTTTTATCGGATAAAATCAGGCAAGTACTTCCCTCTCTAACAGAAGTTTCGGCTTCCTCTCTAATAACTTCTAGTCGCTCTTTAAGTGAAGAGGTTATATCAAAGGTGCAATCTAGAATTTTTATTTTTTTTGAAAAAAATTTTTTAAATTTTTTAAATTGGCAGTTTGTAAGGATAGGACTATCAAGTACATATATGTTTTCTTCTGTTAAATTATCAAAATCTAAAATATTACCTAAATTTCCAAATCTTGTTTTTAGACTCATAACTTTATTTTCTCTTAAAGAGTCAATAGGAGGGTTTG
>CACNWV010000033.1 GCA_902624195.1 uncultured Pelagibacteraceae bacterium
ATATTTTTTGACTCGGTGAGTATTTTAGAAACTTCTACCTTAGCCTTTTCCAAAATAGCCTCGTACTCTTTAATTTTTTCCTCAGATTGATCTTTAAATTTATTTGCGTTTTCTAAATCTTCCTTAATCTTATTTTCTCTATTATCTAAATTATCTTTAATTTTTGGTAAATAAAACTTTGATATTGAAATGTACAATATAGAAAAAATCAATACTAACCAGAATGCTTGAGAAGCCCAATAAGTCGGGTCTAGCTGAGGCATTCCAGCCTCAGCTGAGTATACATTAATATCTATAGTTACAAACGATATTATTAAACTTAAGAAACTTCTCATATTTAACTTACTAAAAAGCAAATAAAATAATTAAAGCTACTACTAGCCCAAATAATCCTGTTGCTTCAGCTAAAGCAAATCCTAACAATAAGTTAGGGAATTGTTTTTGTGCTGCAGATGGATTTCTCATTGCTCCAGAGAGGTAGTTACCAAAAATAATCCCGATACCAACTCCTGCTCCTGCCAACGCGATTGCAGCAAGACCTGCTCCAATCATTTTCGCCGCTTCTAACTCCATTTTTCCTCCTTTTATTTAATGGTGTAAATTTAATGCATCATTCAAGTAGATGCAGGTTAAAATTGCAAAAACATAAGCTTGTAAAAAAGCTACTAAAATTTCCAAGCCAGTTAGTGCTACTGAAAAACTAAGTGGCAACCAACCACCTAATATTCCTAAACTTACTACAAATCCCCCAAAAACTTTTAACATAGTGTGACCCGCCATCATATTTGCGAATAACCGAACTGATAGACTCACCGGTCTACTTAAATAGGAAATAATTTCTATGACTGTGATTAATGGTAAAAGCACAGCCGGTACTCCACTCGGAATAAATATACTGAGATACTTAAAACCATGTTTTATAAAACCGATAATTGTTACAGCTATAAAAATAAATAGTGCCATAATAAGAGTAACAATTATATGGCTTGTTACTGTAAAAGAGTACGGAAGCATGCCTACCATATTACAAAATAGAACAAACATAAAAAGACTAAATATAAATGGAAAATAAGGTTTAGCTTTTGTACCCGCAGTATCACTAATCATCTTTGCTACAAAGGTATAAAACATTTCAGCTATTAGTTGGATTTTGTTTGGGATAATTTTTTTTTCTTTAGAACCAAAAAATAAAAAAATAATAATGGTTAGGGCACTGATTACCATGAACAAGCTTGCGTTTGTGAAAGATAAATCAATACCTGCAATTTTTATTTCAGGTCCAATTTTATGAACTGTGAATTGTTGCATTGGATTACTTGCCATATAAACGTTAATCCCTTTCCTGCATTCTCTTTGCTGCTCTTATCACATTTATCATGCCTGCTGCCGCTCCCAAAAAAAAGAAAATTATTATTAACCAAGGTTTAGTATCAAACCAGCTATCTAAAATAAACCCAATAATTGTCCCAACTGCAACTGCTGCAACTAATTCCGTGCCCAATTTGAAAGCATTACCCATAAATGACCCACGTTTTGCCTCATCGTTATTAATTTCTTTTTTTATTCTAGATTTTGCAATTTTAAGGCGAGTTTTAAAATCTTCCGGTATTGTCATTTTATTTATTTAAGCAACTAACTCTTCTGCTCGTTGTAAATCAACAGATACAAGTTGGCTTACTCCTTGCTCTGCCATTGTAACTCCATAAAGTCTATCCATTCTAGACATTGTCAACGCGTGGTGAGTGATGATTACAAATTTTGTATTAGTAATTTTTGTAAGGTCATCCAGTAAGCCACAAAATCTTGTGACATTGGCATCATCTAATGGTGCGTCCACCTCATCTAAAACACAAATCGGAGATGGATTGACTAAAAAAACTGCAAACACCAATGACAAAGCAGTTAACGCTTGTTCACCGCCTGAAAGCAACGTGATAGACTGAAGTCTTTTTCCTGGAGGTGAAACAAACATTTCTAAACCTGCCTCTAGAGGATCCTCCGAGTCTACTAATTCGATTTTTGCAGTACCTCCATTAAATAATTTTGTATAAACTTCATTAAACTTACGATTAACTTTCGTATAAGCATCTAATAATCTCTCTCTTCCTTTTTGATTTAATTCATCAATACTTGTTTTTAATTTTACAATAGCTGAATATAAATCAGCTCTATCGTCCTCCATTTTTTTGATTTCTGCTTCGTATTTTTTAGTCTCTTCATCAGCTCTAAGATTTACCGATCCGAGAGACTCTCTTAGTTTTTTTGTTTTTTCAATTTTTTCGGTTTGCTCTTCGATTGATGGTAGGTCCTTAACCTCACTTTTACTTAAATCAGAAAGTGGTAAAATAGATGACTCATTTTCAATACCAAGTTCATTTTTTACTGAATATAGTAAATCTTTTTTTCTGTTCTCAATCCCTTCAATTGTAGCTTCATTACGAGCCTTATTTTC
>CACNWV010000034.1 GCA_902624195.1 uncultured Pelagibacteraceae bacterium
GAATTATATCACAGCTTTGAAAATATAAAACTTCCAGATCAATTCACATTTAAATCTAATAAGAATAGTATAAAATCTAATACTTCAAAAAATAAATTCAAAAAACTTGTAAAGAAAGCTAAATCTTACATTAAAAAAGGCGATATCTTTCAAGTTGTTTTAAGTCAAAGATTTGAGAGGAAAATAAATAAAAGACCAATTGAAATATATAATTATTTAAGAAAATCAAACCCCTCTCCTTTTATGTTTTATTTTAATTACCGTGATTTCAATGTCCTTGGAAGTAGTCCGGAAATATTGGTGAGGCTAAGAAAAGGTGAGGTTACTATAAGACCGATTGCAGGAACAAGACCAAGAGGAAAAACTGTAAAAGATGATCAAAAATATGAAAAAGATCTTCTTAAAGATAAAAAAGAATTAGCAGAACATCTCATGCTTTTGGATCTTGGAAGGAATGATGTTGGAAAGGTTGCAAAGATTAATACTGTAAGAGTAACCGAAAAATTTAAAGTAGAAAAATATTCTCATGTAATGCATATTGTTTCAAACGTCATAGGAAAGTTTGATAACAAAACTTCAATTTTTGAAACACTTTTGTCAGGTTTTCCTGCGGGAACAGTGAGTGGAGCACCTAAAATTAGAGCTATGGAAATAATTGATGAACTTGAAAAAAATAAAAGAAAATTATACGCTGGCGGAATAGGTTATTTTACACCTAATAATGAGTTCGACACTTGTATTGCGTTAAGAACAGGACTGATAAAAAATAACAAACTTTACGTTCAAGCTGGCGCAGGTATTGTTGCAGATAGTAAGCCCGACAAAGAATATGCTGAGACGGTTAATAAAGCTAAAGCTTTAATGAAAGCGGTTGATTAAATGAAAATTTTATTAATAGATAATTATGATAGTTTTACTTACAATTTATTCCATTATATTTGCAAGATTAAAAAAAATGTTGAAGTAATTAGAAATGATAAGATTGATGGAAGAACAGTTTTAAGAAAAAAATACGATAAGATTGTAATATCTCCTGGACCTGGAAATCCTAATCAAGCTGGAAATTGCCTTAAAATTGTAAAAGAAGTTTACAAAAAAATCCCTATCCTTGGAGTTTGTTTAGGACATCAAGTCATAGGTCAAGTTTTTGGAGGTAAAATTATTAATTCTAAAAATTTAATGCACGGAAAAACAAGTAGGATCAAGCATAATAAAAAAGGTTTGTTTAAGAATATTCACAACAACTTTGAAGCTACAAGATATCATAGTTTAGTTGTAGATCGAAAAAGATTACCAAAAAATCTACTAATTACAGCAGAAACAAAAAACAAAACAATTATGGGTTTAATGCATAAAAATTATGATATTCATGGGTTTCAATTTCATCCTGAGAGTATAAGCACTAAAGTAGGTATGAAATTAATTAAAAACTTTATAACTAATTAAATGTCTAATTTTGTAGAAAATTTAAAAAAAGGTCAAAACCTTTCTTTTGAGGAAAGTAAAGCTCTATTTAATGCACTTATGGAAGGTAAATATAATGAAAGTTTGATTATTGATATTTTAGAGTCTCTTACAAAAAAAGGTGAAACTAAAGATGAGTTAGCTGGAGGAATCTTTGTTTTAAGGGAAAAAGCTTCTAAAGTTAAAGCCGACCAGAATACTATAGACACTTGTGGAACAGGAGGAGATGGGCAAAACTCTTTAAATATTTCTACAGCAGCAGCCATAGTTTTAGCAAGTATGGGTGTTAAAGTTGCTAAGCATGGCAATAAAGCTGTCTCTTCAAACTGTGGGTCTGCAGACGTATTGGAAGCTTTAAAAATAAATATTAATTTGAAACCAAATGAGGCTGCGGAAAGTATAAAAAAATTTAATTTTGCTTTTATGTTTGCACCTAATTATCATTCGGCAATGAAACATGTAGGACCTGCTAGAAAAAAAATGCAAAAGAAAACGATCTTTAACCTAATTGGTCCTTTAAGTAGTCCTGCACAAGTAAAAAGACAGGTAATAGGAGTATTTGATAAAAAATGGATGAAACCTTTCGCTGAGGCACTCAAAGAAAATGGAGTTGTTCATGCATACATCGTTCATAGCGAAGATGGTATGGATGAGATATCACCATTTGCAAAGACAAAAGTAGTAGAACTTAAAGATAAAAGTATTAAAGAGTTTATAATTGATCCAAAAACTTTAGGAATTGATTCTACAAATACGGAGAATTTAAAAGGGAAAAATGCAGAATATAATTCAAAGAAAATTGTTGAAATATTTAAAGGACAAAAAAATGAATTTTCTCAATCTGTTGCTCTCAATGTAGCAGCAGGATTGATTGTTTCTGGTAAAGAAAATGATTTTAAAATATCGCTCGAAAAAGCTACAAAACAATTAAATTCAGGAAATGTGTTTAATCACTTAGTTAAAAT
>CACNWV010000035.1 GCA_902624195.1 uncultured Pelagibacteraceae bacterium
TTAATAAATTGGTCAGTGAAGAATTTGATACATCTAATGAAAGTTCTTTATATGGATTTACCAAACTAGCTTCTGAAAAATTAATTAAAGAAATGTTCTATAAGGGAAAATTAAAATATCTAATAAACCGTTTTGGTGTAATATCTGGTCCTTGGCAATTTGGGAAACAAGACCAAGGATTTGTTACTTTATGGATTGCAAGACATTTGCTTAAAAAAAATTTATCTTATATTGGTTTTGGTGGAAAAGGTTTTCAAATTAGAGATGTAATACATATAGATGATGTTTGTGATATTATATATCTTCAACTTAAGAAAATGAATAAAATTTATAATAGAACTTTCAATATTGGAGGTGGTAAAAATAATGTTTTATCTTTGAGAGATTTGACTTCATTATGTGAAAGGCTTACGAATACCTCTATTAAATTTAGAAATATTTCTAAAACTTCAAATTACGACATTCCTTACTATGTAACGAATAATAAAAAAGTTAAAAAATTTTACAAATGGAGTCCGAAAAAAAATATCAATCAAATTCTTAAAGATATTTTTATTTGGTTGCAACAGAATAAAGTGATATTAAAGTATTTTAAATGAGCGTTGCTTTGATTACAGGTTCCTGCGGTTTAGTTGGCT
Organism: uncultured Pelagibacteraceae bacterium; assembly: GCA_902624195.1. Lineage (GTDB taxonomy): Bacteria > Pseudomonadota > Alphaproteobacteria > Pelagibacterales > Pelagibacteraceae > Pelagilacustribacter. The sequence continues at coordinate 639 of CACNWV010000035.1, forward strand.
CAGAGTCTGCATTATTTTTTTCGAGGAAAGGTTTTGAAATAGTTGGAATAGATAATAATTCTAGAAAATTTTTTTTCGGAGAAGATGGTGACATTCTTCAAGTGAAGAAAAAATTAAAAAAAAAGATTAAAAAATATTTTCATTACAATGTTGATATTAGAAATTATGATGCACTGAAAAAAATTTTTATAAAATATAAAAAAAAGATTAAGATCATTATTCATTGTGCGGCTCAACCTTCCCATGATTGGGCAAAAAATAAACCCTTTATTGATTTTGATATTAATGCCAGAGGAACTTTAAATATTTTAGAATTAACAAAATTATATTCTCCTGGTGCACCGTTCATATTTGTATCTACTAATAAAACATACGGGGACAACCCAAATAAACTTCCACTAATCGAAAAAAAAACCAGGTGGGAAATTAAAAAAAATCATAATTTTTACAATGGAATTGATGAAACTATGTCAGTCGATAATTGTACACATAGTTTTTTTGGAGCTTCAAAAACCTATGCAGATTTAGTAGTTCAAGAATATGGTAAAAATATTGGACTTAAAACGGCTTGTTTTAGGGCTGGATGTATAACTGGCCCGAATCATGCTGGCGCAGAATTACATGGATTTTTATCATATCTTGTAAAAACTTCTTTAAAATTTAAAAAATATAATTTGATTGGCTACAAAGGAAAACAAGTAAGAGATAATATTCATAGCTATGATTTAGCAACATGCTTTTGGGAGTATTTTAAAAAACCAAAAAATGGTGAAATTTATAATACTGGTGGTGGAAGATTTTCAAATTGTTCAGTAATTGAAGCTATAAATTTAGTCGAGGAAACTGCAAATATAAAAATAAAAAAAAATATTATCAGGCAGAATAGAATAGGAGATCATGTTTGGTATATTTCTAGCATGAAAAAATTTAAAAAAGAATACCCAAATTGGAAACAAATATATTCTTCTAAAAAAATTATTTTAGAGTTAATTGATAAGTTTTCTTAGATAATTTATGAGAGCTATACAAAGTATTAGCTGAATAGGTAATAGTATTAGACTATATCTCGGTAAAATAAAAAAAGCTGAAAATAAAAGAATATTTGAAAGATAGTATAAAGATAAATATTGAAAAAAACCCTTAAATCTTAGTGATAAAAATGCTCCTGCTAAAGCTCCTAACGAAACTATAATTTTAGGTAGTAAATGAATAAAATTATAATAATTTGGATATGTTGAATTAAAATCAAACAGAATGAAAGAAAAAATTTTAACAAAATAAAACTTCAGATAATCGAGGGGCTTATCTCTAATAATTTTAATTGCTTCTCTTTTATAAAAATCATCTAGTTTAATTTCATAATTATTTTCAGTTTTTATTTTTCGGTTTTGTTTATTAAATTCTTCAACAAAACTTGTATCCCCTTCCACCCTAAATGATGGATTATTACCTT
>CACNWV010000036.1 GCA_902624195.1 uncultured Pelagibacteraceae bacterium
AAAAATAGTATCCAACAACAAACAATTTATTTTTTTTCAGACGTATTAGATAAAAAATCGAAAATAAGAAGCTATTTTGAAAAAGAGAAAGGCTGTGCAATAGTACCTTGCTACGAGGACAATGAAATTGGAATTAAGAAAATTATTAGTGAAAGATTAAAAGGATTTAAAGGTTTATCCCAATCAAATATAAACCTGATCGTAGAAAATACTAATTTAGACAGAGTAAAACTTAATAATGAAATACAAAAAATAAAAACTTTTTTTAAAGATAATATAATCGATGATAGCAGATTAGAAATGCTACTTGATCTAAAAGTTAATGATGATTTTACGAAATTAAGAGATGCGGCTCTTTTAGGTGATAAAACAAAAACAAATAAACTACTAAGTGACACAATAATTGATCCTGATAAAAACGTATATTATATAGCAACTTTCAACCAAAGATTAGACAAGCTAAGGGAATTGAATAATATGAGTGATAAACAAAATATTGAAGCAAAGATAAATTCACTTAAACCACCAGTATTTTGGAAAGACAAACCTTGTCTTACTTTACAAGCTAAGAAATGGAGCAAAGAAAATTTAGATTTAGCTCAATATAAGACTTACGAACTAGAAATCAGAGCAAAATCTGACTCGGCTATTGTTAAAAGTGTTTTAATAAAAAAACTTTTAGTTGAAGTATGTGAAATAGCTAATTCTTAGTTAATATATCAGATAAAAATTGAAATTGGCCTAAATCTTTATATTGAATGGTAATTTTACCAGAATTATTCTTTTTATTAATAATATTTACTCTTAAACCAAGAATTTTCTCTATACGTTCTTGTGTCTTTAGAATATTTGCATCAACTTTTTTCTCTTTGGAACTACTTTTGGTATTTCTAGTAATATATTCAACTTTTCTTGCGCTATAATTTTTGGATACAATTTCTTCAGCAATTGAAGAAGCGTTAGCCAGTCCAATTAAAGGTCTTGCCTGCCCAGAAGTAAGACTTCCCTCCTCTAGCATTGCTACTACATCTTTAGGTAATGATAATAACCTTAATGTATTACTAATGTGACTTCTGCTTTTTGACATTAATCTTGAGATACTTTCATGATCATATTTAAATTCCTCGTTTAATCTTTTATAGCCCCTTGCTTCTTCAATAGGATTTAGATCGTCTCTTTGAATATTTTCTACAATCGCAACTTCCAGAGACTCAACATCACTCAAATCTAAGATTGTCACTGGCACTTCATGTAAACCTGCTCTCTGAGCAGCAATCCATCTTCTTTCTCCTGCTACTATTTCAAATTTACCATCATCAGATTTACTAGGTCTTACTGCTATAGGCTGAATAATCCCATTTTTTCTTATAGAATTGGCTAATTCCTCTATTTTTTCATCTTTAAAATTTTGCCTAGGCTGATACGGATTTCTTGATAAATCTGCGATTAATACCGAGTTGATTTGGTTCTTTACTTGGGTTTTTTCTTTAGGAGAGGAATCTCCAAACAAAGCGGATAAACCTCTACCTAAACCCTTTTTTTTTCCTGTATTCATGCAACTCCTTCAATTCGATTCTTTTTTAAAAATTCTTCCGCAAGTTTAAAATAGGATTTACTTCCAATACAATTCTTATCATACACTACACAAGGCAAGCCATGTGATGGTGCCTCTGATAAACGAACATTTCGTTGAATTACAGTCTGATAAACCTTTTCTTTAAAATAATTACGAGCTTCTTTATCAACCTCAGAAGAAAGTTTATTTCGTTTATCAAACATCGTTAATAGAATACCCCTTATTTTTAAATTACGATTTAAATTTTCCTTTATACGATCAATCGTTTTGACAAGTTGGGTAATCCCCTCTAGAGCAAAAAATTCAGTTTGAAGTGGAACTAACAGTTCATCGGAGGCAACTAATGCCATTATAGTTAGTAAACTTAAAGACGGAGGACAGTCTATAAAAATATTATCGTATTTTTTTAACAATCCATCTTTTTTAAAATTCAGAATTTCTTTCAATACGAATGCTCTGTTTGAGTCGTTAGCAGTTTCAACTTCGAGACCAGAAAGATTTACATG
>CACNWV010000037.1 GCA_902624195.1 uncultured Pelagibacteraceae bacterium
TCAACAAAAATTAAACCCTGCTCCTGCTGACCCTATACAAGCAAAAATATTTGCTTTCTTTCCATTATTTTTAACGATCATACTTGCTTCTTTCCCTTCTGGATTAGTTGTTTACTGGACGATAAATAATATTCTCACAATCGCTCAGCAGTATGTAATTGTTAAAAAAACGACTGTGAAAACAAATTAGATGTCGAAAAATATTTCTCTAGACGAGATAAAAAAATTTTGGCCTGATAAAGCTCCAGACATCAATATTGTTCAAAAGTACATTAAAAAATATGAAAACGAAAAAATTGTAATTAAATATGGTGGCAATGTTCTAATAGACAGAAATGTTTTTAATAATTTTATATCTGATATAAATGTTCTTAATAGATTGGGTTTATCTGTAGTTGTGGTTCATGGTGGTTGTCCGAGAATCAAAAGAGAATTAGAATTATTTTTTACTTGCTGTGATATTTTAAATAAATATTTTTCATCTAACTCAATTCTTTTTTCAAAAGTAACGCCCTCTTTATTGTTCCATTGTAAAATAACAGGAGAGTTGTCGCTTAAAATATTATTACCTTTTACTGTCCACTCAGAATTTTTTGTTGGAACTTTAATTTTATTTCCAATACTCGTCCAACCTGTCTCAATATAAAAACCGTTTTCAGTGTCAGAGGGATTTAAAAAAATAATATTTTTTCCATCTTCAACTTTTTGTTTGTGTTTTTTAAAAGCTATATCGTCAATCAAAGCACCCTTTAAATTAATTGAACCTACTACACTTCCATTTTCAATTTTAATTCTTTTACTTGTATTAATGGATTCTTCTCTAGTAAGTTTTTTCATTATTTGAGGTTGATCGATTGTTGGCGCAATGGAGTTTTGCTCTCTCTTTTGCACTGCCTTTTGATTAATTTGTTGCTCAGAAGTTTTTTTAGGTGTTTCAAAAAAAGCACCCCAAAAAAGCAAAACTGACATTGAAAGAGCAATTGCAACGAAAACGTTTCTATCCATTATTGCTCTCCTTTTGGTCTCTTGAATCTGGCACAAAATCTAAACCGTGACTACCACCTAGTTTCTTAAATGGGTGACATTTTAAGATTCTTTTTACCCCTAATCTAAATCCTATTGTTAACCCTTGAGCTTTGAGTGCTTCAATAAAGTATTCGGAACAAGTGGGCAAAAATCTACACCTACTTCCCAGTATTGGGGAAATTAAATACTGATAAATCTTGATAATGAAAATTAATACTTTTGTCATTTTATTTTTTCAATTTACTAAAGCTTTTTTCCATTGATTGCATAAGCACATCATGTTTTTGCGTATAAGCATTAGACTTACCGAAAACTATATAAGTGTAATCCTTATTAATTGCACCCTTTTTTTTTAATAATTTCTGAACAATTGCTTTTAATTTTCTTCTGATTTTGTTTCTTTTGACTGCTTTTCCAATTTTTTTTTTCATGACAAAACTTATAAGTAAATTTGCTTTATCTCCAGGCTTTATAAAATTCTTTGCTGCAAAAATAGAAAAATAATCAGTGTGAATTTTTTTTTCTTTTAGAGCTTTTCTGAACTGGTTGCTTTTTTTTAAACTTTCAAGCTTAACCATTTAGATTTATGTTGATAGGGTTTTTCTTCCTTTGGCTCTTCTGCGAGCTATAAGTTGTCTACCAGTTTTAGTAGCCATTCTAGCTCTAAAACCATGTCTTCTTTTTCTTACTAAATTGCTAGGCTGATATGTTCTTTTCATAAATATTAAAAGGTATATATTTTAATTGTAGTCTATTGTACAGGTAAATTATGAGCAAAAATTTGAAAATTTTTTTAGGGGTTTCTTACTTGCTCATATTGATTGGTTTTCTTTATTTTATTTTTACAAGCATTGAAATAAATAAGTTGAACGATTTTTCTTATTATAAAGAACTTCAGTCAGAATTAGATGGCTATATTAGTGAAAATTTAATAGCAAATTTACTTTATTTTTTTATTTTCGCTATCATATGGGTTGCTCTTCTTGGGTTTGGATCACCTATTTTAATTATTTCGGGAATA